>PCCM01000018.1 GCA_002731735.1 Gemmatimonadota bacterium | reverse complement strand
AGCTCGGCCGCCACCATCACATCGAGATACCCATCGCCGTTGACGTCGGCGATGGCGGCATCTTCCGGGGCGGGTGCGTCGGTTCCTTCGGCCAGGGTGATGTTGATCCAGCGGTCTGGGTCCGCCGTACCGAACGCTATACGCACGTGGCCTTCGGCGTCCGGAACGAAGTCCGGGTCGAACGCACTGGAGTCGTATTCGCTATCCGATTCATGCACCGAGACGATGTCCTCGTACCCATCGTTGTCGATATCGGCCATGACCAGACCATCGCTGCCACTCAGCTTGAACCCGGCGGACGCCGCTTCGTCGATGATGTGCTCTCGCCACGAGATGTACTGACCGTTCATAGCCCGAGCCACCGTCATCGCGTCGCCGACGAGGGCCCCACTCCCGGCCCGGGCAGCGTCGGCCTGACCCTCGACGAAGGATGGTGCACCCCCGGAGCCCAGAACCGCTAGGGCTACGAGGAGGAAGGCCCTTCTAAAAGCTACGAGGGGAAAGGCGTTCTCGACGGACTGGATCATTGTGCCCTCCGCTCAGTTCTCCGGCGGTCCTCCGATCACTGGATGGACGTACCCTGCCGGCAACACCCCGTTCGGATCAGGCCGAATGCTCAGGTATGTGACATGATCGGGGATCTCGCTCCAAGCATGAAAGACACCGGCAGGAATTACCACGACGTCGCCCTCGGAAATCTGGCGGGAGCGCCCCCCTTCTGAAGTCGCTCTGAAGCTCGGGCCGACCAAGATAGACACGATGTTGATGTTGGCGGGGAAATCCTGACCGGCGGACACGTTACCACCGGTCACCAAGGTTCCCGAGCCAGACAACATATAGTACACCTCGCTCACTTCCCGATGGACGAGTCCGGCCGCAGGCCCGCCTGTGTTTTCCAGTCGATCTCGATGGAGAACTCCGACAGCGACGTTGCCCTGGCTAATGGCCGCGACCTTGATCTGTTCGTCGGGGATGTTACCTATGGCAGCGGTTACTGCTTCGATCTCTTCCACGGTAATGTCCGTGGCGAACGGCACATCTTGCAGACCCTGTGTCTGAACTGGTGAGGTCGCAAAAATGATCGTCAGGATGGATAAGATTCCAATTCGCACGGGTGTCTCCAGATGTCTGCGGCAGGGCAACTCAGATGAGCCTGCATGATGCGGCGAAAATGCCGCTCGGTGATGCGAACCGCAAACAGCGGACCCTGAGACGTCAGGTTGACTGCGACGTCTCCGACCCTCAATTCAGTTCCTCGAACCGATAACGCGGTATCGCCCTTGAATGACTGGCATCGGACGGTCGAACGCATGGGGAAGGCTGGAGGGTTGGAAGAACTCGCAGAGTCGGGCGATGCTAACGGTCGTCGCCTGCGCCAGGATGCACGAGCATGTCTCGACGCCGCAGTCGCCGCGGTGGATCCCACCCATCTGGTCAAGGACATGCTTGAACAACATCCCGACACCGTCCCGGGCACCGATCCTATTCATGTCGTCGCCGTCGGCAAAGCCGCTACGGCCATGGCACGGGCGGTCTGCGAGATTTTCGGACCTCGGGTCGCGGCCGGAGTAGTCATCGCCCCGACGGATGCAGAGATGGGCAACTTGGGTAACCTCCGCACCTTTCGTGGTGGACACCCGGTCCCCACCGATGGCAGCCAGCGGGGTGCCCAAACGGTCGCCCAACTCGTCGACCGACTCGGCGCAAATGACTTCCTGCTCTGCCTCATCTCAGGTGGCGGCTCGGCGCTCATGACTCTCCCTGCCACCGGTGTCGCGCTGTCTGCTGTTCGAGAGACGACCGAGACGTTACTCCGAGCCGGCGCCACCATCGATGAACTCAACTGTGTACGTAAGCATCTCGATCGTCTCAAAGGCGGACGCATGGCGCACATGGCCGTGCCGGCCAAAGTCCTGGCGTTGATCCTGTCGGACGTGTTGGGGGACCCTCCGGATGTCATCGCCTCCGGTCCGCTCTCACCCGATCCAACAACTTTCTCCGATGCCCTGGCCATCGTGGACCGTCGCCAGGTTCGAGACCGGATCCCTACTTCGGCACTCGAATATCTGGAGTCCGGGGCACGAGGCGAGGTTCCAGAGACTCCGGGTCCCGATGCGCCGTTTTTCGCCGACGTGGAGGTCCGCATCGTGGGAAACAATCGGATAGCCGCTCACTCCGCCCTTCAGGAAGCCGAACGTCGGGGATACACGGCACGACTCCTCTCAACCACGTTGAGCGGCGAAGCGAAGGAGGTTGGACGCATGCTCGCCGCCCGAGGTTTGGAGATCAAGGATGGTCGGGGCTCGATCGCACCTCCTGCATGTCTCATCGCGTCGGGCGAGACGACCGTCGATGTGCGCGGCACAGGAAGAGGTGGGCGAAATCAGGAACTCGTACTAGGAGGCGCGCTCGTGATACACGGTCGGGGGCCAATGTTAATGGCGTCGATGGGGACCGACGGCATCGATGGTGCGAGCCACGCCGCTGGCGCTTTCGCGGACCAGACAACGATCAGTCGTGCCGAGGCGCTAGGGCTGGACGCCGAGGCCACTCTGGCGGCCAATGACTCAACGCCGTTTTTCGAGGTGTTGGGCGACCTGATCGTTACTGGTCCCACCGGCACCAACGTGATGGACATTCAGGTTGTGTTGATCCCGGNGTAAGACTAGAGACGGTCATCCATATCCGNGGCCGTGANCTCCATGAACGCGAGGCAACCCGTGAACAGGTTACGGNAGCGCCAGCGCGATCAACTCCGCCGGGTCGCCGGGGCGACCACCGACGGCTACCAGGATGTGCTGCTTGCCCTCGTACAGATACGTGATGGGGTTCCCCCACGGAGTCGAAGGCAGTGTGACGGACCCNAGATACTCNCCGGTGTCCTTGTCGTAGGCCGTGATGGTAGAGGCNACCTCTTGCATGTTGGCGACGTCACGCCCACCGGAGTTGACGATCAACAGNGTCTTGGTGACCAGCGGTCCACCGCCAGCCATTCCGTTGCCTCCCCCGAGCGGTGGCAGGTTGAGATCTCTAAGAGCCGGGTGGTTCCTGGGGCCATCGCCATGAGGACTCATCCAGAGTTGCTCCCCGGTATTGAGATCGAAGGCGGTGATCCTCTTNTACGGNGGCTTGACGATCGGAAGACCCCGCGGGCCNGGGATGGGTCTCGCCCANGGATCCGTGAAGTAGCCCACCGTCGCGGGCGCCTCGTATGGGANCANCTCGACAGTCCNCAGTCGGGTCTGAGACGGGACGAAGAGCCGTCCGGTCTCCGGATCGACCGCAGAACCCGGCCAGTTGATGCCGCCGCCGGTCCCGGGAGCCTGGATGACCGGCTTTCTAGTGCCGGCCACGGCTGGNGGCTCGAAGAGCGGTCCGAAGCGTGCACTCTCTTCGATGATTTGCATCGCCTCGGCACGAAGCTCGGGCGTGAAGTCGATGATGTCGTCCTCGGTCACGCCTTGCAAATCGAAGGGAGGCGGCTTGGTCGGGAACGGCTGCGTGGGCGAGTACCACTCGCCCGGCACGTCACCCTGGGGCACCGGTCGCTCTTCGATCGGCCACACCGGCTCACCCGTGANCCGATCGAGCACGTAGGTGAAGGCCTGCTTGCTCGTCTGGGCGATGGCCTTGATCTCGCGTCCATCGACCGTGATGTCGAGTAAGTTGCCGGCAGTCGGGAAATCGTAGTCCCAGAGCCCATGATGCACGGCCTGGAAGTGCCAGACCCGCTCTCCGGTCTCGACGTCGACGGCGATGATACTCTCGGCGAACAGATTNTCCCCCGGACGCATCCCNCCGTAATAGTCGTTGGTAGGGGTGCCGGTCGGCAGGTAGACGAAACCCAGNTCGTCATCGACNGCCATGGTTCCCCACACGTTGGAGTGACCGCTGTAGCGCCACGAGTCGTTCTCCCANGTCTCGACGGCGATCTCGCCCTCCTGGGGAATCGTGTGGAAGATCCACNTCATCTCGCCGGTGCGCGCGTCGAACCCTCGCACGTGCCCTGGTGATGCCTCGCGGAGCCGCAACTCTGTATCCTGCACGATGCTGCCCACCACAACGACATCGCGGGCGATCGCCACGGGCGACGTGTGGGTCACCCGGACCGGATTGATCTCGCGCNCGAGGCTGATGCTGAGGTCGACGAAGCCGCCNTGTCCGAAGTCCGAATAGAGCGCCCCAGTCCGGGCATTCAGTGCGACCAGACGCAGGTCTTGTAACGCGATGAAGATGCGGGCGTCGTCGCTCTCGTCATCCTCCCAATAGGCCACGCCGCGATGCTGCCACCCCATGCTGGCCGGCCGATAGTCAATCCGCTCGTAAGCGTGTGGATCGTACGACCAGACCAGCTCGCCGCTACCGGCATTCAGCGCCGCCACCTGGCCGAGCGACGTACTGAGGTACACGAGTCCGTCCACCATGAGCGGGGTAGTCTTGAACCCGTTGGGAGGGACGAGCATGCGGTTCTGTTCGGCGACCTCGGCCGAGATCGACGCCCAACGCCACGCAATCTCCAGATCGGTGAAGTTGTCCGCCGTGATCTGGTCGAGTGGCGAGTACTTGGTGTTGGTGTGATCACCCCCGGTGGCGTGCCATTCGCCTGCCGGCCTGGTCGACTGCGCCTCGGCGGAGGGGGACGAAGCAAAGGTCACGCAGACCAGTGCAAGCGCACTCATCGCGAGTCGCGACCACGAACGTGTGTGCATGCGGGCCTCCCTGGTGTGGTCGGCAATCATATCATGTGGCGCCAAGCATTGCGACAGTAGGGCCGGAAGAGTAGGAGGGCGACTCGCCCGGCGAACCCCGCCTATCTATCCACGTTCATCCCGGCCCCGCTGGGCCCCAGCCGATAGATCAATTTCAGCATCAGGTACTGACTGAGTGACTCGGTCCTCTCCTCCTGAATGAAGCTCGACGTACTGGTGATGCTCACGCCCTGATTCTGGTTCAGCAGATCGAAGCCTATGAGCTGAACCTCGACTCGGTCCTCCATGACGAGGCGTGAGACCGAGGCCCCTAGGAGTGCGACGTTCTGGCCGGCGCCGAACACCTCCTGGTCGTACATCTGGTAGTCCATCGAGGTGCTGAACGTCCAGGGCCCGAGGTAATAGGTTCCGCTCGCGTAGAACACACGGTTGAGGTAATCTGTGTTCAACTCGTCGTTCAGCGAATAGTCGACATCGTTGAAGGTGAACCGTCCCCCTGCCCGGATATCGAAGACGTCCTTGTCGCGATTCTCCAGCCCGACGACGATGGTATTCTGGAGAAGGCGGGCGACGTTCTCGGCGCTGTTCACGAACTCGTACCCTTTGGAGTACGTGACGTTGTACTCCAGGCTGAGCCTCGCCCCGATACGCCGGATGGGGGTGCCGAGGTTGGCGCCACCGGTTGTGGACCATCCTCTGGCAGCGTTGACCGGCGTGGTCACCTGGCGAGCCTGAGCGTCCACGGTCCGCGACATGACGATGTCGTCCTTCGTATACGTGCCCTTGAGGAAGGTGAACAGATTCAAGAAACTGAACTGGTCGAAGAGGCGATACTCCGTGTTCAGGGCGTGTGTATACTCTGGCGTCAAAGTCGGGTTGCCTACGTAGACGTTGAGCGGATCGGTGTTGGTGACATAAGGCTGGAGCTCGGTCATCGTGGGCTCTCTGGTCGACGTCGTGTAGCGCAAATCCAGGCTCTCACCCTGATCGAACTGGACTCGGAAGTTCGCCGAGGGCAGGAGGTGGGTGTACCCGTTAGTGAACTGCACGTCCTGATCCAGCACGTTGTTGTCCAGATTCGAATTCTGGACCTGCAGTCCCAGCATGAAGCGTTTATCCGGGGTGTTGCGGTTGAACCGCAGACCGCCCCGCAGGTAGGTATACGTTGTCTCGAACTCCGAACTCAGCGGATTGTTGAAAATCGGGGTACCGCTCTCGAGGTCATAGACCGACTTGGTCTGGTCCTCGGCGATGACGTTTCGCTGACCAAAAATCTCCAGCACACGACCGGGGCCGAGTGGCTCCGTAAGAGACAGCCGCAGCGAGTGCCTCAGCGTGCGGCCGAAGCGCGACTGCTGCTGCAGGATCTCGTTGTACGTGACCGTGCCACCCGGGGGGCTGTAGAGTCCGGTCGTCGAAGAGAGGAGACCCGCCATGTCGGGTTCGTTGAGGTTGGCCGAACCTTCGGCGACGATGCTACGACCGCTTTCGCTGATCCGTTTGCGCCAGGTGAGCCTGGCGTCGCCACCAATGTTATCCTCATCCACGACATAGCTGGTGGCCGCCGTGTTCTGGGTCAGCCCGCTCGCGGTCTGAGTTTCCCGGAAGTTGGTGTTGTTGAGCGCGGGGGAACCCGCGTTCAGGTTCGCCCGCAGCCGCAAGTCGTGTCCATCCGCGAACGTGTGCTGCGCGTTCACATTGAGGTTGTGCGTGAGATCGTCGATCGTCTGACTGCTCGTCTGATCTATCAACGAGGACACCTGGGAACCGAGTAGCTGCTGCTGCTGAAGCGTGCTATTCAGCAGGTTGTCCGAATTGCCCAGGGAGTAGCTGCTCCGAATCCAGCTCCTAGCTGCGAAGTCATGGTTCGCGTTGAGACCCAGGTTGAACGTCTCGGTGAACCCGGGGGCGCGAGCGTTCACGTTGTTGAGATTCGCGACGGCGGCGAGTTGGGTCGTGGATGAGAACCGGTTGATGTTAAACGCCCCGTCGTACCGAGCGCGATCGTCACTTCGGGGACCGAGGGCCTCATAAGCGCTTACGTCCGCTCCCAATCCACCGGTCGCATTACCGAAGTAGCCGCCCTTTGCGCCCTCCTTGAGCACCAGGTTGATCGTGGTCTCTTCGTCGCCGTCGGAGATCCCGGTGAATTCCGCCATGTCGGACTTCCTTTCGTAGACCTGGACCCGTTCGATCGCATCGGCCGGCAGGTTCTGGGTCGCGATCTTCGGATCGCTCGCGAAGAACTCCTTCCCGTCCACGAGCACGTTCTCCACGTCCTGGCCCTGGGCCCTGATCGATCCATCACTCTCGACCTCGATCCCGGGCAGCCTCCGAAGCAGCTCCTCTACCGATGCGTTCGGGCGAGTCGGGAACGCGAGGATGTTGTAGTCCAGGGTGTCGCGCCTGGTCACGAACGGGATCTGCTCTACGCTCACGACCAGGGGGTCTACCTCGAGGGCCAGTACATCCAGGCTGACCGTGCCCGCGTCGACATCGGCATTGCTGACCGAGAAGTCCTGCCGAACGGTCTGATATCCAACCAAGGACACCTGAAGGATGTACTCTCCTGGGGAGAGCCGACGCAGTCTGAACGCGCCGTTGCCACCGGTCAGCGCGAACTGGGTCAACACGGAGTCTTGGCGGACGAGTGCCACCACCATGGCGCCGTCGAGGCGGGCGCCCGTAGAGTCGGCGATCACGCCGGCCACGTCGAATTGGTCTTGAGCCTGTGCGGGCTCAGCCAGCAGGACCCCCATGACCGTCACGGCACACGCGGCACCCCAGCCGATGGGAGATCGTGGTGTTGGGGACCTCACCTACGGTCGTCTTCAGACTGGGGGCCTAAGACGGCTTCTGGCACGGGCGTCTCTGGCACGGGTGGCTTCTTGTTGGACGTTGGTCTCTTGTTGCCCGGCGAGCATTGTGAGTTCCTCCAGCTTCTCCGCAACAATTGCTTCGTATTCGTCACGGGACACCTCACTCCCGTCTTCCGGCGCCTTGATCGCGCCCGCCTCCGGAGCTCCCAGATTGACCTCCGTGGCGGAATAGACGGTCTGTCCATCATCGACCGAGACGGCGAGGATCATTCCAGGCAGTCCGCCGTACGGTCCCGGTCCGCCCGGGATCGGGATCTCGGTTGTGAACCACGCTTCAATGCTCGTGCTGTCCTGCTCAGCAGTCGCTCTCTGAACCGCGAATCCGAGGAACTCGCTCCGCTCACCGGCCAGCTTCCACGCGTACGTGGGCTGGTCGCCCGTTATGAGAAACTCGCGGCCCATGAACTCGCGGGCATCCTTCGCCGTCCCGTCCTCATAGTTCACGTAAGTCTCCAAGAGCGTCTCCTGGTCACTACGAGACGGCGACGACACCTTCAGCCGCGCTACGAACCCCTCCAGGCGGGCATTGCGGGCATTCAGTTCCGGCGGCCTCGCGTCTTCAGCGCTCGGGGCACCCTTCATGAGCGATTCAGAACCGTCGAACAGGAGGACCATCGAAGTGAAGGTCAGAGGGGGGATTTGGTCCCGCATCGCTTCTCGACCCGCTGGCAGCAGGTCATAGTCGAACTGCACCGCGAGATCGAACAGTATGGTCCCTTGCTGACCCGAGGCAGCTGCGGGGAAAAGCGCCAGGCACAAAACGAGCAACTTTCGCATGATCATCTAATCCGTTGAAGGGACTCAAGACACCAATTCTAGTTGTGGACCGGACTCCATGCGAGAGGATCCGCCAGTCTTCAGGCACTCCTCGCACCCGACGGCGCTGGGCGAAACGTCCCGGATCTGACCGACGTGTGAGCATGTGGAGCTCAACCTCAACACCCTCCCTGTCTAGGGATACAAAGCCCTGAATACGTCGCTGTCTGCGGCGGAAAACGGCGAGGCCTGCTGGATATCGTTCCACGCCTCGAGTTGCTCGCGAAAGCGCATGAAGTAGGCGACGAAGTCACCGCCATACTGGAACGAGTACATGATGTCTGCAAAGGCGCTCGTGTGCGCGAGCCCAAAGGCATGGCCTAGCTCATGAACACACGTCAGATAGACGACCGTATCCCTGAAGAGCGGATCCAGCCTCGCCCTTTGTGCGATGTCCAGCCCGAGAGCCTCGGTATCCGGATGCACGAACACGTCGGCCGCGAGGCGCCCGTTCACCATGCGTCCTCGCATCTCGCCGTATAGACCCGCACCCGCGGGCACCCAATAGATACGAATGGTGGCGGACGCTTCTGGGCCCGGCGCCACGTCCACGGGAGGATCGGCCTGCCTGCCCCACGCCTGGAGCGCCCATTCGGCCAGGGTGCGGTCTCCCTCCTTGAAGCCAGACTCGGGCGAGCCTTCGGAAATGAAGTACGTGATNGGCTCGGAACGATCCAACCGCCAGACGTCCTGCTGGGAACGAAGTTGCTGGGCNGCGGCAGGTGATNCGGTTGCCNCGACGAAAAGGAAGGTGAGCAGAATACTGCCCGGAATCTGCCTCACGGAAGTTTTCATGANATCAAAGTACACTATTGGGGAGGGTGGCGAAGGGCCGACGNGATGACCTAGCGCCGNCNAGCACGCGATGGTAGGATGCGGTCATCATGAACAAANNAGANNGACGAGTCGCCTTGGGAACCGCCCCGAGGATCGCCTTGGTGATGGGTGCGGCGGTCATGGTGCTCGGCGTCGGATCGTGCGCGCCGGAGGTCGAAGTCCCGATCGACGTCGCCACGGAGGGTCGAACCCCCATCGTCGTCGCGTCGCTCGGCCCGCAGGTGGGTGAGCAGGTGCCCGCGTTCAGCCTGCCGGACCAGAACGGCCAGCTCCGAACCCTCGAATCCGTTCTGGGGCGCAACGGAGCGATGCTGCTGTTTCATCGCTCCGCCGACTGGTGACCCTATTGCAAAGCCCAGCTCGTGGAGCTGCAAGACCGGTTGCAACAGCTTTCCGATCAGGGGATCGGCGTTGCGGCGATCAGCTACGACTCGGAAGAGGTGCTGGCTGACTTCGCTCAACGCCGTGGTATCACCTTCCCCCTGCTGTCCGATGACGATTCGGAGGTCATCACCGAGTTCGGCATCCTGAACACCGTGGCGTACGAAATGCAGGGACCCAACAGAGACGATCCGGAGGTCGTCGCAGACGTGGCCAAGTACGTTTCCGTCTTTGGAGCCCCCCCCATGATTGCCGGCACGCCGTTTCCCGGCACGTTCATGGTGGATCGGCGGGGCCGCGTCACGTCGCGATTCTTCGAGGAGTTTTACCGGGAGCGGAACACCACGGCCAACGTCCTGCTGAAGCTCGGCGGAGGGTTGTCCCCGATCGAGGCCGTCCGGGGGGAGACCGCGCACCTGAAGCTGACCGCCTACCCCAGCAACCCCAGCATCACGGTAGGCACCCGATTCTCGCTCGCAGTCGAGATCGAGCCGAACCCGAATATTCATGTCTATGCGCCGGGTGCCGAGGAGATGGGCTACCGGGTCATCTCCCTCGACCTCGCACCGGTGCCCCACGTCCGGTACGAGCCGGTGGAGTTCCCCGAGTCGGAGATCTACTACTTCGAGCCGCTCGACGAACGAGTCCCCACCTATCAGCGTCCGTTCACCTTGCTGCAGGAGGCGGTCGTTTCGGGGGCCGCGGATGCCGAAGAGGCGCTGGCGCAACTCGACGCGCTGACGCTAAGCGGCACCCTCAACTACCAGGCCTGCGACGACAAGATCTGCTTCGAGCCGGTCTCGCTGCCGCTCTCGTTTACGCTCGACCTCGACCTACTCGACCGGCAACGCGTGAACCGATAAAGCACGCCCCGCCTACTGCTCTGGCGGAGCGGCACAGAACGTGATACGGGTCCTGATCCTCCCACGCCGGGACCCTTGCCATCCTGTCAGCCAAAGGAGGCGAACCGATGTCTCAGCACCATCGGCTAGATCGCCGAGCGTTCCTGAAGAGTGCGGGGGTCACGGCAGTCGCGAGCGCGGTCGGTGCCAAATCCGCGTCGGCGACGCCAGCGACCAATGTTCCCTACACGCCGCTGAGTCAGACGTATGACTTCGATGAGGTCTATGATCGGGTCGGCACGAACTGCAGCAAATGGGACAATGCGATTGCGGCGTTCGGCGACGACATCGAGGTCGCGATGGGAATCGCCGACATGGATTTCCGGGCGGCGCCATGCGTCACCAGAGCCCTTGCCGAGCGCGGTACGCATGAGAATTGGGGCTATCTGAGGAGGCCAGAGTCGTACCGCCAGGCCATCTTGGACTGGAACAAACGACGCTACGACCTGGAGATCGACCGCAACACCTTGGTTTGGTGTACCGGTGTCCACGCGGGCATCATCGCCGCGCTGCAAACGTTCGCACCGCCCGGATCACGGGTGCTCCTGACTACGCCGGCCTACAACGGGTTCTACAGCGATCTGCGCTTCACTCGGACGGTGCCCGAGGACAGTCCCATGACACTCGTCGACGGGCACTACTCGATAGACTTCGATGACTTCGAGCTCCGTGCCCGTCGCGCCAACGCATTCATTTTGTGTAATCCCCAGAACCCGACGGGCAACGCCTGGTCTGCGCAGGACTTGACTCGCATGGGGGAGATCTGCCTCGAGCACCGCGTCGTCATGCTCGTCGACGAGATCCACTGCGACTTCATCAGAAGTGAGGAGAATTACGTTCCTTTCGCGAGTCTTCCGGACAGGGAGATCGTAGACAACAGCATCACGTTCAAGTCAGCAAGCAAGTCCTTCAGTTTGTCGGGGCTGAAAGTGGCCTGGTACTTCTCGACCAACAGGGACTACCTCGAGAGAGTCCGTGCGAACACGAGAGGCTCGCTCAACACACTTGGCCTGGTCGCGAGCCACGCTGCGTTAACGGAGGGGGACGACTGGCTAGACGAGTTGCGCCTGTACATCGATGGCAACCACGATTTTGCCGAGGCCTATATCAGGGAGAACATTCCGCTCGTGAAGTACACGAAGGCCCAAGGAACCTACCTGGCCTGGCTGGACGTCAGTGAGGTCATCGAGAGGATCGGTGCCGAGAGGACGGCCGCGGAGGAGAGAGCGAGTTCGGGGACCCAGGTGGCGGCTGAGGGAGTCGTTCAGCGGTGGCTCGCCGAGAACGCGCGGGTCTACCTGAATTCCGGAACGTCCTATGGCACGGGGGGCGCGGGGCATATGCGAATGAATCTCGCGACGTCCAGAAGGCTCGTGGAACGGGCCCTCGAGAACATGGCGAGCGCCTTAGCCACGGCGTAGGACTCTGCCGCCCGGGTCATCTCACTCAACCTCGAGCCGCCCGCTCGCTGACTCCTCGGCCAAGAATCGGAGATCGGGCGTCACCCGCCGTTGAGGACCGTCCTCCTGTGCCACTGCCGCAGCCCGAACCAAAAGAGGGAACTCCCCAGGAGAACCAGCAGCCCATATATCGTGGTTATCAGGCTCACTTTGATTCCACCCCACACGAGGGTGGCGTGAACCCCCCACCACCGCTTCGACCGCCTGGGCCGCTATGGAGATCCCAACGACCGTGCCTAGGACTCCAAGGACCTAAGCATAACCTCCCCAGAAGAGCGCGCCGTCAATGACGTCCCGCACGAGGGCGCCGAGTCCCGGGTCCTGAGCCTTCGTGCGTAGCGCCGTCCAGCCCGCGAGGGCCACGACCATGATGGCGCAGAACGTGATCGGAAGCATCATGAATCCGCCGTCCGAGATAGACCTAGATATACCATGGGCAGATTCCTCGGGGTCAAAGCCGTACGGCCAAGGTGATCTTGCTCCGCGTTACGTCCCCACTTAGCGTGAGCGGTTCTTCCCTCTTGACCACAGGCTTCCAATGAACGCTCGCATCGCTAGAGAATCGGCACTCGTCCTCGCACTCCTTCTTGGCGGAACGCTTGGAGGCCCAGCGGTCGCCTCGTCCGGCCGGGTATCCGCTCAGGTCGGCTCCTTCCGAGCCCGTCTCTCGCCCCTCCCGGTCAGCGGCCGCACGGTGAGGACGATCACCGGGTTGGGACAGGTCAGGGCCACGCTCGACGGGAACCGGCTTACGGTCACGGGCACCTATCAGGGGATGAGCTCACCAGCCACGGCGGCGCACCTTCACTTCGGCGCGCCTGGACGGCCTGGGCCCCTCGCTCAGCCGCTCGAGGTAACCACCTCACCGGAAGGGGAAGTCACCGGGACCGCCGAGCTTACAGATCAGCAAGTCGATGCTCTCCAGGCCCAGTCTCTCTACGTCCAAATCCATAGCGAGGACAACCCGGCGGGTGAGCTACGGGGGTGGATCTTCAGCACCGAGACGTTTGGCGAAGTAGCCGCCAACATAGAGTCGGAGTCCATAACGGTGGCCAACCTGACGCGAGACTTCGTGCCCGCCACGGACCAAAGGCTCGTGAACCCCGATCCCGCGGACTGGCCCATGATGCGGGGCAACTATCAGGCCCACAGCTACAGCCCCCTCGCCCAGATCGACGCGGGCAACGTCGGCGGACTGCAACTCGAGTGGGTGTGGAGTATGAACGACGGCAACTCGGAGCCCGCTCCCCTCGTGTACGGCGGGGTCATCTACCTGATCAATCCCGGCAACGTGATCCAAGCCCTGGACGGTAGAACGGGAGACCTGATCTGGGAGCACGAATCGGGCCCGGAGAACACCCAGGACATGCGTGGGATCGCCATATACGAGGACAAGATCATCCAGGCGACGACCGACGCGCGGCTGGTGGCGTTGGACGCCCGCACGGGAGACTTGGTCTGGGAAACCGTGATCCAAGAGGGGAACTCGAATTCCAGCGGTCCCATCGTCGCGGACGGTAAAGTCATCACCGGGATGGCCGGATGCTCGAGATATATCGAGAGGAGGTGCTTCATCAGTGCACACGATGCCAACACCGGGGAGCTCGTGTGGCGCTTCAATACGATCGCCGAGATCGGGGAACCCGGGGGAGATACGTGGAACGACCTCGACAACATGTTCAGAAAAGGTGGGGAGACCTGGATTACGGGGAGCTACGATCCCGATCTGAACTTGACCTATTGGGGAACGGCCCAAGCCAAGCCCTGGGTGCCCATCAGCCGGCATATGTCGATCTTCGATGAAGGGCTCTATACGAACTCCACCGTGGCTGTCGATGTGGAGACGGGCGAACTCGAGTGGTATTTCCAGCACGTCCCCGGCGAGGCTCTGGATCTGGACGAGGTATTTGAGCGCGTTCTCGTGAATGAGGATGGCCGGCGACTCGTCCTGTCGCTCGGGAAGCACGGCATCCTGTGGAAGAACGACCGAGTCACCGGGGAGTTCCTGGGATTCACCGAAACGGTCTTTCAGAACGCCTTCACGGACATCGATCCCGAGACGGGCGCGATCACCTACCGCGGCGACATCATCGACGCACAGGTCGACGAATGGACGCCGGCGTGTCCCAGCAGCGCCGGAGGCAAGGACTGGCACTCGATGTCCTATCACCCGCCCACCGGCGTTCTGATCGCACCACTGAGCCAGACTTGCCTGGAGAACCAGGCGCGGGCGATCGAGCTCGTGGAAGGACGTGGAGGGACGGGCGCGGCCCGCCTCTTCTACGAGATGCCAGGCTCGGACGGCAACCTCGGAAAGCTGGCCGCATACGACGTCAGCACCCTGGAGGAAGTGTGGAGCTATGAGCAGCGAGCGAGCTTCATCACGGGTGCCCTCTCCACGGCCGGCGACGTCGTCTTCGCGGGTGACCTGGACCGCCGGTTCCGAGCGTTCGACGTCCGGACCGGAGAGATCCTGTGGGAGACCCGTCTCGGCACTTCCGTACAGGGGCACCCAGCGTCTTATGCGGTCGACGGCAAACAGTATATCGCGGTGACTACGGCGCTGGGGGGAACGAGCCCGCGCACCATCCCGGGACTCGTGTCGCCCGAGATCACGTACCCGAGAAACGGGAACGCCCTTTATGTGTTCAGTCTGCCGGACTGAGTAGAGCCAGGGGACGCAACTTCTTGGGAATCCTCACCGGTGGAGACGTTACGAAGCTGACTTTCTGCTGACACCGGCGTTCGCGTGCCCGTCAACTCAAAGGGTCAAGGGGATCACTTCAACCGTCACGTCGTGGTAGACGGACAGCCCCCCGTCATCCACCAGACCACGGAGTATGTAGGTTCCGGGTTCGTCGAAGGTGGCTTCGGCCACCCAACGCCCGTCTTCGGGTGGCTCCGGATTGACCCAGCCTAGTGACCATGGAGAGTTCGAGTATGGACGCGTGTCCTCCCACACTTGGATCTGAAGAGGATTGAAGGTCACTTGTCCCGGGCCGCGGTACACGAACCATGAGACATGCAGCCCGTTCGCCTTGCCGGGTACGACCAGCATGGGCTGCAGCCGGAGTGCTAACGCTAGATTCAGCTCTCCATCGTCGGTGAGAATATTTGTGGTGGGGAACAAGGTCCCACCACCCGCGGGGATACCGTCGTCGCTCGCCTTCATCACGAGCGTCACCGGCTCTCCCACGCGAACCCTTCGCTCCGTCTCCCCCTCCAGCTCGGCGACCGGCGGGGTGTTCCCGCGCAGTCGGGCATCGGTGAAGCCGGCGCTGATGCTCCCGTTTTCCGACATGACGACGATGTTGTCGATAAAATAATCGGGCGCGAGCGAGGCGTGTGCTCGGTTCGTCTCTCCTCGGATGTTCAACGTCCAAACCAACTCCTCATCGTCGTCGAAGTCAGCCGGCACCCGTATGCTGAAGGTGTTTCGGTTGCGGCTGGGAAGAAAACGAGTGGGCTGCCCCCGATCCACTGATCCTGGCGAAAACTCGTTGTCCGGCCCCACCGGGATATCGATCTCTTCTTCCCAGTTCCGGTTCATGTATCCGAAGACCAGGTTGTACGAACCGTCCGGATTCTGCTGCCAGCCCTCGTAGGCCGGGGAAATCGTCTGGCCCTTTGTATACGTGAGCCCCTGGGCGTCGACCCCGAGCGGGACCAGCAACAGTGCCAGAGCCCCGAGAAGGCACGCGCTTGGCGCTCTCATCCCCCGGAAGCTACGCCGCCCGATCATCGCCATCACCTCGGCGACAGAGTCGCGGACGGCGGCGGGATCGTCGCGAGGCACAGCGGACAGCCGATTACGTAGTCGGCCTTCGTCAGATTGAGGCTCTCTACCCTCTCGGCCATCGCCTGCACGAACTGCTCGTCGGTGAGCGAAACCTGCTCCCCCAGCTCCAGAAACATGTTGGACACCGACCGGTTTCCCCCACCCGCCCAGTTCTCCGCGTAGGAAACGTTGGGGTTCGTTTCCGAGTTGTTCACGTAGCCGATGATGTGCAGGATCGTCCCTGCCGGAAGCAACGGCTGATGGTCGTCCGCGTAAAAGTACGTTCGTACCCAACTATGATCGTAACCGACGCAGCTCAGCGTCTCGGCTTTCGAGCCCCAGATCGCCTCCAGGCACATGCGCTCTCCCGGAGCGTGCAGGTGGGGCTCGAAGCTGGTGATCATCGTGTGGTCGCTCAGCACTCCATACGCATGAACTTCCTGACCGGCTTCGTTCGCCCGGATGTCCATGTTCACCGTATTGCCGATCGTTATCCCCTCGCCGCGACCGCCGTATCTCGGCTCGTAGCCAACGGGATGGAGCTGGAAAGCGATCTCGAGGCGAGCCCGAGTGTCACGGCCGTTGGCGTGGAGATGCAGCGAGGAGGAGGTGATCACCGAGCCCGCCCTCATAAGCCTACCCGCATCCGCGTTGAAGATGTCCGCGTTTCGCCCCACTTCGTGGACCGGCCACCCCTGTCTCGAGCGGGGCTGGCCGGGCACGTTCGTGCTGTAGTTCAGGTGGTGGATAATGAACCTGCCACCCACCGTCGCAGAACCCGGACCTGCCCGGGGGATGTCATTAACCTCCCTAATTTCGACGGCGGCCACGTAGCGGTCCTCTTCAAGAGGAACCAACATCGGTTCGATTTCGCCCCACCAGTCCGGCGCCAGGGCCTCCACGAACAACTCCTGGCTCGTAACCACCACGTCTGGCCGGATCGTCCAGTCCCCCGAGTCGTCGAACTCCCGCGGAGGTGGCATGTCGGCCGGATCTCCCTGTGGAGCTCCGTTGTCGGCCCACGCCACGAGAGTCGCGACCTCTTCATCGGTGAGCGACATGTCATTCTTGAATTCCTGGATCCCGATATCCTTCTCGACGAACCAGGGCGGCATCGCACCCGCAACATCACGGAGTCCCGTCTTGTACTTGATCAGCGGAGCATACGTCCTCGCAATCTCGTACGTCTCCAGGGACATCGGCGCCATTCCCCCTCCGGCCCGGTGGCAGCGCACACAGTTCTCCTGCAGAATCGGAGCCACATCCCTCGTGAACGTCACGTCGGCATTCAGGTTCGCGGACACCTGGGCCTCCAACTCGCCCGAAGCGCCCAGGGACACGAGGGTGAGGAGAAGCATGGATACCGCGCTCGACCCGAACTCCCTTCCTTGACCGCTCATCGTGTCCTCCATCGCATCAAACATGAACGCGAGCTGTTGCTCCTGCTTCTTGTCCCGTGGGCACGTGTGCCACGAGGGATCGTCATCCGGATCCAACTTAGGGTCACCGCTGTCGCTGCGCGATCCTCTGTCCCGGTCGAGGCCGATCATGACCTCGTTGGCCATGGCTCTCATGGTCCCATACTTTCCGCGACGTTGGTCATTAACCAAACGGGGTGGGTGGCTGGCGATGGAAGCCTTGGTGTCACACCTGGTAGTGGGCGCTCTTGGCGCGGGAATGGTCTGGCGGATCGACCGGCCGATTCGCCGACAGTTCAAGCTGATCCTCGAAGCGCTGTCCGAAGGGAAGAAAGAGGGTCAGGATTGGCGGCTGGTCACCAACGACGCTGGCGAGCCCGAGGGTATCCGTATCATGTACAGGACGTCGGCGCCTGGCGACGATCCGAAGAGTCACTAAGGGCAGGTCATCGTTGGAAGTTCTGCGTCTGCTAGTTATCGGGTAGCTCGAAGACATAGAGGGCGTTGCCATTCCTAGCCTGGTAGATCTCGGGGTTCAGAGCCCCCGTGAGCTGCCGAAAAATCCCGAGACCGGTCGGGACGGCGATGTATTGCTTCCCGCCCGAAGCGTACGAGATCGGATATCCGTGCGCGGGGGCGCCGAGTCTGGTCTCCCAGAGCACTTCCCCGGTGCGCACGTCGAACGCACGGAAGTACCGGTCGACGTCGCCGACAAAAACCAAACCGCCTGATGTGGTCAGCGCCGACGTCAGGAACACCGCCCGCTGTTCGCGGCTCCACAGTTCCTCCATCGTGCGCACGTCGTAGGCGGCCAACTTGCCGACATTGCCGTTCGTGCCGGGCATTTCGAGAATCTGGGGTATACCCGCCTCGCTCCCGCCGCCTGCGACCATCTCGACCGGGCGACCGGTCATGGTCATGCACATCTGGTGGAGCGGGATGATGAGCGCACTGGTCTCCGGACTGTATGCCGTCGCTTGCCAGTTGTGTCCCCCGTAGAGGCCAGGGCACGCCGGCACGGCTTCGCCGACCTCGGCCTCGCGAATGTCCTCCCTGTACGTAAGCTGGCCCGTGTTACGGTCAATCGACTCGTAGACGTCTTGGTAGACGGTCTCCGCAACATCGATGAACTCACCGGTTCGACGGTCGAGCTTCCAGAGAAGGCCGTCCTTGCCGATCGTGAACAGCAACTGCTGATCGTCGACGTCGATCAGCACACGCTCGTAGACGTTATCCAGGTCGAGTGTCTCGCCCGGCTTATGCTGGAAGTACCACTCCATCCGACCGGTGAGCGGATCCAGCGCCAACGTCGAGTTCGTGTACAGCGCGTCGTTGTCCGTCGACATGCCTCGACTGGCCGCAACCCACGGTTTGGCTTGGGCCGTGCCGATATAATACAGACCGAGTTCCGGGTCGAAGCTGCCGGGAATCCAGGTGTCGCCTCCGGCACGCAGGCGCAGCGGCATCTCACCCCACGAGGCGTTGTTGGGGTCGCCGGGAAGCGCGATGGTCGACGTGCGCCACAGTTCCGCACCCGTGGCCGGATCGTGCCCCGTGATGAAGCAGGGTTCATCTTTGTAACGCTGGCACCCGTTGATGCCGCTCACGACGACGCCATTCGCGACGATCGGGCCACCCACGTGCGTAAAGCCCTGGGTGTAGTCGGCTTTAACCGTCCGCCACACCTGTGTACCCGTGCTCGCGTCGAGGGCGACGAGCGCCGCGTCGAAGGTCGCCAGAAAGACCTTGTCCTCATATAGCGCGATGGCGCGGGTGGCCCCAAAGCTCACCGCGTCATCCGGAACCGGGTAGCGATACTCCCACAGCACATCGCCTGTGCTCGCGTCGAGTGCCTGGACAACGTTCTGGGGATTGACCAGGAACATCACCCCGTCGTGCACGAGGGGCGTCGGCTGGTTGCTTCCGTCCTGCATCGTCACGACCCAGGCCATCCGCAGCTCGCCCACGTTGTCCTGCGTGATCTGATCCAACGGGCTGTAGCCGTGATTGTCGAGCGTTCGTCGCCAGCTCAGCCAGTCGGCTGCAGGCGGTTGCTGCAGCAGCGCATCGGTGACCGGCGTGAGGGCCGGAACCATAGTATTGCCGAAGCGGGTGGTTCGCCCCGTTCGTTCGCCGTCCTGAGACGGACCCGACGGCGCAGGGCCGGCCAACGCCAACCGCACCGGATCGGCACCTGGCGTCGCGCCAATGCTGAGCGCGGCATCGGCCCTCAGCGCCTCGGAGTCGGACGCTCGCCCATTCGACTGCAAGATGAGCGCGACGATGTTCAGATAGGCCTCGTCACTGAGCGAGCCACTCTGCTCCGGCGGCATCTCTTCGCGAATGTAGTCGAAAAGATCCCGCGTCGTGCGCGAGCCCCAGACGCTCATGAAGCTCGCACCCGCCAGCTCTGGCGCGTGGGCCGACCCCCTCAGCGTCGCTCCATGACATTCGGCGCAATCCCGCGCGTAGGGCGCCTGGCCGTCCGCCGCCTGTACTCCTGAAAACGCTCCGCGTGTGGCAGGCTGCTGTGCCTCGGCAACGGTCCCGACCGAGCCCAGAAGCACGGTCACCCCGACGACAAGACACCCGACTTTAGCCCGCATGGGTTGCTCCTTCTGGACAGTTGAANCNGCGCCCCCAAAGCGCTGTGCGGGATCGCGCCCGCGAATCNCCTGATCATCCCCCNCGNNCCNATCTNCCGCAAGCCCCGCTGCCCAACCTGCGCGGCCACCCGCACGTCGAATANGTTTCAGCGATGCTCGAGCTGCTTTCTCAACCCTGGCCATGGTATGTGGCCGGCCCCCTGATCGGACTGGTAGTCCCCCTGCTCCTCTGGGTTGGCGGCGAGTTCGGCGTGTCCGAGAACCTGCGTCATATCTGCGCAGCAGTGCTCCCGACCCGGAACGATTTCTTCCGAATTCGAGGAGGCGACAGAGGCGCCTAAGCCGCCGTGGCGGGCATATCGGCACCCACACACCGAACTCGCAGACGAGCACTCTCTGGGGTCCCGTGAGGCTCTACAATGTCATGTGCTGGATCTACGGATCCGATCCGATCAAGTACAGCCGGCTGGTAGGCGGGGGATCCCTGCCCGAAGACCGCGCGGTGCGTTGCCCCGAAGAGTGGGATCGGATGGCCAAGGCGTGGCAGAGGTTGCCGGCGGAGTACCAGCCTTGAGGGCGGTAGGCAGGTAGCGCTGAGTCGCTGGACATGCTACAAGTTATCTGTGATCTCACGCACCTTGCACTGGTAGCGTACAGCGGCAACGTACAACTTATGGCGAGGCGAATGCTCCGAACATTGTGTGCCGTAAGCGGCACTCTCACCCTTGTGATGATCCTGCCCCGCGTCGCCGGCGCGCAGGACACCCGGACGGACGCGCCGCTCCCGCACGCCATCGGGCAGAGCGTGTCCGCGTCGTTCGAAGGCTGGTACCCGAACCCGGACGGCACCCGCAGCCTGGTGTTCGGCTACTTCAACCGGAATTACGAGGAGGACCTCGACCTCCCGGTCGGAGAGGACAACATGTTCGAGCCGGGTCCCGCGGACCGGGGTCAACCCACCCATTTTTTCCCGAGACGGCAGACCGGCGTGTTCGCCGTGGTCGTCCCGGCTGACTTCGGTGATCAGCGCTTGACCTGGAGCCTGACCGCGCACGGTGAGACGATTGAGATTCCGGGTCACTTGGAACCGGGGTGGGAGATCACCGCGCTCCATGAGGTGACGAGCGGGAACACACCGCCCATGCTCAGGTTCGGCGGGCCCGACGGAGGCCCGGGTCAGGGTCCACTGGGAGTACGCTCAGACCTGACGGCCGCGGTGTCGGCGCCGACCCCGATCACGGTGTGGGCGAGCGACGACGGTGTGCGGAAGGCCCGGGCAACTGCGCGGCCGGCGCGGTTCGGTGTGGTGTGGAGCAAGTATCGAGGAGCCGGCACGGTTACGTTCGGCAACGCCACGCCGAGGATCGATGAGAGCGGCATGGCGGTCACGACCGCAACGTTCAGCGAGCCAGGGGAGTATGTCCTGCGTGTGCTGGCATGGGACGATTCCGGCAACCAGGCCGCCATCATGGCCGGCGGCTTCTTCTGCTGCTGGACTAACGGCTACGTAACGGTACAGGTACGTTAACGGTAGGGAGACAGGAGACATGATGACATTCACGATACGAACGGCGTGGCCAGCCCTGCTGGCTTCTGCGGTGCTGCTTACTGCCTCTGGATCGGCCAGCGCCCAGACGACGGGTGAGGTCACGTTCAGCAGGGATGTCGCTCCAATCCTCCAGCAGAGCTGTCAAGGCTGTCACCGCGACGGTCAGATGGGGCCGATGTCGCTGATGACCTACGAGGAGGTCCGACGTTGGTCTAGCCGGATCAGGGACAAGGTGATCAACCGGGTGATGCCGCCCTGGCACATGGACAAGACAGTCGGCATCCAGGATTTCCAGAACGACATTTCCCTGAGTGATGCGGAAATCGATATCATCGTCCGCTGGGTCGATTCAGGCTCGGCAGAGGGCAACCCCGCCGACCTGCCCCAGGCGGTCGACTGGCCCGCCGACAACGTGTGGCGCATGGCCGAACGTTATGGACGGGAGCCGGATCTCATCGTGAAGTCCGTGCCTTGGACCCAAGCCGCCGAGGGGCAGGATCAGTGGTGGACGCCGATCGTCGAGACCGGGCTCACCGAGGACCGATGGGTGACCGGGATGGAAGTGCGGCCGACGCTCGAGGGTCGTCGCGTAACCCATCACGCTGTCGTGTATCTGCAGCAGCAGGAAGATCCCGGCGACTTCGAGTCGGTCGTAGACGTGCCGGGTCGCGGTAGCTACCTGACCGAGTTCGCCGTCGGGAAGATCGGTGACGAGTTTCGCGAGAACACGGGCAAGCTGCTGAAGGCCGGGTCACAGATCGCCTTCGACAACCACTACCACTCGGTGGGCGAGGAGGTTACGGCTCAGACGGAGTTGGGTATCTGGTTCCATCCGAGAGGCTACGTGCCGAAGTATCGGGTTTACGCCACCGCATTTGGAGTCCAGCAGGCGATGGCCACACTGGACATCCCGCCGGGGAAGGTCACCATGCACCACGCCTACATTCCGCTGAGGGCGCCGGCAAGGCTCGAGAACTACCAGCCGCACATGCACATGCGCGGGAAGGCGATGTCTATGGAAGCGATCCTTCCCAACGGACAGGTTCAGATGCTGAGCCACGTGGCGGAGTTCGATTTCAGCTGGCATGTGAACTACGTGTACACCGACGACTCGGCGCCGGTGCTGCCGGCGGGCACGATGATTCACATCACCGCCTGGCACGACAACACCGCCGAGGGTCGTGGCAACCCGGATCCTACGCAGTGGGTCGGCTGGGGGCAGCGCAGCTACGACGAGATGTATCACGCGCACGTGAACGTTACGTATTTGACCGACGAGGACTACGCACGGATCATCGCGGAACGACGAGCACGGCCCACCATCGACCGAGGGGGAGGCTGAAGCCGAGCTACTCCCGTGTGGAAGGCGTCCTACCGTACCACCCGAACTTTCACCCTATGACCGGGCGCGTCAGCGCTCCGATTCGTCGATGCTCAGTCGACGCAGCGCTTCTCGCAGTGCCCGAAGCGCAAGATCGGAGAGCGTCACTCCCTCCATGGCCGCCTTGGCCTTGGCTCGGCGGTGCAGATCCTCCGGCACATTACGAATTTGGATCATGATGAACTTGTGATAAACATGTTAGCATGTTTATCACAAGTCAGCGCTTGAGGCGCTTGCACCCGCACCCGTCCGAGCCGCATCTTGCCCCCCATGCCCGATCCCGTCACCCGCCTGAACACAGCCCTCGGAGGTGGTGTCATGCCACGATTGATCTTGTCCCTGGCTTTGTCGCTGGCCCCTCTCGGCACGAACGCTCTCATTGCCCAGACCTGTGAGCCAGACGGTATCGTCAAGTTCGTGTGCGGTACCACCAACCCAGAAGACCTTTACCAGGTTCCGGGCACCTCTTGGGTGATCGCTTCCGGACGATACTCCGATTCGGAAGGCCCGATCTACGCGGTTGACACTCGCGACCACAGCACCCGGGAAATCTTTCCCGCGGGTGCCTTGCCACCGCAGCACGACAGGGACACCTATCGCGGCTGCCCTGGGCCGAACACCGTGTTTCAACCACATGGACTGACACTACGGCAAGGCAGCGGCAGTCTGCACACGCTCTACGTGGTTGGCCACGGCGCGCGCGAAGCCATCGAGGTCTTTGAACTGGATGCCGGTGGCGCCCTTCCCACTATGAAATGGATCGGTTGTATCCCTGCGCCGGAAGGCACCCGGCGCATCAATTCCATTACGGCCTTACCCGGCGGGTATCTTGGAGCCACCAATTTCGACACATCGGGCGGAGAACTCTGGGAATGGCGTCCGACGACTGGCTGGATCGAGGTGCCGGGCAGCCAGATGCGCGGTCCCAATGGCCTGGTTTCCTCAGATGACGGGCGATGGTTTTACGTCGGCGGTTGGAGTGACCGGGCGCTGGTGCGGGTGTCGCGTGGCCAAACCCCGGTTCAAGTCGATCCGATCCCTGTTGGCTTCAACGTCGACAACGTGCGCTGGGGACCCGATGGCAAGGTGATCGTCGCCGGTCACGTGACCCGTTGTGCAGGGCCCGACCCCTGTGAACTGGCCGCCGCCCGCGTCGCCGAGGTCGATCCGAATACGTTCGCTGTCCGACAGTTGGTCGACTACAAGGGTAATGATTTTTTCAGGGTGGGAACCGTGGCGATCGATGTCAGTGGCGAGATCTGGATTGGTGGTATCAACGGTAGCCTTGGAATCGCCCGCTTTCCCCGGTAAGCGCTTGAAACGGCTGTAGAGCGCTTACCGACTGGTCCAACCCGACGCTACTGCACCGCGAGTGCCACCAGCTCCGAAGGGTGGTCCCTCGCGCTCACAGCGACCACGATGTACTGCGTCCCATCCACCATGTACGTCATCGGCAGACCGCTCTGATTGGCCGGGAGCTCGAACTCGGCGATCACATCGCCGCTCTGCTTGTCATACGCCCGGAACATGGGTCCGCCCGTTTCTCGTGGCGCCGCAAACAGGCCCGAGCCTTCGCCGGCAAAGACCAGCGTCTTCGTCACGAGGATGCCGCCCCGTTCGGCCTTGCCGGTCGGCGGGATGTCGATCCCCTGGAGTGCAGGATGATTCTTGACGCAGTCCGGGGTGTCTCCGTTGGGCACCATCCAGATGTGCTCGCCACTGTTGAGATCGATCGCGGTGATCCGTCCCCAGGGCGGATTGACTAGCGGTAGGCCTTGCGGGCCCATCGCCCCGCAGCCCCGCGGGCCCGTCCGCGCCTGACCCCCTGCCGGCGCAGCGGCGGGCGGAGGACGGCCTCCACCCACCGGCTGTGCGCCGCCCGGCACCTCGAGCTGTCGGCCTGGAGCGCGCGGAACCACCCGCATCGGGTTCGTGACCGAGCTGACGTAGAGGATGCCGGTTTCCGCATCCACCGCGCCGCCTTGCCAGTTTGCACCGCCCGTCATCGCAGGCAGCATGAGCGTGCCCCTGAGACCGTCGGCCCCCACCAACGACGGCGGCGTGAAGATGGGGCCCAACCGGTATTCCGACGCGATCCGTTCGGCTTCGGCTCGCAGCTCGGGGGTGAAGTCGATCAGGTCGTCGAACGAGAGCCCCTGTCGATCGAACGGCTCGGGCTTGGTTGGAAACGGCTGTGTGGCTGACGTCTGTTCCCCTGGCACGGCCGACTGGGGGACAGCTCGCTCCTCGATCGGCCACACCGGCTCGCCGGTCTCTCGATCGAAGACGTAGGTCCACGCCTGCTTCGTCACCTGCGCCACCGCCTTGATCTCCCGGCCGTCCACGGTGACGTCGAGAAGCATGGGCGCTGTCGGAATGTCCCAATCCCAAATCCCGTGGTGGATGAACTGGAAATGCCAGACGCGCTCGCCGGTCTCCGCGTCAAGGGCCACCAGGCTCTCGGCGAAGAGGTTGTCGCCCGGGCGGTCACCGCCGTAGAGGTCGTTGGTCGGCGTCTCAACCGGGAGGTAGACGTAGCCGAGCTCCAGGTCCGCGGACATCGGCGCCCAGACGGCAGTGTTACCGGTGTAGCGCCACGAGTCGTCTTCCCAGGTCTCGTTCCCGAACTCACCCGCGAGTGGGACGGTGTGGAAGATCCACCGCCGCTCGCCGGTCCGGACGTCGTAGCCGCGCACGAACCCGGCGATGTTTTCCCTGCTGGGGGCAAACGCGCTCAGGGCACCGCCAATCACCGCGACGTCTCCCACGATCATCGGCGGTGATGAGGCTCCGATGCGACCGTCGGGCGGACGCGGCCGGTCAAGCCCCTCGAAAAGATCGACGATGCCTTCCTCGCCGAACCCCAGGTCAGGGCGGCCGGTCTGCGCGTCGAGCGAGACCAGACGGTATCCGGGGGTGATGTAGATGATGCGCTCGGCGACCCCGTCAGTCCAATAGGAGACGCCCCGGTGGTTCTTGCGGGGCGCGTCTTCGCCGCGGGTCCCCTCGTCGATGCGCCACATCCAGAGGGTCTCGCCCGTGGCTGCGTCGATGGCTACGACGTTGCGGCGTGTACCGGCCGTCGCGTAGAGGACTCCATCGACCATCAACGGCGTCACCTGGGAGTTGATCTCGGGGCTCGCACCGAAGTTGGCGGCGCTCCAGCGCCACTTGATCTCCAGATCGGCGACGTTGTCCCGGTCGATCTGATCCAGAGGGGCGTACCGGGTGCCGCCGGCGTCGCCGCCGTAGTAATGCCACTCGCCGTCGGCTGCTCCCGCCTGCCCCACAACCGCGGCCGGCAGCGCCAGCATCAATCCCAACGATGCGGCCCACAGACGGAGTCGAGCGCTTCTTGGTGGCACGGTCCCTCCTGGCTGACGACGCAAAAGAACGAGCCGGAGCCCGTTTCGGTCTTGATCGGTTCTAATCATAGGTCGAGAGCGGCGCTAGCGCCCGCGCCCATAGACGGCGAAGATGATCCGAGAGCCGTTGCTAGCCAAGAGGATGTGTCATGAAGATCGCAAACCGACTGACGGTATACCGACTGACGATAATACGACTGACGATTGTCGTGTTCGGTCTGCTGCTGATACCGGCGACAGCAGTCGTTACCGCAGCCGTAAAACAACGGTTCGCGGATGGACCGAACCAGGTCTTCTCCGGCGGACCCCTGGAGTCGGGTACAATCTACGTTGGTCAGGAGCCGGACTGGAGTTTGGTGCGTGACGTACAGACGATCGAGTTGCAGCTACTGGATCCGCCCCGCTCACGACGGATATGGACCGCGGAATACGATGGCAAAATCTATGTCTGGTCAGGCTACATGAGCACCGCCGTCGGGCGTCTCTGGAAACACTGGCCGATTCAAGCCGAGCGGGACGGCCGCGCTGTAATCCGCATCAACGGCATCCGCTACGAGCGACAGCTGGTTCGGATCCAGTCGGGTGATATCCTTGACGGCATCACCGCCGCGATCACCAGCAAGTATCCGTCCCAGACGACCAGGGCCGCCGTAGAGTCAGGCGGCGCCTGGTTGTTCGAGGCTGCGCCCCGGAACTGACGAGGAGGAAGCTGCTCCATGGACGGGAGCCACGCCGTGAAATACTTCTACTGGGGCATCGCGGTCGCGGTGGTGGTTACCGCGTTGGCGGTGCTGTTCGTGCCCGGCGTTGACGATTGGATAGAGCAGACCCTTCTCGGGTACCTGGGTCGCGCTGCTCGTTGAGCCCCAGTCCTCTTGATTTCCTTTCCAAGCGGCGCCTGACCCGGCAAGTTGGCCCTCCGGCTCAGAAGCCCTGCCAAGTAAGGAGAAAAGAGAGATGCCGTCCTCCACTCGTTCGATCATCGGCCCGGTTGCGCTCACGTTCGCGCTCGCATCACTAATCGCCCCGCAATCCCCGCTCGCGGCGCAGCAGCCTGCGGCGCCCGTTGGCGCTTACGACGCCTCGCCGTATCTGGGTGAGATCCGCAACACCGTCCTCTACGGAGACATCTGGGAGCGCCCGCAACTCTCGCCCCGAGACCGTAGCCTCATCACGGTTGCGGTCACCCAGGCGCTCTACGCAACAAACGAGCTTCGCATCCACATCGGCAGGGCACTCGACAACGGCGTCACGCAGAGCGAGATCGCCGAACTCATCGGGCACGTGCTGTGGTATTCGGGCTTCCCGACCGCGGTGAACGCAGCCCGGGTCGCCGCTGAGGTATTTGTCGAACGCGGCCTACCGCAGTCCCCGCCCGACACATCGCCCCGGGAAACGAATTCGGACGCCGACCCTCTGTTTCCTGGCGTCTTCCCCGGCACGCCCTACGTCGGGGACCTCCTCAATTTGCTCTACGCCGAGACCTGGGAGAGATCGGAGTTGTCGCCCCGGGATCGAAGCCTCGTCACCGTGGCGGTCGGCACGGCGCTTTATGCATCCAGCGAGGTGCAGTTCCACGTCGGTCGGGCGCTGGACAACGGGGTGACGCAGGAGGAGATTTCCGAGCTCATCACCCACGTGACGTTCTACTCCGGCTTCCCGACAGGCGTGAACGCGGCGCGCGTGGCCGCTGATGTGTTCGAACAGCGAGGCCTGCCGCTGCCCGACTCTCGGTTCCCCGGCGCGCCGTACCTCGACACGCTGATCTCAGGCCTCGTTTACGGGGACACCTGGCCGCGCAGCGAGCTCTCGCCTCGTGATCGGAGCCTCATCACGATCGCAATGACACAGGCCGCGTACCAGACGGACCAACTCCGCGTTCACCTCGGACGGGGGCTCGACAACGGCGTCACGCCGGAGGAGCTCTCCGAGATGATGGCCCACATAACGCTGTATTCGGGCTTCCCGAGCGGAGTGAACGGGTCGCGGTTGCTGGCCGAGGTGCTGCTGGAGCGGGGGATTCCGCTCCCGAACTGAGGGGGCGGGACGGAGGTGACCGTTGGCACGGCAGATGGCGATGCGATGAGTTACGACGCTTCCGCCGAATGACAGAAGCGGAGGGAGCCAGGGCCAGCGCCCGGGCCCCCTCCGATCCACTTAAAACACCACGGGCCGCAACTGCCTGACCTTAACCATGTACTTCTCGAAGAAATGCTTCTGGATGTCATTCATGTCGAGCTCGCGGCCCTGGATGTAGGCCTGCTCGATGTTGGTCGTCATGTCCAGCGGGTTCCCCGTAGTGATGAGGAGCGTCGCCTGCTTGCCCGCCTCTAGCGAACCGACCCGGTCGTCCAGACCCATGAACTCCGCGGCGTTGATGGTCACCGCCTTGACGGCTTCCTCCTCCGGAAGCCCGAAGGCGACGGCCACCCCCGCCTCCCAAGGCAAACGGTTCGTATAGAGAGCACCCGCGCCACCTGAGATTGCGAATTTCACGCCCGCCTCATACAGCCGGGCCGGCATGGAATAGGCACCGTCGTACCCCTCGTAGGCCCGACCCGGAGCGGCCATGGTGGACGTGAGGATCACCGGGATGTTCTCGCTCACCAGGCGGTCCGCAACATGAATGGCATCGCGTCCTCCACGGATCACGATCCGGACTCCTTCCCCCTGCCCCCAGGTGATGGCGTCGTTGATCTGGGCGGCCCCGTCGGCGGCCACCACGACTGGGATCTCCCCGTTCAGCGCAGGAATCATGGCAGCGTAGCGGGAGTCGCTCCGAACCCCCTCACCCGCGGCGACGGCGTCGCGGTAGGCTCGTGCCTCCGCGAAAAAGTCCTTGAGCTCCTGGACCCGCTCCTCATAGGTCGGAGCGTCTCCCGCCCCGCCACCACGACCGCCACCCCGGCCTCCGCGGCGAGGGTTGGGGTTGGGCCAGTTCACGTTGAGGGCCGCGGCCGACTCCAACGACATCTCCTCCCAACTCCAGCCCTCGAGATTGAGGGCGGACGACATACCGGAGATGAGGCCACCCCCGGGGGTGGTCAAGCTCACGAGCACCCCTGCAGAGCGTGTGGTGCCGATGTGGCGACTTTCGGCATTGACCGCGACCTCCGCTCGAACGTTCGGATTGAAGTCGCCCAGTTCGTTGGTGTCGCTGGAGACGTCGACCGATCCGATCTCGCTGATCCCCACGGTGCTGTAGGCGTCGATGAGGCCGGGATAGATGTGTTTACCCGAGGCGTCCACCACCCGCGTCCCCGCGGGGAGCTGTACGTCGGTCCCGATCGCGGTAATCACCCCGTTGTTGAAGAGGATGGTACCGTTCTCGATGACCCCGTTCGTCACGGTGTGGATTGTGGCCCCTTGAAGCGCGATCGGCTGAGATTGGGGCGGGACAGTCATGCGCACCTGTGCTGTGGCGCTCGAGGGCAACAGCGGTGCAACGACGGCCGATATCACAGTTAGGGTGGCCATGGTACCCGCCCGGGCCAGAACTCCCGTCATGGTTCCTCGCTTGGTGGTGTTCATCGTCCACTCCTCCCCTCGACCGAGAGGACGGCCTGGATGAGTTGGGTCCGCTCCCGTTCGATCTCCTCACGTTGGGCCGCGTCCTCCTCCAACGAGAAGTAACGCCGGCCATCGATCCACGTCTGCTCCGCCCGAGTGAACTGCGAGAGCGGGTTGCCGCTCCAGATGACGAAGTCGCCGTCCTTACCCGGCTCCAGAGAGCCGACCTGGTCGTCGATGGCCACGGCCTGGGCCGACTGGTTGGTCACGGTCGAAAGCGCCTGCTCTTCCGTGAGCCCGGTGCGCAGCAACTTGCCCGCCTCCCAGTTCATGCGGGTGGAGATCTGGTTGTCGTCGGAGTGTAGCGATGTCACCACGCCAGCCTCCATGAGGATGCGAGCGTTGTACACGGTCGCGTCGTACGCCTCGAGTTTGAATGCGCCCCAGTCGCTCCACACTGCGGCGGCCACGCCCGAGGCAGCCAGCTCGGAGGCGATCTTGTAGGCCTCGACCCCGTGTTGCAGCGTTTGCACCCGGAACCCGAACTCCTCCGCCAGGCGAATCAGCGCCAGGAACTCGTCAGCGCGGTATCCGTGCGACGAAATGAGCAACTCCTGGTTCAGGATGTCGAGAATCGCCTCCATCCGAAGGTCACGGCGGGGTGGAATACCCTCGCCGTTGGCCTCCCACCGCTGCCACTCGCGCTCGTAGTCCCGAGCGGCCATGAAGTGGTCGCGGATGATCTCCTGAGTTCCCATGCGGGTGTCGGGGTAGCGCCCCTGACGACGCTTGGGGTTCTCGCCCAGTGCGAACTTCACCGTCCGAGGCGCGTTCTCGAGCTTGAGGTCCTCCGGCAAGGAACCCCACCGCATCTTCACAAACACGTTCTCGCCCCCGATGGGGTTGGCGGAACCGTGCTTCACGTGAGCCGTCGTCAGTCCGCCGGCGAGTTGACGGTACATCCAGATGTTGTTGTGCGTCACCACGTCCCCCATCTGCACCTCGGGAACGATGGCGAAGCCACTCTCGTTCACCCCGCTGACTCCCGCATGGATGTGGACGTCGATCAGTCCAGGGGTCACGTGCTTGCCCGTGGCGTCGATCTCCACTGCACCTGAGGGCGCATCGAGATCGATACCTACCTCCGCCACCTGTCCAGCCCGCACCAGGAGGTCGGCGTTTTCCAATCGTCCTTGAGTACCCTGCGTCCATACGGTGGCGTTGCGCACGACCACCGCGGGCGGCTGCTCAGGGATGGAGCTCCGTCCGTACTCCATCATGGGGCGGATGAAGGGAAGGTCGATCTCGGGAACGTTCATCGCCACGGTGCCGCGCGCAGCCCCTTCGAACGCCTGCGTTCGCGTGCCTTGGAACGACGGGTCCGCCCCGTTCGGGAGAGAGGTCCAGCCGAAGAACTCATCGCCTGCGACCGAGCCGGCCAAGAGAGCCGTCCCCTCGTATCCCAGGTCCTCGCCATCGAAACGCACCTCGATCCGGCCCGTCTCGGCCACGACGCTGGCCGAGGACAAGTCGATCCGCTCTCCGTCGGTGACATCGATGTGACCACCCAAACGGTTCAACGGGCCCTCAAGGCGGAGCTCCGCCTCGAAGCCCCACTCGTCGTCGGAGGCGATGAGCCAGGTCCCTCGAGGGTCGACCTGCGCTGGACGGGTGACGCCGTAGACCTTCCCCTGCACCCAGACGTCGCGGACCGTAGCCTCTTCGTTAAAGAGATCGCCTTCGCTCACGACGAGGTTGGCCACCTTGCCCGCCTCGATGGTGCCGTGGGTGCGATCGATGCCCAGCCAGTCGGCCGGCGTGGTGGTGAGGGCCGCCAGGGCATCGTCGGCGGGCAGCCCCCGCGCCACGGCGATGCGCAGGTTGGGTAGAAACTCGTTCAGCGAGGAGAGCCCGTCCGTGGTGATGGCGAAGCGGACCCCGGCCCCGGATAGCTGGCCCGGGCTGGTGGGCGCCAAGTACCAGTGGCGCAGCTGCGCCAACGAAGCATTCAGCGCCCGCTCCGGATTGTCGACGTCGGGGGCGTCGGGGAAGTCGAGCGGGATGACGAGAGGCTCGGTCCGCCCCTCCAGTACGTCGACGATGCGGTATTCCTGGCCGCTCCCACGGAACCAGGGGGTCACCCGGTAGTCCGCCGCCAGCGCGTAGGCCCGCAGGTACTCCTCCTCGCTGTTCGTCTCGAAGAACATCGGCTGATTCCCCTGAACGACCTCTTCCAGTGCCGCCAAGGACGCACTGGTCTCCGGCGGGAGGAACGCACGCCCGCTCGCCTCATAGGCCTCCCATGCCCGCATGTACCAGTCCGTGTCCATGAAGGTCTGCTTCATCAGGGCCGCCACGCCCATCGGGGAGTTGGGGTACGCACCTCCCAACTGGAACGAGCGCTGGAACCCGATCGAATGGACCAAGTCGGGCCGGAGGATCCGGTCTCGGACCCCGTCGTCGGTGAGGTTCACGACCGAGGCGGTGCCCCGGAAGATGCCCTGCTTCGGAACGGCCAAGGCGGTCCCGAACCCCTGAGAGCGGAGGGCGGAGCGGCGATCTTCGTCGTCCTCGAAGTTCATGGTCGTGCTGAACCAGGCCCGCACCTGGGGATTCCAGTGCGTGGGGCCCACGTCTCCCCCTTCGGGCACGTTATCCATGCCCAGGTCGGCGTGGGCATCGATGAAGCCCGGATAGACCGTGAGGCCCGCCAGATCCCAGACCCGGGCGCCGGCAGGTGGCTGATCGTTACGTCCCACACTCTGGATGAGCCCGTCGCGGACCACGATGGTGGCGTTCTCCAGGACCTGCCCCGGAGAGGTCACTACCCGAGCGCCCACGAGGGCATGGAAACCGGTACCGTTGTCCCGGATGCCCGTCACGGGCTGGGTCCGGGTAGCCTGTTGTGCCTCGACTCCAGCCGTGAGGAAAAGGGTGAAGCCCAGCACGGAGAGAATTGCTCTCACGATGTCCCCAAAAAGAAAGAAGGTGTCAGCCTGCGCGTCTCGTCCCCCGGGTACGACCCTCCGGGGATCGGAGAGGAACCTTGATGATTATCCTCCCGGCGCGCCCCGGTCAAACGCGTTGAGGGAGGCGTTTTCTTTACCTCTCCCTAATCCACAGGAACCAACCGAACGATTCGCCCGCCGGAGCCATGTTCGAGTAACAAGTAGATATCTCCGTTAAAGCCCTGCTCGATGTCACGAATGCGGCCGATGCCTTCGAACAGCGTCTCTCGGCGAACGAATTGATTGTTCTCAATTTCGATGCGGAAAAGACTGCGTGCCTTCAGAGAGCCCACCAGAAAATCGCCCTCCCATTCGGGAAACTGTTCGCTGGTGGTAATGATGAAACTGGAAACTGCGGGTGAAGGTGTCAGATCCACCACAGGCTGCTCGATATCGGATAACTCGAAGGTGATGCCCAGGTCCCTACCGTACTCGACCGGCGTGCCGTCGTAATCCAGACCCAGGGAATACAACGGCCAGCCATAGTTGCGCCCTGGTAGCAGGAGGTTCACCTCGTCCCCGCCCCTAGGCCCGTGTTCGGTGCCCCATAACTCTCCGTTTTCGAAATCGAATTCCAAGCCCTGAGGACTGCGATGACCATAGGTGTAAATGCTGCGATAGACGTCATCTCGATCGGCGAAGGGATTGTCTTCCGGAATGCTGCCATCGTCGTTGACGCGATGGATCTTGCCCCAGGGCATGGACAGATCCTGAACGCCTTGGTTCCCGCCTTTTAATCCCACGGTGAAATAGACGTGGCCGGCGTCGTCGAAGGCCACGCGGCCGCCGGCGGCCACATCGCTTGCTGCGTTGTAGTGTTCCATCTCGGCTTGCCAGATGGTTTCCTGTCCAATCCATTCACCGTCTTCGATTTTGCCCCGTACCAGCTTGTTCATCGAAACCGGGCGTCCGCTCCGCCGGCTAAGGTCATTACAATCGTGGCAGCGGTCACCGAAGTGCAGATAGATCCAACCGTTCTCCTCGTAGTTCGGATGCAGCACGATATCGAAGAGCCACCCCATGCCCCGTTCTATATCCAAGCGTGTATCCAGGCGGTAGATGTCGTCGAAGGCCTGGGGTGTTCCCCGGATAAAACCCGACTGCTCCCCGTCCGGGACGACGATGCGCACACCTTTCGTCTTTTCGGTCAGCAGCAGGCGCCCATCGGGGAGGGGCTCGATGGAATAGGGGAGCGGATCAAGATTATCGACTAGAGTTTCCAAGCGGAAATCATGTAATTCACTCTCAATCTCGCCATCCGGGATCGAGAGCGGTACCTCAAAATTCGACGTCACGTAGTCGACGTTGGCGCGGGTTTCCAGGATGTACATGGCGATGTTGCGGATTTGCAGCGGGGTGAAGGTTGCCCGCCAAGTGGGCATGCCCGTCGCCTCATAACCATTGCTGATACTGGCGATAATGTCCGCCATGGAGCCGCCGTGACGTAGCTCTCCGCGCAGCGGCGTGCCCTGGGCATCCCCCCCCAGGTTTTCGCCATGACACACTGCGCAGTTCTCCTGGAACAACACCATTGAATTGGTGACGCCGGAATAAGCGGCAGCCTGCGCGGCTGCTGCATGCGCATTGATCAGGGCGATCGGAACTACGATCAAACCGAGTTTCAAGTACCGGCGTGGTTTGTTCATCGTCATGCCCTGTTATTAAGGTGGGAGCAGAAGGGTCGCCACCTAATTGGTCGCGCTCACAGTAGCCAGATGGGCGCAGATCGGCCACAATGGATCCGTCTTTCGACAAAGAGGTCAAAGGGGCGAGTGAACCATGAGCATCGACCGCAAGACCATCGTTCGTAGAGTGTTGGCGGTAATCCGAGTCCTTATCCTCATCCCAGTGGTCGCATCGGGTGCACTGGTCTCGGCGTGTTTCTCCGACGGATCGTCCGATGCTACAGAAGCAGTGGGCAGCGGTTATGTGGACGATGCCAGAATTATCAATGCACCGAACGCCGAACCCGGTAGTTGGCTGACTTACGGACAAACCTACAAAGAGCAGCGATTCTCTCATTTGACCCAGCTCACGCGCGACAATGTAGACGAGTTGGCGCTGGCCTGGACCACAGAAATTGGTGACAACAACATGCGCATGCAGGGTACGCCCCTGGTGGTGGACGGTGTCATGTATGTCACCAATGGCTGGAGCGTGGTCTATGCGCTTGATGCCGTTGATGGTGAAGAAATCTGGCGTTACGACCCGGAAGTGGATCGCAGCAGTGTGCGTCTGGCTTGTTGTGGCCCGGCCCATAATCGGGGCGTGGCGGTTTACCAGGGCAAGGTATACGTCGGCACGTTTGATGGCCGCTTAATAGCCATCGATGCAGCCACCGGCGAAGAAGTTTGGGATGTGGATACCTGGATTCCGGCAGGACTGGGACGCTTCAACGTAACAGGGGCTCCACGGGGTGCAGCCGGGAAGGTCTACATCGGCCAAGGCAGCTCTGAATCCGGTCATCGCCGTGGTTATGTCACCGCCTACGATGCCGAGACAGGCGAGGCAGAATGGCGCTTTTTCCTGGTACCTGGGGATCCGAGCAAGCCCTTCGAACATCCGGAAATGGAGATGGCAGCCCAGACTTGGGGTGGTGAATGGTGGAAATACGGCGGTGGCGGTACGGCCTGGAATTCGCTGGTTTACGACGAAGAATTCAACAGTCTCTACATAGGTGTCGGGAACGGCGCCCCCTGGCCCCGAGAAATTCGCTCACCTGGCGGTGGTGACGATTTGTTTCTTTCCACCGTTGTTTCGGTGGACGTGGAAACCGGCCGCATGAACTGGTACTACCAGACCACCCCTGGCGACAACTGGGATTACAGTTCAGCCATGGATATCACCCTCGGCGAAATCGTGCTGAACGGTGAAATGCGCAGGGTGTTGTTGCAGGCGCCCAAGAACGGCTTTTTCTATGTGCTCGATCGGGAAGACGGCGAGCTTCTGCGTGCTCATGCCTACACCGATGGCATCACCTGGGCCACCCATGTGGATATGGAAACCGGCCGTCCGGTTGAAAACCCGGATGTAGTCTATGAGTCAGACCCTCAGTGGATCCTCCCGGCCAATTCCGGTGCGCACAATTGGGAGCCTCAATCCTGGGACAATGAACAGGGCCTGATGTATTTCTATTACCACGACATACCCAACTTCTATTCTCTCGACGAAACGTTTGTAAACACTGGCGTATACGAGATTCGCGAGCGGGGCTTGAGCCTGGGCTGGGGTGAAGGTGAGTATCGCCGTCGATTGGAAGCCCAGGCTGACCCACGCCCGGAGTCCAAGGCGTTTGTTGGTGCGTTTGATCCAATTACCGGTCAATACAAGTGGCGCCATCAACTTGAATCACTCTACAACGGCGGCGTTCTTGCCACGACCACAGGGCTTGTGTTCCAGGGGGAAGGGACCGGCAATCTCGTTGTGCGTGATAGCGACACTGGCGAGCCGATTTGGAGTTACGACGCACAAGGCACCTTTGGCTCTTCGGTCATGACGTATCAGATCGGCGATACACAGTACGTAGCCGTCCTGATGAATGGCAACCGCACCATAGATCTTGGTGGTAGTGTAGTAGTGTTGAAATTGGATGGTGAGGCCGCGCTGCCGACAGCGACTGCCATCGAGCCGGCAGAGGTGCCCGAGCAGCCAGATGACGAATACAGCGAACAACTCGTCACCCAGGGCAACGAGCTCTACCATGCCCAGTGTGCTAGCTGTCATGGTGGCATCGGCATTCCCAACGAAGTAGCGATTACTGCCCCTGAGCTACGGTTGATGACACTGGATACCCATGCCGATTTCGAGAATATCGTAATCAACGGTGCGCGCGCCGAACGAGGCATGCCTGACTTTGAGGATGCACTAAGCAGCGTGCAGTTAGAAGCCATCCGGGCATTCATCGTGACTCAGGCTAGGCAGCTGAGAGAAAACCAATAGGAGGGAAGCATCCGATGAGACGGACGTACTCGCTCGCCGCAAGTGTCGCGCTGCTGTTACTCGGCCAACATGCGGGTCTCACCGCACAGAATCTGCTCGTGCACGGCGGGACCGTCGTGACGTCGGAGGGCAGCTTCGAGGCCGACGTCTTGGTGCGGGCGGGTGTTATTGCCGCGGTGGGGCGAGATCTCAACGCCGAGTCCGGCGTCAGGCGTATCGACGCTTCGGGGTTACTGGTCCTGCCCGGCGGCGTCGACCCGCACGTCCATCTGGGCGGGCGCTGGGTCGACGATTACCGCACCGGCTCGATGGCGGCCCTCGCCGGTGGGATCACCACGATCTCGAACTTCGCGTCGGCGGGGCGGGGTTCGGACCTCACTGAAGTCATCGACCGGCAGGCGGCCCTGATCGCGCAGCAAGCGATCGCCGACGTGATCCTGCACACGACGATCAACGATCCGGAAGCGCACGCCCCCCAGATGGGAGCGCTCGCGGCCACGGGCCAGACGAGCATCAAGATCTTCATGAACTTCGGGGGTTTCGACCCGAACGCGTCGGCCTTCCTCCAGATGATCGCGGCGGCGGGCGACGCCGGCGTCCTGACCATGATACACGCGGAGGACGCGAGCATCCTGGCGAATCAGGCGGCCGAGCTCGAGGCGCAGGGGCGCACGTCCGTCGCGTATCAGCCCGAGGCCCGACCCGCCTTGGCGGAGGAGGTCGCCATGATGAGGGCCGTGGCGATGGCCGAGCAGACGGGGTCGCCAGTGTACGCGGTCCACGTGTCCTCTGAGCGGGCTTTGAGGGTCGCGCAAGCCGCTCGTGCACGGGGGCTGCCCTTCTTCATTGAGACGAGGCCGATCTATCTCCACCTCACGCGGGAGCGGTTCGACGGCCCGGACGCTGGCCTCTACGTGGGGCAGCCGCCCCTGAGGGAGCAGTCAGATCAAGATGCGCTCTGGGAGGCCCTCGCCAACGGAACGATCGATGTCGTGGGGACAGACCATGTGGCGTATTCGCGGGAAGACAAGCTCGACCCCAGCCAGACGATCACGAACCACCGTGCGGGTATGAACCACCTTCAGATGTTGCGGCCTCTCCTCTTCTCCGACGGGGTCCTCGCCGGCCGGATCAGCGTGGAGCGCTTCGTCGAGGTCACGGCGACGAATCCAGCCAAACTCTTCGGCATCTTCCCCGAGAAGGGCACGATCGCCGTCGGGTCGGACGCCGACCTCGTCCTGTGGGACCCCGAGGAGACGCGCACCGTCCGCGACCAGGACATGTTCTCCGCCACCGGATTCTCGATCTACGCAGGATGGGAAGTCACCGGGTGGCCGGTCGTCACGCTCCGGCGGGGGGAGGTCGTGTTCGAGGGCGGCGAGATAACGGGTCAGGCAGGCACGGGACGTCTACTCGAGCGGAGTCGCTGGGAGGAACGCTGACCCCCTTCGCCGGCTACTCGAGCAACGGTTCGATGAGTGCGGCCAGTTCCTCGTGGCTCAAGTCACCTGGGTTGTACCGCTGAACGATGCCATCGCGATCGACGAGCACGAGCGTCGGCGTCGTACTGACGCCGAAGTTGAGTAAATTATTGGTGCTGATCGGTACACCCATCCACGACGGGATCGGAAACTGCGCCGCGTAGTCGCCTTTGAGATACGCCAGCTCCTCTTCGGGCGTCGCGTTCTGGCCACGGGACGTGTAGCCCCAGTACTGGGTCGGGCCAACGATTACCAGACCCTGGTCATTGTACTCTTCGTACAGTCCCCTCAGCACCGGCTCCTGCCGCTTGCAGTCCGGGCACCAATGAGCCCAGAAGTAGAACAGCACGACTTTGCCTTTCAGCTCATCCGGCGTTGGTGGCGGTGAACCGAGGTAGTGATCGATCTCAAGAACAGGAAACGGCTTTCCCTCCAAACTGAGCAAGAGGAAGTTCTTCTGAATCCGAGTCTCGATCGACGTGCCCGCATAGTCCCGCCGCGCGGCACTCAGAAGATTGACGGCCCGGGCGCGGTCTCCTTGGGCGTCGTACGTGTGACCCAGCACCTCAAGTCCGGCCCCAAGGGCGGTGGGCAAGAAACGTTCCGAGTCGAGCGGTTGCTCTTTCAACAATGCGAGGCTGCCCTCGATCGCTTCGGTCGCGTACTGCTCCGCGAGGTCCCACCGCTCCGCGAAGCTCGCCCCACGCGCCATCCAAGAGACCGCGGCCAGCCATTCTGGGGTCGGTTGCTCGCTATCGACCCGTCTCGCCTCAAGGACGGCCCTGGCCCTATCGACTTCTCCCGCCCAAGCCAGATCGCTCATTTCCGAAACGAGGCTGCGCGACTGGCCGACCAGGGCCAACGGCGAGACCAGGCAGATCACCAGGAACGGTGTGGCCAAAATCTTGAACTGTCTCATGGAGCCCTCCGATCGCTGACTGTAGGTACGTCGGTTCGGGGAGTCAACGCGGCGGGACCCTCACCACCCGAAGTTGGTGCGTGGGCCACTAGCGGCGTTCGGCCGGTTCGACGTGCATATGCCATTCGACGGCTGCGGTCGCCGGCGCGAAACAGACGCGATCATCGCATGCCTGGTATAGAAGGCTCCCGGGCACGACGATCTCGCCCGGTGATACATCTGCGTCCAGTGCCAGTCGCACCGCAATCGTGAACTCATGCTCGAAGACCGCCAGCGGCTCTTCTTGCCCCGCAAGGAGGAAATCCGTGGACTCCGGATAGGTGATCTCCTCCACCGTGACTCCTTTGGGCAGCGTAAAGGTGAGGAGAGTCGGAATGACGAACGGGTCCCGCGGCTTGTCCGACTGCACGTGAATGTTCTCTGGGAGCTCGACCCCAAGTAAGAGCGTCACGGTCTGCCCAGGCTGGGTCGCCTGCTGCTCGACCGTGGGCGTCAGCTCCGCGGTCGGTTGGCGAAATTGTGCGCTGGTTGAGACTCCGCTCAGACCGAGCCCGGCAACCAGAAAGCCAAGGTGAACGACGAAGGTGCGTGTCTTGGGCATGCTCTTGAACGTGGCCGGAAACGTGTTGCGGTTCACTGCACGAATCTCATGACAAGCCAGGCGACAATGCATGCAACCACTCCATCGTGGCGGGCGCCGCCTCGCTGTAACGGCATACTCTTCTCGACTCTGAGGATGCGACTCATCCCGTTCCCGTGCAAGGGCCGAGGCATTCAGGCGAAGTGCGGGGCACGCCTGGGAGGTCTTGACGACGGATGAGGCGCCCCCCGGCGCCCAGCCGGACGCCAGTGGACAGAGCTGGGTAGAGCTCGCAGCGCATGACTTTGGCTCACCCATAAATACAATGTGGTCTGAAGGTGAGCTCGCATTTGCCGATGACGGAACCATGGTGTTTACCAAGGCTCTACTGCAGTGAAAACACCCAAATAGCCGCACCGCCCTTCGGCGAATCATTCACCGGCATACCTTCTTGCTCGGCGAATAAACCATACATCCTGGTCCAGTCATTTACATGGTATCCGGTCTGACCGACCGTGACCGCCAAGTATTGAATGCCATCGACCGCATAAGTGACGATAGTGGAACTCGGTACATCATCCAGCATCGTCTCCCACAGTATCTCACCACTCTCCTCGTCGAAGGCTCTGAGTGATCGATTCAGATCGCCGGCGAATACTAATCCTCCAGCGGTCGCCATGACCGAGCTGATGATCGGACTCGGTTGTCGATGTCGCCACGCGAATTCCTGTTCGCCCAAATCAACGGCCTGTATGCGACCCATGTTGCCATTACTATCCGGATTCAGCGCGGCTGCCAGGCGCACACCGCTAGTGAGCAACTCATAACCATCGGGGCCCGCTTCAATGCAACCTTCGTTGAGAGGTATGTAGAGTCGATTCGTTCGAGGGTTGAGCGCGGAAGGCGGCCAACTCTTGGAGCCGTAGTGAGTGGAACAAATGAGTCGGGTCTCTCCCTGAATTGGAATGGTCTCGGGGTTGATGGTCTTGTAGCCGGTGACCGGGTCGATTGCGGAGACCACGTTCTGCAAGCCCATATCCATGGAGAACAAATACTCACCAGTCGCTGCATCGACTGCGTCCAGAATTCCAAGTTTACCCAGATTGAGGACCACCCTGCGGTTCACGCCTTCATACGGAATGTCGACAATCTGTCTCTCGAAAGCCCAATCCAGGTCCCACTGATCGTTCGCCAAGTGCTGGTAATACCAAACCAACTCCCCCGTATCCGGGTTGAGGGCGATCGTGGCATTGGTGTACAGGGCATCGTTGTTGAGTCCATCGGTGTTAACCGGATAGAGCAGCGGTCCGGTGTCGTAAGTAGGCGCCACACCAAAGTAGGCGAGATTGAGCTCGGCGTCGTAGGCTCCCGCGTTCCAGACCGATCCGCCACTGCGCCCTTCGATCGGCAAACCGTTCCAAGTATTTCCGCCAGGCTCGCCGGGTCGTGGGATCGTGTTGAACCGCCACTCCTCTTCGCCGGTTTCGCTGTCGATCGCCACAATCCAGCCACCCTTCGGGACACGCAAGGAAGTGATGCCTTGCATCACTTTATCACCGACAACAAAGGGTGCACTTCGTAAGTGGTAGCCAGTCAACCCTTCTTCTGTTTCGATCTCATGGTCCCAGATCAGCTCTCCGGTTTTGGCACTGAGCGCTAACACATGAAGATCTGAAGTGGGAACGAAAACCTTGTCGCCCGCCAGCGCGATCCCCTTTTTCTGGCTCGCGCGAACTTCCGACTCGTGCTCGTAACGCCAGAGCAGCGCACCGCTGCTCGCATCGATCGCCAACACATTGTCAGGGAATGTAAAGAAGAACATGACGCCATCATGAATGATGGGGCCGGGATTATTATCCCCGCCCTGGAGCGGCATGCGCCAACGCAGTCGCAGGTCGGCGACGTTCTCACGGTTGATCTGATCTAATGCGCTGTACCCTTGGTTGTCATAACTGCGTTGCCATAACAACCAATCTTCCACTGGCGGGTTATTGAGCATCGCGTCGGTGATCGGGGTCAGCCGATCGAGCACCTCGGCAGCATCGGGTGAGATGCGGGTTGTTGTTGCGACCTGTCGACCGTCGGCCATGTCGGGTAGCAAGTCGGTCGATTCAAAATCTATTCCCGCCGCCAATGGGTCCGAGTCGGCTTCGACGCCGTTGAAGGCAAGAATATATGCCGCGATTTCTTCGTAATCTTGTGGGTCCAATCCACCTGTATTGCCCGGCGGCATTTGCTGGAGTTCGACTGCCAATTCGTTGAGCGGAGCTTCGCTCCATTTCACGACGAAGCCGTCTCCCGACAAATCCGGAACAACAGCCGCGCCTTCCAGATTCACCCCGTGACAGCTCGCGCAATTGATGTCATAAGTAATTTTTCCGGCCACCGCCTGCGCTTGGGTGTAGCTCACGGTTTGGGGGTCGGTTGACTGGGCGAAGGCCGATGGAGGGAAAACCAAAATCGATTGAGCAAGGGCTGCAGTCGAAATCACTAAGAGGCTCTCGTTAATCCAGCTTGGCATCGGCTCTCGGCTTACTGTAGGTCTTTAGGGTTTCCTCGGAGGCTCGATCGCGAGTGTTACGCCGGACAGGGCGACGGCCGCCGAGGTGGCGTGATTCCGGCCGGCATTCGCAGGCGCACGCCAGCGGCGGCGAGCTCGTCGTGCGCGACCTGCTGTAGCGCCTCTACCTGACCCCGCGACATACCCAACTCGAGACCCGAGCACTCGCCGAACCCGAGCGCATTGGGGTCCACGCCCGTCACGTTCCCGAAGACCACCANAGCCTCCAGATAATAGCCGTAGGTGCTCGCGTGGTANTGATCGTATGTCCAGAGGTCGATCTTGTCCGCGTCGATCCCGTCGTACGGATTCGGGTCCGCCACGCCGGTCCGCATCGCCCGGTTGAATGCCTCGCCCACNGGGTTCACNGCCTTGACCCCTTGGACCTCGACCGCCAGNCGGTCNTAGCCTGCGTCCACGTCGCTTCCCATCTGGTCGATTGACTCTCCGTACCAGGGAGTCCCTTCCGGGTACGTCAGGTCCGGCCGCGACCACGTCGCCGTCACGTAGAACTCCACCGACGGACTCCGGCGGTGGAGTACGTCCGAGAGCTCCCGCCCCGTGGCGATCAGCGCNGTGGGGTCGTTCGGATTCTCACGGTCCAGCGTGCTGTAAGAGTGGGCGACGACCACGTCCCAAGCCTCGCTCGTGATCTCGGCGAGCTTCNCCCGGAGATGGAAGTCGAACGCCGAGCCACCCCGGGTCTCGAGGTACACGTCGTACGAGAGCTCCGTCTGGTCCGCAAACGACTTGAAGAGCGCCGGAACGCCCCCGATCCCCTCCTCGTTCAGATCCGTGACCGTGTTTGCCCGCCAAAAGCGGACGGCCGAGCCCGAGCCGAAGGTGAAGCTGTTTCCGATGAAGAGGATGGAGCGCGTCTGCTGCGCATCGGCGCTCCCCACCGCCAGAGCCATCAGACCCAGGACAAACCACGACGATCTCATTCGGNCCTCCAGTACGAGAATAGGTCAGTCAGCCTATCACGNGACNAGGNCATGTAAAAGGGCTTGAGGAAAGGGGGAAGCGGCAACGGAGCCGCGCCGCCTCGCGGACGGCAGTCATGCGTCTGACGCTTGGTAGTTGGCGAACGACTGGGGTGCGAAGTAAACTAGCGGACCNCGGGCGACCGCTTCATACTCTNATGCGGCAACCACAACGTTCCTNGAAAGGAACCNGACATGACAAAGCAGACCACACGTCGTGACATGATCAAAGGAAGCGTCGCTCTTGCGGGATTGGGCGTTCTCGGCCTACCGGAATGGGCATTTCCGGCCCTCACTGAGGACCAGACCGTGGTGCGCTTCACCGACTTGCCCGACACCATCGTGCTGGAGCGGACGCCGGATCGGCGGATCATCGATATCCGCGGTATCGACGGGGTGTTCACNCCGAGNGACCAGTTCTTCACGACGCAGCATTACGGNCACCCCGANATCGACACGGCGACGTACCGNCTGNNAGTGTCNGGACTCGTNGANCGGCCATTGNCNCTCTCGCTCGCNGACCTNCNNGCGNTNCCGAGNCGCGAGCTNGTCTTTGGGTTCGANTGCTCGGGGAATCGCGGCCCGGTGAACGGTCTTTCGAGCAATGGCCGCTGGCGGGGCGTCCCGTTGCGGGCGGTACTGGATCGGGCCGGGGTGAAGTCCGAAGCCCGTGAGTTCGTCTTCTTTGGCGCCGACCATGGCGAAGAGGAAGTGGAGTTCCGGGGTCGCTCGTACCCCGTTGACCANCAGTACGGCCGGAGCCTCCAGCGAGACCAGGCGCTGTCGGACGAGCCGCTGCTTGCCTACTCGCTGAACGATGAGCCGCTAAGCACGCATCAGGGGCGTCCGCTCCGGCTGCTCGTCCCCGGGTGGTACGGTGCGCCCAACGTCAAATGGCTCTCCGAAATCCACGTCCAAGAGGATCAGTACCTCGGGATGTACCAGGCCCGCTGGTACCGGACCCTGAAGGGCGAGATGGTCAACGGTGAGATGAAGTGGAAAGAAACGGCGATCACCAAGATGGGGCTGAAGTCGTTCATCGCGCGAGTGATCCGGGAGACCTCCGACGGCAGCCGCCACAACGTNTTCGGCGTGGTGCTGCACGACGGCACACCGCTCCGGTCNGTCGAGGTGAAGGTGGACGACGGCCCNTGGCAGCCGGCAACNCTCGACCCNGCGACGACGAACGAANAGTACGGGTGGAAGTTCTTCAACTACACCTGGAACGGCGCCACCCCGGGTGAGCACACTGTGACCTCGCGGGTAACCGACGTCAACGGCAACGTCCAGCCGACCGCCGGAGAGTTGGAGACCAAGCTGACCTTCCTCGAGCATAACCTGCAGCTGCCGCGGACCCTCATCATCGAGTAAGTGAGGCTCGTACATTACGAGAGCCCTTNCAGGAGTGAAATCAAGGTATGACNCGCTACCGCGCCCGCGCCGTTCTGCTGCTNTTCCTGCTGCTAAACCTGACCGCCTGTAGTAGTTGGCAAAACATAGGTCCTGTAAGTCCGGGTCGGTTCATTGAGCTAGACCAACCTGAGCGTGTCCGCGTGTACATGCGGGGCGGGGATCAGGTGGAACTAGAGAGACCAGCGGTCGACGGTGATGAACTCGTGGCTCCGGGTGGTTTCTCAATGCCCTTGGCAGATGTTCTCATGTTGGAGGTTCAGAGATTCGACGTAGCACGCACTATCTTGCGGGTTGGGGGTGCGGTTACTGCGGCCTTTGTCGTTTATGTGGGTCTTTGCTGGCCGGATGATTTCGATCCCCCCGGGGGTCCCATCTGCTGATTGGTAGGGGACTGTGAGGACAACGTGCTTGCCTATATGTGGTCCAATCTTGCGGCAGCCCAAGGAGATGTGGGTGCACAGCAGCACAAAGACTTCGTCGAACGGCGGATGACTCGCGAACAAATAGCCGAAGCCCAACGGCTGTCCCGCGAGTGGATTGCGGCGCATCCCCCAGGTGGGAACTAGCTGATGGCACCCCCCGATGAGGCGTCGGCACCCGGAGTTAATGTTTGGACTTTATATACCTCTCCTAGAGGGCGTATACCCCGCTCTATATTCTGGCAGTCTTTCTGGCTTCCGATCAGTCTCTTGTCTTTCGGGGCT
>PCCM01000017.1 GCA_002731735.1 Gemmatimonadota bacterium | reverse complement strand
ACTCTGATGTGTTTGTTACGAAACTCAACGCATCGGGTGCCCATCAGTGGACTACCACCTTCGGCGGCACCAGTTACGAATTTGGCTGGGGGGTGGCGGTGGATGGTTCCAGCAACGTCCATGTCGCTGGATCGTTCGCAGGGACAGTGGACTTTGGGGCTGGCAACGTCACTTCTGCCGGTGGCTACGACGGTTTCGTGGTGAAGCTCGATAGTGCCGGTGACGCCACCGTAACCACAGCAGACCCTCCCCCACCTGCTCCGTGTCCGTGGCCCACCGCTACCTATGCCGCCGAGGCTGGGTGTGTGGAACCGCTTCAGGGTGCGATCAGTGTTGATAGCGATGGCACCTTGTTCACTACCGAAAACCTTGATGTCACCGGAGTGAGCATTGATCTTGAGGCCGGTGAAACAGCGGTTGATGTTGAACTGGTGCCCGGGGCTACAACCACCGGCTACGTGTTGACATCACAACAGCGCATTATCGGGTTCGGTGACACCCCTGCAGCGAAAGACCTGGTGACGTTGTGGGCAGGTGAATCAGTCACCCAGTTATCGAATAACCGCAACGGCACCTATTTCGTGACGTCACACGGTCGGGTGTTCGATATTGACGGCAACCCATATGTGGACCTGTCTCGTTATGTGACCGCTAACAACATTGTGGACATCAAAACCCTCGACTCCGGATCAGGGATCTTGATCGGATCAGACGGAGCAGTGTTTTCTTTCGGACTGGATCTGTTCCAAGGGTCTCTTGGCGGGCAAGGCATCACCAACATCATCGGCGGCCATTTAGTGCATGAGGGCTACTACTTGTTGTCAGCGTCTGGAACCGTGTACACGTTCGGTGACATCACCACCGCCCCCGACATCACCACTCTCACCACCAAAGTCTTCAACTCAGAAACTTTGAACGGTCAGTTGATCGATGTCGCCCCGGCAGGAACGGGTTTATGTGCCTTAGGTGCAGACGGCGGACTATTTGATCTCTTAGGCTCCACCCACAACACCGTGCTGCGGGCACACACCAACCCCAACACCACCGCCATCGACACCACCGGCTAGCCCACTATTAGAGGGCGGGCGCCCCCGATAGCGGCGGCTCCGCACGGTATAACCTTGGTTTCAAGCGGGAACTGCGAGCCGTTACTTAGTTTTGGTAGACGAGCGCTACAGGTCTCGATCCCTAAACAAGACCTAAAGAAATGGGTCCTCAACTCAAACAACGTCAACGACGCTGCGCCCGGTGCTAGACCTTTGGCGGTGGCAAGGGAAGCCGCCGAGTTGGCGGGGGTAGCAATGAGTACGACAGAGAAAGCCGTGTGGCTCACCGACAAGCGGTGGCACGACGACCACCCGGAGTTGGGCACGGACCCGATTCCGATCGCGCCATATATCTCCGATGAGCAATTCGAACTCGAGCGAGAGCACATTTTCGGCAAGGTGTGGCTTCCGGCGTGTCGGGTCGAGGTAATCCCAGAACCCGGAGACTTCTACGTCAAGGACGTCGAGGTTTGTCGAACTTCGATCGTGGTGACACGCGGCAACGACGGCGAGGTTCGAGCGTTTCACAACGTGTGCGCTCATCGGGGCAACAAACTGGCCTACGACCAGAGTGGCAACACCAAACGACTGGTGTGCCGCTTCCACGGCTGGGCCTACGACCTGGAAGGCGCCCTTCGGCTGGTACCCGACGAGGACAACTGGTTCGATCTGGACAAGTCCTGCCACGGACTGACCCCGGTCGCAGTAGACGTGTGGGAGGGCTTCGTCTTCATCAACCTCGATCCCGAACCAGCGCACACCCTTCAGGAGTACCTCGGCGAAGCGGCCGAGACCCTTGACGGCTACCCGTTCGCGGAGACCTCGGCTCAGCCCTACACGTTCACAACTGTGTTCAACGCCAACTGGAAGCTGGTCAAGGACGCCTTCCAAGAGGTCGCCCACGTTCCCTTCCAGCACCACGGATCGCTGCCAGACGGATTCGTCAGCAAAGACAATCCCTATACACATTTCATCGACATGAGACTGTACGGCCCCCATGGCCGCGCTTCGCTGTTCGGGAACAACCAGCATGTGGACACTCCGGCCCAGGCGCTCGCATCCGCATATGGATCGACGATGGTGAGCAGCGTGTTCTCAGGTGAATCGGAGGTCACCGAACCAGTTGGGGTCAACCCGACGCGCAGCCCCGACTGGGCCTTCGAAATGACCGTCTTCTTTCCCTCCTTCTTCCTCGCCGTCACGGAAGGAACGTACTTCACTAACCAGTTCCTACCACTGGACATCAATCGGACCCTCGTTGAGACGACCACCTACTACCCGAGGCCCCGGACCCTGGCTCAGCGATTCAGCCAGGAGTACAGCAGGGTGATGTTCCGCGACATCTTTCTCGAAGACGGCCGCCAAGTCGAGGAGACGCAGTCGATGCTTCGTTCTGGGGCACAGAGCCATTTTGTCCTCAAGGACGAGGAACTGTTCATTCGAGCAAGCTTCCGCGAGGTCGAACGGATGATCGCCGCCGGAGTAGCGACCTCCGGCAGTCGGCAGGACTGAGACCATGACACCAAACACACTCCCCGACGCCTTCGCTGATCTTGGGTCATGGATGGAATGGTCTCTGCCGACCATGGGCGAACGCAGCGCTCAACGCCAGGCCTGCTCCATCTCGGACCTTGAGGCCTTCTATCACGCGATGCTTCCTCGCATGGCTGACGTGCTCGACTTCCTCGCCGAGATCGCACCCGACGACGCCCCGGCAGAGGCGATGGCACTACTACATCTTGCCCACTCCTTCGCCGAGGTGGCGCCTGCTGTCGAGTGCTTTGGCCAGCCAGCAGTTTCCTACGGGTACGACGTCGCCCGATTCATCCCGGGACCAGAGTGGGCCCGGGAGCCAAGCGGACAGTAGGAGCGCACATCGCCGTCTACAGCGAAGACGATGGCACCACTACACCAGCATCGCTGTCGGTTCGCGTTTGTCTAGTCCCCTTTGGACAATTCGCCCAAACCCCAATGGGATGGGAGAAAAAGCGCTGTGCAGGTCATCGGTTTCGTCGTCGATGCGTGCCGTAATATGGACGGGGCGACATTTTCGATCACGGGAGGTCCCATGGGCGATGCAACACCGGGCACTGGCCGGCCTAACATCCTCCTGATCCTCAACGATCAGGAACGCCAGAGGGATTGGATTCCCGACGAGGTCGACCTCCCTGCTCGACAGCGCCTGATCGACTCCGGCCTAGAGTTCACGAACTACTACACGCACACCTCGCCGTGTTCACCGTCGCGAGCGTCGCTGTTCACCGGCCAATACGTCTTCCAGCACGGTGTCACCGAGAACTCCTCGGGCGGCACCAACACCGAGCTAGCGACCACGACCCGAACCCTTGGCCACATGCTACGCGAGGTTGGCTATCGGACCGGATACAAGGGCAAGTGGCACCTTCAAGCTCGACCAGATCCCGAGATGGACGCGTTCGGGTTCGGGGACTGGGAGGGGAACGACATGGCATGGTGGGGTCTGCCGGGCACTGGCACCGAGTTCGACGACCCGATCGCCGAGCAGTCCGCGGCCTGGATTCGTGGCGCGGCCCAGGGCGCGGAGCCATGGTTCCTCACCGCTGCGCTCGTTAACCCCCACGACATCATGTGGTACCCACTCGACCAACCATGGTGGCAAGAGCGCAACCCTGAATACTTCGCCATCGCCAAGGAACGCCTAGAGCGCCGTGATTGGGGTCGGGCGATGAACCTACCGCCGTTCGAGTTCCCGGTCCCTGAGCGATTCAGTGAGCTTCCAGCTAACTTCGACGACGATCTCCACACCAAGCCTGATGTTCACCGGCGCTGGATGCACGAGATGGTCCGATACGGCACCCCCGGCGAGATGCCTCATTCTGAGACTGAGCTTTGGCTCCGCCAGCTTGACTACTACCTGACGCTCCACGAACTCAACGACGCAGCGATTGCCACCGTTCTTGGTGCGCTCGACGAGGTCGGTGGGTGGAACGACACGATCGTGATTTTCACCTCCGACCACGGCGACCAGTGCGGATCTCACGGCCTGCGTTCGAAAGGCCCATGGAACTACCAGGAGACGATGCGCATTCCGCTGTACCTGCATATTCCCGGCCAGACCGCCCCGGGGTCGAAAACCCATGCCTTGAGTACGCACCTCGACCTCGCGGTTACGATCGCTGAACTGGCGGGGGTGACGGTCGGCGACGAGCCCGGTCTCGTCGGTGAGAGTCTGTTGCCGCTCGCGGCCAACCAAGAAACGAGCGTTCGCGACTACGTCCTCTTCGCCCAGGAGTGGCCGTGGTACCCGGGCGTCGAGCAGACCAGGTACGCGAGCACGGGGATCTTCGACGGCCGTGACAAGTACTGCCGTTACTACGGAGTCGGCGGCGGCCACGATGCGATCGGGGTCTCGCTCCCCGGTGAGATGCGATTCACCAGGGACAGCTCCTTCTCCGATCACGACCACGAGTGGTACGACCTCTCCGAGGATCCTCACGAGCTTGTCAATCTGGCCATGGATCGCGGGCAGCGAGGTGAGCTACGGCGCCGTTTCGACGAATTGATGGCGATCGAGGCTGTCGCGTACGCTCCGATCGAGCGGTGACGCTCGATTCCACGGTCGCTGGACGCCCGAACAAATAGGCGAGGTATTGCCCAGCGCTTTAGTGGATCAGTTCACCGCTCAAGATGCCCTCAGCAAGCTCCTATCGCCCATCGACGAACAGACCTGAGCAAAGGACTCCATGACCCAATCTTGATTGCTAGTTCCGATCGGGCCACGCTGCGACCCATTCTCGATAGCCCTCGGTCGGGTTAGTGCTCATGAATAGGCGGTCGCTCAGTGTCGTCGGCGCTCTGCTCATTTTCATCTAACAACTCGTCGAGGGCCTCGACCGCGTAGCCCGCGTACACCATCGCCGGTCCGCTACCTTGCATTACAGCCACGTTGAGAGCTTCGTAAATTTGCTCACTGGTCGCACCCGCGCGCAGGCAGCCCCGTAGGTGGAATGCGATACAAATCTCGCACTGCATTGTGACCACCAAAGCCAACCCGATGAGTTCTTTGGTCATTCGATCAAGCGACCCTTCAGTCATGGCCAATTCATGAGTTCGCCAATAGCTTTCGTGGAGCTCGGGTTGATGGCGACTGAGCTTGCGGCCTGCAACTGCATTAGCACGTAACTGGTCTTGGCGGCTACCTGGTGACGACGTCATAGCTGGCACAGTACCGCCTACCCGGAGGCAATGGCTCGCCGCCTCAAAACCCGACGCCGCAGAATTACGCTTGACTCAGAACCATCTAGGGTCAGCCATCCTTTGTAACCCCTATCGGAGCGAGCGATCATGGTGCTACGAGCTTGGTTTTCTAGTCTCCACGTGGGCGCTACAGGCCTCGAACCTGTGGCCCCTCCTTGTAAGAAATAGACGGAGCCTTGAATACTTAGGCTTTACGGGGTCTCCGCCAGCGTTCATCAGCATTTGGCTACTGGTTGTCGTTAGTTGTTTTGCGGGGCGTGCAGTGCCTGGTGCCCCCGGAACACCCTCACCTAGGCAACGCTCGGCGCGCTGATCCACTAGAGCGATTCCATCGATCTTTCGGTTCGAAGGCCCCGCGCAAGGGTCTCCAGTAACATCCAGATTGCAACCTAAGGGGGATCTCGAATGTCAACAAACTCTGACCAAACGTTGCCCTCGATGGTTCCGCCTGAGGGATCCAGACTGGTAGTCATCGGTAGCAGCGGTGGGATGGGTCGAGTGCTGGTCAAGGCTGCCGAAGAGATCGATCTCCAGGTTGCCGCAATCGATCTGCCGAAGTCGCTGGAGGAGTTTCCGCCGTCCGACGACGTTTGGTCGATCGCCTGTGACGCCACCGATGAATCTTCGGTGGCAGCGGTGTTCGATGCAATCAACGATCGGTGGGGAGCCGTTGACCACGTCGTGAATTTTGTGGGATTCACCAAGACGCGCGTCAGTGTCGAAAACATGAATCTCGCCGATTGGCAGGAGGTCGTCGACGGCTGTCTCACGAGTGCGTTCCTCGTCGCTCGTTACAGCATTCCGCTGCTGCGCCGCGGTGACGGGCCNACGCTGCTCAACACCTCCTCCACATTCGGGGTACTTGTGGGTCAGAGTGGCTACGGCGCGTATGCATCATCGAAGGCAGCCATCATCAACCTCACCCGTGCTCTGTCGACGGAGTGCAACCCCGACATCCGGGTCAACGCGATCGCTCCCGGGCTAATAGATACCGAGTTTCTCTCTGGCGGTACCGGTCGCGAGCGCCGGCCCAGCAATCTCGACTTCGACGCGGTCGTGGAGACCCTGCCGATGCGTCGTATCGGTCGACCCGAAGACATCGCTGCCATGGCCCTGTTTCTCGCCAGTCCCGCGGCCAGCTATGTCACAGCACAGACGATCCACGTCAACGGGGGCCTGTGGTCGTGAAGCAGTGGTGGGTAGTGCCCGGAGAAACCGGGGCGGTCCTCGAACTACGAGAAGTTCGCGTTCCGACCCCAAGAGCTGGTCAGGTGCTGGTACGCATGGCCGGGGCAGGCGTCAACCGAGGCGAGCTGATATCTGGTCGCCTGTTGCGAATCGACAATCCGAATGCTCGCCCCAGACCATCGGGAATCGAGATAGCGGGCATCGTCGAAACCGTGAGCGACGGGGTGGACGGCTGGGCGGTCGGCGACCGCGTCATAGCAAGGGGATCTGCTTGCCATGCCGAGTTGGTTGCGCTACCCGCAGAAGCATTGATGACCTCCCCAGAGCCGTTGAACGACACTGAAGCCGCAGGAATTCCAAATGTGTTCGTGACCGCTCACGACGCACTCATTACTAACGCTGACGTGACTAGTAGCGACTCTGTGCTCATTACTGCAGGGTCGTCCGGAGTCGGAACAGCTGCAATTCAAATAGCAAAAAATCTTGGTGCAACAGTCATTGCAACAACTCGCTCCGCATCCAAGAGCGAAGCCCTGACGCAACTCGGCGCTGATCTAGTAGTCGATACAACGGTAGAAAACTGGGCATCCGTTGCACTCGAAGAGTTAGGTCCGGTTTCTTGTGTCATCGACCAAGTGGGAGGCGACCTATTTCCCGAGTGTCTCAGAGCTATGGATGTTCTCGGTCGCTACGTCTCGGTCGGAAGAAATGCTGGACCGAGTTCCAACATTGATCTCGACCTCGTCGCAAAAAACAGGCTGACAATCATAGGGGTCACTTTTCGAACCAGAACACCCGCCGAAACCTTCGAATGCACTAAACGCTTCGCATCGGACGTTTTACCGTTATTTGATGACGGCACGTTGCGTCCGATAATTGACCGGACGTTCAAATTCGATGACCTACCTGCAGCACACACCTACATGCGTTCCGACAATCAATTCGGCAAGATCGTCATCGTCGCATGAGTCAACGCATCAAACCCGTAGCATCCATCGATGCGAACCTGTTGGAGCGGGCCGAACTAACCGTTGGCGGACCCATCCGCTCCGAAGCAAACGTCTACAGAACACTCGCGACTTACCCACAGCTGCTCCTCGCGTGGCTTAGTTGGGGTAGTCACGTCCTAAGATCGAATGGCCTCGATGCCCAACTTAGGGAGCTCGTCATTCTTCGCACGACCTTGGTGTGCGGCGGTCAGTACCCGCTAACTCAGCACGTGCGCATAGCCCATGAATGCGGTGTAACCGACGAAGAGATAGCTAAGTTTTCCGGCGACCCAACTTCCGCTCTTCAAGGAAACAAATCGCATCGGACTGTAATGCTTTCGGTGGATCAGTTACTTCACCGGGGACACATAGATGATCGACGCTGGAACGAGCTCACTGAGTCGCTCGGAGTGGAAGCAGTGTTCGATCTGGTTTCCACTGTCGCGTTCTACCGCTTGGCCAGCTGGATGCTGAATACGTGCCAAACAGCACTTGACCCCGAACAGACAATTCCAGATCTTCCGTCAGTGAAGGTCTCTCGCGTCTTCGAAGGAACCGCGCCGGATTCTCAGCGAGTGCCGCCAATACCGGTAGAAAGGTGGTCGAACCAACTTCAAGATGAAACTGCGTCTTGGCCTCGGTTCACCGGCCGACCCGACCTTCGAAACGCCAGGGTCTACGGGACCCTCGCAAACCATGAGACGCTCTTCACAGCAATCGGACCAGCAATGGGTCATCTTCTAGTGGGCAACGCGCTCGACGACTTTCTACGTGAAATCGTCATCGTCCGAAGTTGCCTTCATGATCGAGGGGCATATCCGTTCCGTCAGCACGTCCGTATCGCAGCAGAATCAGGTGTTGATCAGCCAACGATCATGGAGTTGGCGTCGAAAAATCCGTCATTCAGAAGCGCTGACGAGCAAGTGGTTGTCAAGGCAGTCGATGAACTCCATCGGGAAAGTAGTGTGACGGATAATACTTGGGACGAGTTAGTACGTCGTTTATCGACAGACGCCATTATGGACATGGTATTTACGGCGGGCTTCTACGGTCTCATTAGCTTTGTGCTGAACGTCTCAGGCACTCAGCTTGAGCCTGGCACGGTCGAACTTGCGCCCCGACCTTTCGATAAGTAAGCGAGAAAAACTATGGCAAAGATGACAGTTATTCCACTCTCAGGGCATATCGGCGCCTTAGTAGAAGATCTGAGCTTGTCGGCGCTTTCAGACTCTGAATTTGACGCTGTCAAACAGGCTTTCCTCGACCACTGCGTTCTGGTTTTTCCCAAGCAGCTTTTGACGATCGAAGAACACCTCCAATTCGCGGCTCGCTGGGGCGAATTTTCAACAAGCCCGTTCGTGCAATACCACCCAGAACATCCAGCAGTTTTGCAGCTCAGTAATCTTGGCAAGGCAAATGCAGTCACTGAGAATTGGCATTTCGACTCCTCTTTTCTTCCGGCGCCCCCTTCTCTCACCATTCTCTCAGCACGAAAAATTCCCGTCGGAGGCGACACAATGTGGTCAAACCAATACCACGCCTACGACACGCTCTCAGAGGGCATGAAGGCCCTGTTGGATGGGGTGCGAGGAGAATTTGCTGGCACTCGGCTGGCAAAAAGGGTCGGCAAAGATTCAGACATCCCGTTTTCCTTCCACCCAATCTTTCGAACCCATCCAGACACGGGTAGAAAAGCTTTATTCGTGGGTCACCCGGGCGACACCCTTCGCTGCTTAGAGGGAATGACACAAGAAGAAAGCCTTCCCATCATCCAGTATCTCTACAAGCATTCAACCAACCCTGACCGGGTGTACCGCCACCATTGGGCGGAAGGCGACATAGTGATGTGGGATAACCGTTGCACAATGCACTATGCAGTTCACGATTACGGGGATCAAACCAGAGAACTACATCGCGTCAGCATCTGTGGGGACATACCGCGATAGGTCGATACCTGTCGAGACGGCCCTGTAGCACACAACAAACAGCCCACTGTTGACTCCGTCCGTTCAAGGGTTTGCCCGTTAGTCTTGTCGTCTGGCCTTGGTTTAGGTCTCTGACCTGCGGTTTTGTCTGTGGGCGCTACAGGACCCGACCCTCGATATGTGAAAAATCCGGACGAATCGTGAGATAACACGAGGGGGACCATTCGTATGGAAAGCAGCGAGGAACTAATCGGCGTTCAGAAGATAGGAGAGCCGGTCCTCGGGCAAATGTGTCCGAAATTCGTACCAATCAAAAAAGCGGCCAGAAATAGCGCCATGGGAATCTTCAAGCACCGT
>PCCM01000016.1 GCA_002731735.1 Gemmatimonadota bacterium | reverse complement strand
CCGACAAGAACCGTGAGGGGCTTGCCGCCACCGCCGGACGGGCAACCGCGCGCAACTCCATCGAGGAGGCAGACGACCTCTTCTCCGAGCTAGACCGATTCGCGGACGAGATCGAGGGCGATGATGCCCGGCGGAAAGCCAACATCGAGGTAGACGATCTGCTGGACGACCGGCCGGATTCTCTTGAAAGCCCTCCCGATCTAGGAGAAATCGACGTGGATGCCCGGCTCGAGGCCTTGAAACGGGCGATGGGCGAGAAGGGCCAACAGTAGCGCAGGGCGGCGGACTATTTAGATTCCGTGCCGCGGGGACTGCGGCCGGCCGCCGTAGCGACCCTCCGAACCGTAATAGAGCTGTTGAAGAAGCACAGCGTTCAAGGAACGATCAATGGAGAACAACTTCGTGGGTATCGGCATCTGGATCGTCATGGGAGCCGTTATCTCCTTCGTGATGAGAATTCTGATCAAGAGACCGGAAGAAACACCGGGGCATGTACCCGTGCTCGTCGCGATCGGGGTCTTCGGTGCGGTCATCGGTGGGATGCTGGGAGTAGGTATCTTCGAGTTCGGGGTGCTCCAGCGTGATGACCCAATTGCGTGGAGCACGGGCGGCATCGCCGGTGCGGCCACCTTCGCGGCTTTCATGAGCTTCATCTACCGCTGGGGAATTCGCGGTCTCATCTGAACGACATGAGTGACGTCCAGGCTTACATCGGGAGGGAGCTTGGCCGATTCACATCAGAGATCCTCGAGTTTCTCCGAATTCCCTCCGTCAGCGCCCAGTCCCACCACGATGCCGACACCCGTCGAACCGCGGAGTGGCTCCGCGATAAAATGGAGGGCGCCGGCNTCNAAGNCGAGGTACNCGAAACCGATGGCCACCCGGTCGTGTTGGGGGAGTGGCGTGGCGCCNGTTCCGACGCTCCTACCGTCTTGGTTTACGGCCACTACGACGTCCAGCCGGCCGAGCCCCTGGAGCTGTGGGACTCGCCACCCTTTGAACCGGAGTTTCGCGACGGGCGCCTATACGCCCGGGGCTCAACGGACGACAAGGGCCAACTCTACCTCCACATCAAGGCTGCCGAAGCCCACCTGAAGGACGCAGGGTCTCTTCCCATCAATCTCATCGTTCTGGCCGAGGGTGAAGAGGAGGTCGGCTCGCCGAATCTCGTGCCCTTCGTGGAGGCCCACAAANAGAGGCTGGCCTGTGACGCGGTGGTGATCTCCGACACGGGGATGTTCGCGCCNGATCTACCCGCACTCCTTTTTTCCCTCCGGGGTCTCGCTTACTTCGANCTCCGGGTCGTGGGCCCCTTGAGTGACCTGCACTCGGGCGAGTACGGCGGCCCGGTGGTGAACCCGGCGACGGCTCTTGGGCGGATTCTGGCCACGCTGCANGACGACCAGGGGCGAATCACCGTCGACGGTTTCTACGACGACGTCCTGGACTGGGACCAGGAGACCAGGGACGGGATTCGAGATCTTCCCTTCGATGAGGACGAATTCGAGGAGTCTCTGGGCGCCGCACCAGCGGGCGGCGAACCCGGTTTCTCCATCCTTGAACGACTCTGGATCCGCCCTACATGTGAGATCAACGGGCTCCTCTCAGGCTACACGGGCGAGGGCGCCAAGACGGTGCTGCCCGCCGAGGCCATGGCCAAAGTGAGCTTCCGCCTGGTTGCCGATCAGACGCCGCAGNGCGTGGCCGAGCTCTTCCGAGCGCACGTAGCCTCGGTGACTCCACCCGGAGTCACNGTGACCATCGAGGAACTACACGGAGGGCTCCCCTGGCGTGCACAGCTCGACGGCCGTCTCAAAGAGGCCGCGGCGTCTTCACTCCTCANGGCCTTCGGATCCGCTCCCGTCCTGGCGGGCGGCGGCGGTAGTATCCCGATCGTCGGCGAGTTCGAACGAATCCTCGATGCACCGGTGCTTCTGATGGGCTTTTCNTTGCCCGGGGCGAACCTGCACGCCCCTAATGAGTGGTTTCCGGAAGAGAACATCGAGNTGGGGATTCGGGCGTTGGCTTATCTTTATGAGGAACTTGGCCAGCCGCGGACGTAGTGTTCGGTTCAGGACGTGAGCATCGCCCCCGCACGCAGAAGCGCCCGCGCCTTGTTCAGNGTCTCTTCATACTCTTTCGCCGGATCCGAGTCGGCCACGATACCCGCGCCCGCCTGCACATAAGCCGTACCGTCCTTNACGACCACCGTGCGGATCGTGATCGCCGTGTCCATCGACGTGCCACCCCAGCCGAAGTACCCCACCGCACCGGCATAGGGNCCTCGCTTTCTGGGTTCGAGCTCATCGATAATCTCCATCGCTCGGACCTTGGGCGCCCCCGACACGGTGCCGGCCGGGAAACAGGCCTTGAACACGTCGATGGCCGACAGCCCCTGCTTGAGCTTCCCCTCCACCTGACTGGAGAGGTGCATGACGTGCGAGAAACGCTCGACGATCATGAGATCGGGCACTGTGATAGATCCATACTCGGCGACGCGGCCGACATCATTCCTGCCCAGGTCCACCAGCATNCGGTGCTCGGCAAGCTCCTTTTCGTCCGCCTGGAGNTCGAGGGCAAAAGCCCGATCCTCCTCCGGTGTCGCCCCCCTTGGTAGCGTCCCGGCGATTGGCCGGANCGTAACAATGTCGTCTTCGACGCGCACGAGGACCTCGGGTGAGCTTCCGACGAGTGAAAACCCATCGAGCTCNAGGAAGTACAGATAAGGAGACGGATTGACCGAACGAAGCACCCGGTAGAGCTCGAACGGATCCGCCGGCATGGGCATGGCGAGCCGTTGGCTCAGAACCACCTGGAAGGCATCACCGGCAANAATGTACTTTCGAATCTTTTCGACTCCCGCTTCGAACTGCTTGCGAGTCATCGTACTGGAGAACGCTGGGTCCTCGCTGGGTTCGGCGCCGATCNCCAGGGGTGGCGGCGAAGCCTCCTCGGAAAGCTGGGANACCAGCCGCTGGGTCTTTTCGGCGGCTTCCTCGTACCTGCGGCGAAGCTCGTCGTCGTCCAACCCGTNCTCGACTTCGACAGTGGCGATCGCCATGGCACGACCCAGAAGGTTGTCGATGGCGAGCACGACGTCCATGAACATGAAGAGCCCGTCGGGTAACCCGAGATCGTCCTTCGGTTCATCGGGGAGCCGCTCGACCTGGCGCACCACATCGTACCCGAAGTACCCTACTGCACCTCCCCAGAGTCTCGGGAGGCCCCCGGTGGCCAGTGGCCGCCGAACTCGTAGCCGCTGGTCGAGGTCTGCCAGTGGGTCGTCGGTGACGATGGGTGACCAGCCGTCGTCTGGCGTCCATAACTCCGCCCGGTCCCCATGGAGGCGCCAAGCCTGGGCCAGNGCACTCCCCAGAAACGTGTACCGAGCCCATTGATCACCCCCGACAACGGACTCNAGGAGAAAACCGAAAGGCGGACGACGAATCTTCGCGTAGGCGGTAACAGCCGTATCGACGTCGAAGAGGAACTCTCTCCACACGGGGAGGACACCCGTGCCAGTCGCTTGGGCGCGAAATTCTTCTAGTGTAGGCTTGAGTTCCATGGATCCAGCAGTCAGAGTGATATCGTCCCGAAAGGGCCAAGAAACTTATGGGCGAAGCGAAAAAGGGAAAGATCCCCGCCGTGGTGGCCGTGGATACCGGAGGAACGTTCACGGACGTCCTTCTCCTGGACGGAGGGCGCCTCCACTCCTTGAAACTTCCGTCGACGCCAGGCGATCCGTCCGATGCCGTGCTGGAGAGCCTTCGCCGGATACTGGAGCGAGTCGGCGGGAACACCGACGAACGTGAGGCGGACAAACGTGAAGCCCACGTTCCGTTCGTTCTCCTGCACGGCTCCACGGTGGCCACCAACGCCCTTCTCGAGCGGAAAGGAGCCCGGGTAAAACTCGTCACGAACGCGGGCTTCGAGGACATCTTGGAGATCGGCAGACAGAATCGGCCCCAGCTATACGCTCTCGTCGGCCACCGTCCTCCTCCGCTAGTAAACCGTGATGACCGCCACGGCATCCAAGGCAGGATGGGGCCCGACGGTGAGGCCATCGAGCCGCTCGACCCCGCTGAACTCGAAGCACTCCCTGAGTTGGTGGGCGGCGCGGAATCGGTTGCGGTCGTGCTCCTGCACTCTTATGCGAATGCCAGTCACGAGGAGAGCGTAGCCGATGCCCTTGCCGGGTTGGACGTACCGCTGTCGGTGTCCGTCAGACTCCTCCCGGAATACCGAGAATACGAAAGAACCTCTACAACGGTCGTGAACGCCTATGTCGCGCCACGTATCTCGGCGTACTTGAGGCGCCTGGCCCGGGAGGCCGGAGCAGAGCGCGTGAGTATCATGGGGTCGAACGGNGGGTCCTTCCCCTTGGACCGTGCCGCCCNGGAGCCGGTNCACATGGTGCTTTCCGGCCCCGCGGGAGGCGTTGTCGGGGCTCTCGCATGGGGGCGCCAAGCCGGGCATGACCACATCATCACGTTCGATATGGGGGGCACTTCCACCGATGTGTCCTTGTGCCCGGGGGCCCCTCTGCACACGAGAGAGTTGGAGATCGGCGGTCAGCCCGTCGCGATCCCGGTCATCGACATCCATACGGTCGGCGCTGGGGGCGGGTCGTTGGCTCGGGTCGACCCCGGCGGTGCTCTGCGTGTGGGACCCGAATCGGCNGGCGCCGACCCCGGCCCCATCTGTTATGGGAANGGCGGNGCCGGTGTCACGGTCACGGATGCCCACGTCTGGCTGGGGCGCTTGCCCGCCGATGCCTTCTTGGGAGGAGAGGGGACGCTGGACCGGTCAGCGGTCGAACCGCATCTTCAGGACCTCGCAGATCGNCTCGGANNAAGTCTCGAAGTTGCTGCCGAGGGTGTGCTCGCAGTCGCGGACGCGGCCATGGAGCGCGCCCTTCGGGTTATCTCGGTGGAACGAGGATACGATCCGGCGGACTTCGCCCTGGTAGCCTTCGGCGGCGCCGGCGGCCTACACGCGGCGCATCTGGCCGAGCGATTAGGCACCCGCCGCGCCATCGTGCCCCCTCACCCCGGACTTCTCTCAGCCTACGGGATGCTGACCGCGNACNTCACNCGGGAGGTCTCCAGGACGGTGTTGATTTCCACAAAGTCAGCCAACGCCCACGAGAACATCCGGAAGGTGTTCGCCGAGTTGGAACAAGCCGTCGTCGCGGCCATGGCGGATGAGGGCGTGCCCAGGGACCANCTCTCGTTGTGGCAGTGGGTAGACGCTCGGTACGAACGGCAGAGCTTCGAGCTGCGAGTCGAGGCCCAGGACTGGGACNCTCGGTTTCACGCCCTACACGAAACCCGATACGGTTATCAGCGTCCAGCAACGCCCGTCGAGGCGGTCACTCTCCGATCCATCGCTTCCGCCCCNGGGCCGCCGCTCGACATGGAACCCATTNTGCGTGACGGCAACGCNCCGAAGCTCGAACNGACACGGATGTACCTGGAGGGCCAGTGGACGGAGGTGAATCGTGCTTGGCGGCATGACCTGAGCCCAGATCAGACGCTGACGGGGCCCGCTCTCGTGTTAGAATACAGCGCGACCACCTGGGTCCCCANAGGCTGGGGGCTCGAAGTCGATCAGTGGGGGAACCTGCACTTGACCGCTTTACCAGAACGACAATGAATCGGAGTCAAGACANACCGAACCCCAAGCTCGTGCCGGACGGGGAGAATCATCTCGCCGACACTCCGGTGGNCGCGGAGTTGACGAACGCGGAACCGATCTATCTCTGGGCGCTGATCGTAGGCCTCTGTGTCGGTCTCCTGTATACACTGACGCTGTCNCCGACGACCGCGTACTGGGATACGAGCGAATACATTGCGACGGGGCACATCCTCGGCATCCCCCATCCACCGGGTAATCCGCTTTTCGTCTTGTTAGCCCGAACCTGGGACCTTCTCCTCGCGCCCCTGGGCCTCTCGGTCGCGACACGAATCAACCTGTTCTCGGCCCTCATGGGCAGCGTAGCCCACGGTCTCTGGTTCCTGGCGGTCCATCACATTCTTTCATTTTTCTCCGACGATCGCCGGTTCCGCCTCGTGGGTGCCGTCGCGGCGGTGATGGTGAGCGCAACTGCGTTTACGGTNTGGAACCAGTCCAACGTGAACGAGAAGGTCTACACGGTCTCGCTCATGACCATCGCACTGCTAACGTGGCTGGTCTTCCACTGGCGCGAGAACCTCGGCAAAGGCCGAGATGACAACCTTCTGGTACTGATCGCGTTCATCTTGGGGCTGTCGGTGGGAAACCATCTCATGGCGTTTCTCGCCGCCCCGGCGCTCGTTCTGTTCGTCCTGTGGGTCTCTCCCCGGGTGCTGCTCAACTGGCGTCTCTACGTCATAGGCGTCTTCGTCGCCTTCCTCGGTCTTTCCATTCATCTCTTTCTGCCGCTACGGGCTGCGCTCAGCCCGATCATCAATGAGGCCGACCCGACCTGTTCCAGTATCCAGAGNGCTCTCACGAGCATCGGAACGATGGGCCAAGCGGGTTGCACCGAGCTTTCNGCGGCGCTGTCGAGGCAACAGTACCTCAAACCGCCGTTGATCCCACGGTTGGCGCCTCTGTTGTCGCAACTCACAAACTACCTACAGTATTTCGACTGGCAGTGGGCCAGGGGCGTGGGAGGGACCGATACGCTTTTCCCAGGCCCGAGAGTCTTGTTCACCTTCTTGTTCACGGGTCTGGGCCTCTACGGTGCGGTCCAACACTTACGNAGAGACTCGGCCACCGCTCTCTACATCCTGACNCTGTTCGGCACGCTCTCCATCGGCCTCGTCTATTACCTCAACTTCTCTTACGGNTTTTCGCTCGGCTCCCCGAGTCCGACGGACNTTCACGAAGTGCGTGAGCGGGATTATTTCTTCATCGTCGGTTTCTCGGTGTGGGGTCTCTGGGCAGGAATCGGAATCGCGGCGCTTTGGCAACAGACCGCCNAACAACTCAAGGGCTCGTGGTCCCGCGCCGCGCCTGTGCTNGCGCTGGCTNTGATCCCGCTGGTGTNCAACTGGTCCTGGGCGAGCCGCCGAACGGACTACTCGGCACGGGATTGGGCGTACAACCTCCTGATGAGCGTGGAGCCCTACAGCATCCTTTTTACCAACGGTGACAACGACACGTTTCCGCTGTGGTACTTGCAGGAGACCGAGGGGATACGCCGCGACGTCACCGTCATCGTCACCTCCTACTTCAATCTGGACTGGTACGTCAAACAGATTCGAGACCTCACAACGCCGTGCCCACCGGGTGTACAGGCGAGTGACAGCAGGACCACCATCGTCTGCCAGCGACCGTACGACCCTCAGGAGGGTGAGCCCATCTATACCGCTGATCCCAGCGCCGCAGGCTCGCAGGGACGGATCGCCATCCTCACGGAGGATCCCGTGAGACCGCCCACCCGAACGGCCCTGCCTGTGGACGACGAGACCATAGGCGAGGTTGCCGGACCAGCCGGTTACGTATCCATTCCCGAGGATCGCGATTTTCCGCTCGGACCCGTGGTGGCGAAGATACCGGGGGGGACCGTGATCTATCCGTGGCAGCAGTTCGCCCTACTTCTCATTCAAAACAGCGTAGAAGACCGGCCCATCTACTTCTCGTCGAGCGGAAGCGCAGCTCAGGACCTGGGTGTCGGTCCGTACCTGGTGAGGCACGGTTTGGCCTTTCGACTCCACCCGGGCCTTCCCGACGTGAATTCCCGAAACGTCTTACTAGAAGATGCGCAGATGGCCCGGGTCACGGGGTTCTGGCTGGACGTTGAGCGTACTCGAACGCTCGCGGACGAGGTCTTCATGCATCGGACAGGTATCCCCGATGAGTGGGACCATTGGCCCGATCGCTCCACCGTCGGAATCCCGAACTATTACTCCTGGGTCTTCGCCGCCCTCACACAGAGCGCTCTTCAGTCCGGCGACGAGGAGCTCGGCATGAGGTATCAGGACCGCGCGATCGCCTGGCAGGAGCTCGGTCTGCTACTGGGTCGGTAGAAGAGGCCGATGGCGGTGGTGCCCCTGCTCCCCTATCCTATGTCGCTCACGGCTCGTGACCGCTCGATCGGTCCGCCGTTCTAGCGAACTTGCTGGCCGTTTTACCGAACCAAGGAGAGCCTCATGGCAACGGATGGACCCCCTCAAAGTTATGCCAACCACCAGAAGTCCGTGCCCGGCTTCCACTACGTGGCGCTCCCGATTCTCATGATCAACCTGATTTATTCGGGTTACGTGGCCGCCACGTCTTTCTCCGGGGACTCAGTGATATCNCTTCTAGTGGCCCTCGCNCTGGTGATGATCGGGTTGTTCGCCCGTCTCTTCGCGCTCGGCGCCCAGGACCGGGTCATTCGCCTCGAGGAGCGNATGCGTCTTCNCGAGCTGCTTCCACCCGATCAGGGGGGNGTAATCGACAACCTGACGACTGAGCAACTGATCGCCCTGAGGTTCGCTTCGGATGGNGAGGTCGGGGCGTTGGTCGCGACCGTAACGGCCGAGGGNATCCAGGACCGCAAGGANATCAAGAAACGAGTGACCAATTGGCGCGCCGATCACCAGCGGCTGTAAGGCGGACACCTCGGTCCACGGTCCTGGTCTCCGGGGGAGATCAGTGAATCCGTAGCCTCCCCACGCCGCTCCGTCGCACGCGGGCGAACGGAGATCCGTGCCGGTCGACCGCCAACTCGACGATCCAATCGAACCATTCGGGTGTCGCGTCGAGAATGTCACCACGGCAAAAGAGAAGAATCTTCGGGACTCGGACGAGCAGCGTGCGAAGGAGCCCGACCGCCCTCAACTTGGCGTCGGGCTCCAGGCGATCGAACGTGTCTCCCAGGAGAATCTCCGGCGCGTGGACCTCGCAACCGGCAGCCAGGTCGACGAGTGCGAGCCGTAAGGCCAATAGATAGGCGGCGACCTCCTCATCGGAGTTGATCCTCCGAGCACCTTCGTCTCGAACGATAGTGGGTTCGCCATCACCGGCCACGCCAACCCCAAGCACACCACCGCTCGTCAGGTGATTCAGATACCGTCCAGTCCGGGCGGTCAGCGCATCACGGGCGTCCGACAGCAGCTCTCGCCGTAGAGCTTCCAGCGCACGGCGTCGGAGATGGAAGTCAGAAGCCGATTCCGCTTCCGCGCCCTTACCCTCACCCGGCTCCGAAAGACCATCCGCTACCTGAACCATCGCGAGGGTGTCTTCCGCTTCGGCCAACTCGGGCAAACGGGCCCTCAGACGCTCAGCCTCTTCGGTGCACTCCTCGATCGTGGCACGGAGACGTAGTGCCTTCCCCTCGAGGTCCTGTACATGGGGCGGTTTCAGGTCCAGTTGCTCCTTGCGACGCTTCCACCAACTCCCGTCCTGCACCACCGATTCCCACTCTTCACGGATCACGTCCACGACCGACTCGAACCGCTCGCTGAGGACCCGGTCGCAAGTCGGGCACGCCGTGTCCCTGCCGCCCTCTTCGAGTTGCCGTAGGCGAACCTTGAGCTCCCGGGCCCGATCGCGATACGCGAGGAGATGTGTCTCGGCGTCCTGTCGCTCGCGGAGCCAATCCATGTTCGCGACTTCCAGATCCCCGCCCACCTCGATCCCGTCCGCACGTAACCCTCGCAACTCATGCGCCTTCGCACGAAGCGCATCTGGAAGGCGCCTCAACTCTTCCACCCGTGCGCGGAGACCATCTACCCCCGAGTCGGTCCAGAGCGGAGGATCGCCGGCTCGGGATCCCCCTTGGATCAGGGCAGCCTCCTCCTGGTCGACGCCCTCGAGGCCCGACCACTGCGCCAGAATACGAACCGCGCGGCGCCATGCGAGTGCGGGTCCGACCGGGCCCGGCCCGGCGATCAGCGTCTGTAGACGTTCGTCATCCTGGGCCAGCCTCCGCGCGAACCGCTCCATGACTTCACTACGCAGAAGGCCGTCCCCCCCGACCAATGCCGTCAGCCCGGAACCGAGCTGAAGATCGAGCGGCTCCTGTTCGGCTCCTGCCACGCCCGTATCGATGGAATCACTCACGTACTTCATAGGACGCCACACTACCCCCGACGTTCGAGGAGACCCGCAAGGTGCTCAGCCAACCTGGAAGCCAGCCTAGTGGACGGCTTCATCTCCTGGGTGGGATGCCCCAGATGCCCTAGCGGCTCGTCATCGAGCTGCACTTCGAGGTGTAGTGCACGCCGCCTATACTCAGGCAACACACCGTTGAGAAGGTCCAACCTTTGCGCTGGTAACCCTTGAATTCGAATCCGAACGATCTTCTCTTCGATGCCGCCGGGCACCTCGACCAGCACCTCCCCGACCCGCTCCCTCAGCCGTTCGGGCCGATCTGCTTCGAACGGGATGGGTTCCAGTGATACGACCGGACGACCGTGGATCGGATGAAACCGAACCTGCCCGGACTCGAGATCGTACGTCAGGAAGCCTTTTTCTTCAGCCGCCTCCTCCCAAGGTGTGGCCCCCACCCGCTCGAGCGCGCCTGCGTAGTGCACGCCGGGCACCAGCTCGCGTCGAAAGTGTTCGTGCCCCAGCGCCACGTAATCCCAATCAGCCGAGTTCAATGAGAGAAGCACGGTCTCCTCCCGATCCACCGATCCATACGCCACGAGCACGTTCCATCGCGCATCCGGGTTCGGTTCCACCAAGGGCCCGGGACCCTGGATCGTCGATCGGTGTGGGACGAGGACTACGTTCAGATCCAATCGTGAGTAGTAAACAGACCGGGTCGTTGCGGTGACGGCCTCGACGCCCGGCAGCGTATCGAAGGCAGCCAGGGAACCTGGATCGGCCGGACCGGCCGGTGTGTCACGGGCTCCGGCCGCCATCAGGACCGGCGTATCCGGGAGCGCCTTTCTCAACGACTGCAACCCCTGGGCGAGCGCGACGAGCGCGGAGTGGGGGGGCTCGGGCCGATCGAAAACGTCGCCGGCCACGAGCACCACGGACGGGGCGATCTCGCGGATCCTCTGGATCGCCTGGTGAAAGGCACGGGCGACATCGGCCTCTCGAACATTTCTGCCCTGCTCCATATTTCCGAAAGCCCGATAACCGAGATGCAGATCCGACAGGTGCGCGATGATCACTGCGTCTCGGGCCCGGCTGTGTCGAGCGCCTCGGGCCGCAGGACCCACCCCTGAAGACGCGCAGTCCCCGAGAGTATGACGATCAGGAACAGCACGAACGAGGGCACTCCGACGCGAGTGAGAGCACCGAGACCGGTCACCAACACGCCGGCGGCGGCGCCTAGCGATGCCAACGCACCGTCACCCGTCAGGCCAGCCATCATCCGCGCCGCGTTTATGCCTCTCAAGAGGTGACCGCAGGCATAGAGCGGGAGGCCCGCAAGCAGAGCGAGTCCCAGCGCCTGTGTCGTCGCTGACCCACCGAAGGCCGCAAAAACATCCCATACGAACGCGAACCCGGCCGCAGCAGCAAAGGCTACCAGCACGAAAAGCCAACGTCTCCGAAGAGACTCCAGCGCTTGGTTCCAGTCGCTGGGCGGTCCGCCCGTACCCAGGCCCAAACTGAAAGCCCCGAGCGCGGTCGCCACGATCAGCGCCAGCGATCTGAGCAGTCCCTCTCCGGAGTACAGTAGAAGACCGACAGCCACGGTGCCCGACGCCCCTGCCCCAAAACCTGCGACGAACGCCGGTGCCCACCCTAATCCCTTCCTCAATGGAGCAAGCCCAGATAGCTTTTCCGCATGAACACAACCCTCCAAAGGCTCCTGTTATTCGGGATTGTAATCGTCGTTACAGGCTGCGACAACGTGGAATGGGGCGGGATCGACGTGAGCCTGCGTTCCCCGTCCGATAGCCTGGTTTCCGACCGGCCACCCGCCGACGCAGAGGTCGTCGGGGACACTGTTCAGGAAGGGCCATCCTTGGGGCCGGTGTTGTACCTGGGCTACCGAGACGGAGAGGAGGCGACCCTGGTGCCTGTGGCGGAAATCGGGCCCGACGGGCTTTCCCCGATCGAGGGCATCGGATCCGTCGAGGCGAGCAGAGCGTTCGCGTCAGATCACCTGACACCGGGCCTGCAGTTTACGCTGTTCTCCGAAGGGGCTCAGATCGGGAGCTTCAGCGCCGAAAGTTTTTCGGTGGACGAGCGGTATTGCAGGGTGCGGCCCCAGGTCCGGGGCCAGATCCAGTTGATACCGACCGTATCGGCGGTCCAGAAATTTCTCGCCGCTCCGGCGCGGGAAGGAAGCCAACTTGGGTACGGCACCTATTCTCCCGTCGCCCAAACAACAGAGCTCCGGAACACCTCACTCAGGATGGCGCTGCGAGTCCTTCGGGACGTCGGTGTGTTTTTTCCCGGAGATGTGAGAGATATCCGGCAGGACATCCAGGTGTTTCGGGCCCGGCCCGGTGCGACGCCGACCGTGGTCGCTACGTTCGTATCCGACGACGATCTCGCAGTAGGCCCGGCGCCCCGTGAAGCATACTCGATCTTCCTAACGGCGGATGATGATAACGGAGCGGACTACAGACGCACTTACGTGGACTACCGATTGAGCTCCCTCGACGGAAAGGGTGCCACACGTTACTTCGACCACCTCGATATCGACGGAGACGGAAGCGAGGAAATGGTGATCGAGGTCATGGGCGAACAGTCCATGTGGCTCTCCACGCTGACCCGACAGGGAGGAGACTGGGTGGAAGACTACCGGGACCCATGCGGACTTGCTCCTACGTCTTCAGGGCTGGGGCGCTAGGCGCGCTGGGCGAGCGAAGCATGCGTCGTTCGGTCATATGGTTGCTCGTGGCGGCCCTGGTCGGCTGCGACACGTTCTCTAGCCAACAGGCGGCGGGCGGCGCTGGCGAGCCCGAGGACTCCCCGGCGGGCTACCCCATCCAACTGATCGACGCCGCCGGAACCCGACACACTTTCCAAGCAGCGCCCCGGAGAATCGTCTCTCTGGTTCCTTCGGCCACAGAAGCACTTCTGGAGATGGGCGTCGCCAACCACCTAGCCGGCCGAACGGACTACGACCGTATGCCGGAGCTTTCCGGGCTACCGTCCGTGGGCGGCGGCCTCCAGCCCAACCTGGAGATTCTGGTCTCTCTGGATCTCGACCTCGTGATCCGCTTCGCCGGTGATTCGGACCTGGCTACAGCCGAACGCCTCACCGATTTGGGGACTCCCCACTTCGCCGTCCAGCCCGACGGAATCGACGACGTCCTGACCATCATCGGTGACCTCGGGAGAATCATGGGCGAGTCCGAGGCCGCAGACTTGGTGCTCCGTGAGATCCGTGACACCCTCGACGACGTGGCTCGACGAGTGGCTGAGCTTCCCGAGCCCCGCGTCGTGTACCTCCTCGGTGGCGATCCCCCCTGGGTGGCCGGCCCGGGTACGTACATCGACGAGCTCATGACGGTCGCAGGTGGAAACAACGTTTTCGATGACCTCGGCCCGTTGTACGCTCCGGTGAGTATGGAGGCACTCCTCGCTCGGGAGTTGGACCTGATCCTCCTGCCCGAGGGACTGACACCCCCTCCGCTGCTCGCACATGTGCGGAGCGCCGCTCTACCGGCCTCCGTTGAGATTCCCGGCCCCGGGCTCGGTCGAGCCGCCCGGGACATCGCACGCCTGATTCATCCTGGAGCCTTCGATCAAGGGCCCCGATGAAGCCCATTACCTGGGCAGCCGTATTGGGTCTCGCCGTGGTCCTCGTCTTCCTGCTGAGCATCCTTGTCGGCGAGGCTGACCTCACGCCCGGCCAGGTGTTCGCGGCTCTACTTGGCGAGGGGGATATCAATGACCGGCGGATCGTAGTGGGGCTCCGCGCCCCTCGAGCGGTGATGGCCATTCTGGTGGGAGGCGGGCTCTCGCTCTCAGGCGCCGTTTTTCAGGCTCTACTTCGTAATCCACTCGCCGAGCCCTACATCCTCGGAATCTCGGGGGGAGCCGCCACCGGAGCGGTTCTCGCTCTAGCTCTCGGCCTGGCGGCCTCACTTTCCTGGGCGCTACCGGCCGCCGCTTTCGCGGGAGCGCTCGTCGCGATCTTTCTCGTGCTGAGAGTCGCAGCCACCGCTGACGACCAGGTGGACGTGCGCGTTCTACTCTTGGCCGGTGTGGTCGTCGGGGCCTTCTTCACGGCCTGTATGGCCTTCGTGCTCTCGATTTCGGACGCACGAACAGTGCGGAGCGCGGTCCTGTGGATGATGGGCAGCCTTGTGGGCTCCGACTGGCGCACTGTGTGGATGGTCACTCTGTACAGCATCCCGGCAGTAATCGCGCTCGTTGGTCTCGCTCGTCCACTGAACCTCCTAGCGATCGGCGAGGAGACTGCGGGTTACCTTGGAGCCGACGTGGAACGCGTCAAACGAATGGCATACGTCCTCGCTTCGCTGCTGACGGCCGCTGGAGTAGCGGCCACGGGTGTCATCGGCTTCGTGGGGCTGATCGTTCCCCACAGCATCCGGCTCTTGGTCGGTGCCGACTACCGAGTCCTCCTTCCACTTGCATTCCTCGCGGGAGCGGTGTTTCTCATGCTGGCGGACATCGCAGCCCGTACCGTCCTGCCGCCCACCGAGGTACCGATTGGTGTCATCACGGTGTTCGTAGGAGTCCCACTTTTTCTTCTCTTGCTTCGGCGCAGTGTGGGGGCCGGGGCTGGCACTGGGGTCGGAGCGTAAGTGGCGACCGAGTCCACGGAACCAGCCGAAACGAGGAATGATGCATCGGCGGCCCTCTGGGCGACTGAGCTGAGGGTCCACTATCCCAATGCACCCGCGCCCGCGCTCGATTCGGTTTCCATGACGGTGCCGCGGGGTTCCTTCTACGCCGTCTTGGGCCCGAACGGCTCGGGGAAGTCGACCCTGCTTCGAGCGCTCCTCGGCATGGTGCCGCATCAGGCGGGTCAGACCCAAGTATTCGGTCGGCCCGTGTCAGATTGGAATCGGCGGGCGCTGGCTCAGGAGGCCGGCGTCGTAACGCAGTCGGAGTCTGTCGCTTTTCCCATTACAGTGAGGGAGCTCGTGGCGATGGGGCGCTACCCCTACTTGGGCGCCCTCCAATCAGAGACACCGACCGACAAAGAGGCCATATCCGAAGCCATGCGAATGTGCGACGTCGACAACCTGGCGCAGCGATACCTCTCCACGTTGTCCGGTGGTGAGGTCCAGCGAACCAGGGTGGCCCGGGCACTCGCACAGGAGCCGAACGTGCTCCTCTTGGATGAACCCACGGCAAGCCTCGACGTCCGCCACGAGATGGAAATTCTGGAGCTACTCAGAGCGTCCGCCGCCGCCGGGATGACGGTCTTCCTCATCACCCACCATCTCGATCTCGCCGCGCGCTTCGCGGACAGATTGCTCCTCCTGGATCGCGGTAGAGTCGCGGCAGAGGGCGAACCAGAAGAGGTGCTGCGGGAAGAAACGCTCAAGCGTGTCTACGAGTGGCCTATCTCGGTCAGCAACGACCCGGCCACGGGTGTACCCCGAGTGACCCCTCTTTCAAGACACTGACTCCTCATACAGGGTGCTGTAACTCTCGAAGCGGCCCGGGTCGATGGCAGCTTCATCCAACGCCTGCCGGACGGCACAGTCGGGCTCGTGCAGGTGGCTGCACTCCCTGAAGCGGCACGAGGACCTCAAGGCGCGGAGCTCCGGGAAACAACGGTCCAATTCCTCTCTGGGTACGCCCCAGACTCCTACGTCGCTGAACCCCGGTGTATCCGCCACCAAACCCCCACAATGGAGCTGGATGAGGCTGGAACTCACGGTCGTGTGCCGGCCCGTGCCACGCTTGCGGCTGAGCTCACCGGTTCTGAGCGCGTGCTCCGGCTCGAGCGCATTCACGAGGCTCGACTTCCCGACGCCCGAAGGACCCGCGAGTGCGGCGATCCCCTCGCAGAGCTGCTCCGCAAGCCGATCCATTCCTTCGCCTGCGACTGCGCTGGTCCGCAGTACGTCATACCCGAGGGGCGAATAGAGTTGTTCGAGTCCGCTCACCACTTCGAAGGCATCGTCGAGGTCTACCTTGTTCACGACGATCACTGGCGTCACGCCTCCCGACTCGCCCACAACCAGAAGACGGTCGATCAAATCCCGGCGAGGCTTCGGCTGGGCAGCGGCCACCACGACGAGCAGGCGGTCGGCGTTGGCAACCAGAACCTTGATGGTTCGGCCCCCGAAGCGGCTGCGGGTGATCGCGGTCGCCCTTGGAAACACCTCCTCGATGACGTGAGCCTCCTCGTCGATTACGTCGAGACTAACTCGGTCGCCGATCACCACCTGGTCCCCCGCTCGTTCCTCGAGCTTAAGCCGACCCCTCAAGGAAGCCTCGACGATCTCCCCCGACTCCAGGGCCACCGTGTAGACACCACCCCCGACCTGGCGAACCATCCCGTTCACGCTGTGTCACCGCCCCGCCAACCGGCAAAAAAAAAGCCCCACCCCCCGCGAAGGCCATCGGCCTCACGGGGGGCGGGGCATCCCTCGCTGAACATCACGCGGCGAAAGACTCCAGGGCATCTCCCTTACCACCCTCACGGAGCCGCCGGAGTGCACGGTCACGGAGCTGGCGAATACGTTCTCGTGTAACGCCGAGTAAATTGCCGATCTCTTCCAACGTGTGCTCACGCTCTCCCTCAAGCCCGAAGTACAGGCGCAAAACCTTCGCATCCCGAGCTTCAAGCATCGTCAGCGCGACCCCGACCGTCTCGGTCAAAAGCCTGCCTTCTACATCCTGCTCAGGCTCTGCAGCCTCTTCGGAAATGAAGCGCTCCACGAGCTGAGAGTCTTCGCTGTCGCCGATCGGCGCGTCCAGCCGAATCTCAGCCGCGTTTAGAGTCTGCAAGGACTCGATCAATTCCG
>PCCM01000015.1 GCA_002731735.1 Gemmatimonadota bacterium | reverse complement strand
CTCCAGGAGGAGATCAGGGAGCTCCAGAGACTCATGGATGAGTTGGCGCCGGAGAGCCTCGAAGAGCGTCTGTCGGAACTCACGGAACGGGTCGATGAAATGAACGCTGCCGACGCCGACCAGGCGCTCGAAGAGTTGGCCGCCGACCAAGAAGCTCTTCGAGATCGGCTGCAAGAGGCGATCGAGCAGTTCGAGCAGGCAGCATTGGAGCAGGATTTCCGGGCGACTGCTGCGGAGGCGGAGGAACTCGCCCAGCAGGAGCAGGCGTTGGCCGACGCAATGAAGGAGGGAGACTCCCCCGAGATGAGGGCCGAACAGCAGGAGGCCTTGGAGGCCCGTGCCCAGGACCTGAACGAGTCGCTCGATAGTTTGCAGGAGCGGTTGGCCGAGGCCGGGGAAGAACAGGCGCGTGAGGCGGTGGAACAGGCCCAAAACCAAGGCCAGCAGGCGCAGCAGTCGATGTCTGAGGCCGCCCAACAGGCACGGAACGGCGAGCCCCAGGAGGCGTCGGAGACCGCCCAGCAAGCCGCGGAAGCCATGAGGCAGATGTCCCAGCAACTTCAGCAGGGACAGCATCAGATGGCACAGCAGGACATGGAGGCCGCTCGGGAGGCTCTCGAGCAGACGGCCACCGATGCACTGTCACTCGCTCGCGAACAGTCGGCGCTGCAGGATCGGATGCGTGGTGCGACTCCGGAAGAGCTCGCGAACATGCGCAGCGATGAGGCGGCGCTGCTCCAGGGGGCCCGGAACATGGCGGACAACCTGTCGGCCGAGACGGCGGGAGACCAAGGCAGCAACGAGGTCGCCGCGCAAGTAGGCCGGGCGATGGAGGCCATGCAAGAGGCTCTCGATGCGCTGGAGAGTCAACGGGGAGACGCGCCCGCTCCTGAGAGCGCCGCGGAGGAGGCGGTTGCCGCGCTCAATCAAGCGGCTGTGATGGCGGCTTCGGCTGCCAAAGCCCCAGGCGAAGGACCTCAGGGCCAGTCCGGAGACCAGGTCACGGAACAGCTTCAGGAGATTGCCCAGCAACAGGGGGCTGTGAACCAGCGGACCGGGCAGATCACTCCCATGAACCTCGGGCAGCAGGCGAGGTCGAACCAGCTTCAAGAGGCGGCCTCTGGCCAACAGAGAATCGCGGAACAGCTCGGCCAGCTTGCGGATCGACCGCCCGACCAAGCTCAACCTCTGGGCGATCTCGAGGCCCTGGCCCAAGAAGCGCAAGCACTCGCCGAAAGGCTTGCCGGAGAGAGCCTGGACGTCGAGACACTTCAGCGACAAGAACGGCTCTTCCACCGGCTCCTGGATGCAGGGCGGAGCCTGGAGAAGGACGAGTTTTCGGACGAGCGCGAATCCACGGCGCCCGGTGAGTTCGAGCGAAATGACGTGGAAGCGCTGTCGTCCGACGACCTGGGCGGGTTGCGCTTTCAACTCCCCCCGACGGAAGAGCTCCAGCGGCTCTCCCCGGCTCAACGCCAAATGGTGTTGGAGTATTTCGAGCGGCTCAATCGGGCGGAACGCCGCGCCGGACCGAGAGGCACGATACGGTGAGAACCTTCGCGCGAAGGTGGAGCTTGGGGCTTTTGTATGTGCTCTTTCTTGTGCCCCTTCTTCGGCCAGTTGGAGTCCATGCCCAGGAAGCCGATCCTCGCCTGGAGACGCGTCTGCTCCGGACCGCCGCTGCTGACGAGTCCTCGGGTGACTTGCCGGGGGCCGAGCAGACCCTACGCCGCCTCATGGACGAACGGCCTACGTCCACCCGCGGCATCGCCGCTTTGGAGCGAGTCCTTCGGGCTCAAGGCCGTGTTCATGAGGTTCTGCCCTTCGCCGAGCGCTTCGCGGACCTGGATCCGAACGCTTCTGTCCCGAGACTCCTCGAGTTCAGGGTGTATACCGAGCTCGACGACGAGAAAGGCCTCGAGGACGCGGCAGAGGACTGGATGGACGGCGCTGGGCCCTTTCCCGAGCCTTATCGAGAGGTAGCGAGNGCGTATGGCCGGGTCTTCGGTCCCGAACGGGCGTTGTCCATCCTCGAGAGAGGCAGGAGCGAACTCGGCCGTTCGTCTCTTTTCGCCATGGAGGCGGGCGATTTCTTGAGAGATCTTGGCCGCATGGAAGAGGCCGTCCTCGAGTGGGCCGCAGTCATTGGAAACGATGGGTCCCAGGTATCGGGCGTGATGCGAAGAGTGCGTGAAATCGAGGAAGACCGAGAAACCCTCGTGCTGCCTCTTCTCGAGCAGTTGCGGCAACCGCCCACGAGCGGAGCTCGACTCCGGGCTGGGGCCCAAATNGCCCTGGAGGCTGGTGCGTTCGGGGAGGCGAAGACCCTGGNCGAGGCCGCCCTGGANGGTTTGCCGGACCGGACGCGCCGTGGCTTTCTGACGGCTCTCGCCCGGCAGGCTCAAGAGGTCTCCGCCATGGAGGTGGCCCTCTGGGCCTACGAGACTCTGCGAGAGGACGCCGCCGACGGTGCCGAAACCCGGGCCCTGGATCAGCGCATTACGGACGCGGCGCTGGCAACCGGGGATACGGTCCGGGCCCTCGANGCCCAACAGTNGATTGCCGACGATCTGCCCAAGGGCAGCATCGAACGGGAGCAGGCGCTCGCGGAGATCATNCGGATCGGGATCGAGCGGGGTGGAGTGGGGACGAGGGGGTTGCTGGAAGCGTTCAGGGAAGAATTCCCTGATNCCCCCCAAGTGGATGAGTTTCTGATGACGTTGGCAGTGCGGCTCGATGCTGGAGGGGATCGAGAGGCCGCCCAATCACTCTTGGAGGGTNCTGCAGGCCCTAAGAGCGCTATCGAGCGCGCGTACCTCTACTTGGCCGCCGGGGAAGTCGTACAAGCTCGGGAGGCCTTTCAAGGGGCCCTCTCNGGTNTCTCCGCGGAAGTGGCTACGGAAGTAATTTCGCTATTGGACGTTCTCGACCGGCTCGAAGGGGAGACTCTAGCGGTTTTCATGCGAAGCGCTGTCCTCGCTCATCAACGGCGCACCGAGGAGGCCCTGTCTGAATTGGACGTCGCCNTCGAATCTGTGGCNCAGGACACGAGGCCGCCGCTGCTCGCGATGGGNGCCCGGATAGCAGCGGAGGGGGGAGTGCCGGAANGGGCCGCCGCTTTCAGGGAGCGAATCATCCGCGACCACCCCTACNCCTCNGAGGTACCCGAGGCCACGCTCGAGCTCGCACGTTTCAAGGGAGCGACCCCNGAGGGTGTCGACGAGGCGATTCGGCTTTTGGANGACCTTATCCTGGATCAGCCCAATGGTGCGATCGTACCGACAGCTCGCCGGGAGTTACNGCGGATACAGGGNGGGCNAGACTCATGAGGATTGCCCGGATCGTGTNCGTCATGGCATTTGTGGCCTGGCCCATGGCCGGAGCCGCCCAGTCGCTGCTCGTGCCCATGGATCGCATCCAGGAGAACCATCTCAAGGCGTACGGNCTCACGTATTGGGCTCTTGAACAGTACGGAGAAGCTGAGTGGCTGCTCAACTACCGTGGCGGTTCATTCCTGCTTCCCGACGTGGAGGGTCTGCGCCGCCAGGCTTCTCTCCGGGGCATCACCATCGAGCCGGTGAGTGGCGCCGATATCGCCGGGATCCGCGCCGTGATCGCCGATTCCAACATGGAAACGGTCATCTTGGAGAAGGCGCCGAAGGTTGCGATCTACACGCCCCCCAACAGCACGCCCTGGGACGACGCCGTCACCATGGCGCTCACGTATGCCCAGATTCCGTACGAGACCATTTGGGACGACGATGTCATCGAGGGGCGACTGGACGAGTACGAGTGGCTACATCTGCACCATGANGACTTCACGGGGCAGTACTCCAAGTTCTTCCTCACGTACGCCGGGTCACCCTGGCTCCAGGAGGAGGTGTCCCGAAATGAAGAAATGGCGGAACGGCTNGGGTTTGGGAGCGTGCCCGACCTCAAGAAGGGNGTCGCCCGGCNGCTCCGCCANTACGTGGANGACGGNGGNTTCNTGTTGGCCATGTGTTCCGCCACCGAGACNCTCGAACTAGCGCTGGGTGCCGAGCACGCGGACATCGCGGCCTCGTACTCAGACGGGTCACCNCCGGATCCGAACGCCACGAGCAAGATGGAATGGNACCTCACGATGGGCTTTATGGATGGTGTNGTGCAGACAAGTCCGTCCGTCAACGCCTTCAGCGACATCGATGCACACCAGGTCAACACCCCCTGGCGCCTGGAGCTCGGCGTGTTCACCCTCTTCGACTTTTCGGCCAANTTCGATCCCGTGCCCGCCATGCTNACGCAGAACCACGTCTCTGTGATTNCGGACTTTTACGGACTCACCACCTCCTTTCGNATGGACCGGCTCAAGCCCGGTGCGATCGTGCTGGCGAAGGATGGGAACATCGTGAAGTACGTGCACGGAAACCTCGGAGAGGGGACGTGGACGTATTTCGGCGGGCACGATCCCGAAGATCCGGAGCATCAGATCGGGGACCCGCCCACCAACCTCGATCTGCACCGTAGTTCTCCCGGGTATCGGCTCATTCTGAACAACGTCCTCTTCCCGGCGGCAAGGAAGCAGCAGCTCAAAACCTGAGGCCCGTGCAACCCTCCGACTCGGCTTCGTCCTCCCCGGCCTCGTCCACATCCGACCTACGTCTTTCACGCGACGCCGCAGAGCGCATTCGGGCTGAGATAGGGAAGGCCGGCGGTAGGGAGGTGTGCTTCCTCACTCGGGTCAGCCCTGACCGAATGTTGGTGGAGGCGAGGGCCGTGGCGCGGGGCAACAAGGCCGCGGTGCTGGCCGCCGCCCGTGACGCTGAAGAGGGATCGGTCATGATCCACAACCATCCCTCGGGTGACCTGGAGCCGTCCGATGCAGATCTGGGGGTTGCCGGGCGCTTGTACGAGGAGGGCATCGGGACTGCGATCACCACCAACGATGCCGATCGGCTATTCGTGGTCGTCGAGCCCCCGAAACCGCGCGTCGTTGAGCCACTGGAGATCGATCGACTCGAGGCCCTGATCGGCCCGGAGGGCTCCCTGGTGCAAGAACATCCCGCTTATGAAGACCGTCCGGGGCAGCGCACCATGCTCCGTCGTCTCGCCGAGACGTACAACGGAGGAGGCGTCACGTTGGTGGAGGCGGGTACGGGCACGGGCAAGTCGTTGGCTTACCTCATTCCGTCTGCGGAGTGGGCGCTGCGCAATGCGGAGCGGACGGTGATCTCCACAAACACGATCAACCTTCAGGAGCAGCTGGATCAAAAGGATCTGCCCCTGGTGCGAAGGCTGCTCGGAGAGGAGGTCGACTGGGAACTCGTGAAGGGCAGGGGGAACTACATTTCTATTCGGAGGGCCCAATTGGCGGCAGAGTCCGCCCCTCTTCTCTTTTCGGACGATCGAGGAGATGAGTTGGATCAACTTCTCGGTTGGATCGGCCAGACGGAGGACGGGTCCCGTGCCGACCTCACGTTCGTTCCCACCGAGGATGTCTGGGACGAGGTGAAGAGCGACGCCGACATCTGCCTCCGCGCTCGCTGCCCTCACTTTCAGGCGTGTTTCTATCAGCGCTCGCGGCGGCGGGCAGCGTCGGCCACGCTGCTGATCACCAACCACCACCTTCTTTTCACCGATCTCTCAGTACGGATGGCGACCCAGAACTACAAGGACTCCGCCGTGCTCCCCGCCTATCGACATCTGATTCTCGACGAGGCGCACAACATCGAGGACGCCGCTACGTCACATCTCGGATCGGAGGTCACCCGTCGCGGAATGTTCCGGATGTTGGCCCGCCTGGATCGGCGTGGACGGGGTGTGCTTACGGCGGTGCAGGAGGCGTTGGCGGGCAGGACCGAGCGAGAGCCCGCGATGGACTTGAGATCACGGATCGAATCGCGGGTGCGTCCAGCTCTTGAGGAGGCCAGGGCTGAGCTCACCCTGTTCCTAGACGTGTTGGAGCCAATTCTTCCGTCCGACGCCAAGGGCGCGGTTAGGCTCGGCACGGTCGAGATGCCCGAGCCGGCGTCGCACCCTGCCGTGCGAGAACGCCTCGATGGGCTGGTGTCGGCTTTCCGAACGCTCTCGAGGGAGTTGCGTGGCGTCCGGGAGCGCCTCGAGGACCACGACACGCTGGGAGAAGGGTTGGAGGGCCGCCTTCTGGATCTCAGGAGTGGGGAAGGCCGCTTAGTGGACACCGCACACACTCTGCAGACCGTTCTCGACGGGGACGCGGAGGACGTGCGTTACGTGCGCTGGCTGGAGTGGCGTGGAAAGTCACGGGGAAAGAATCGGAATCTCGTGATCGCGTCAGCCCCCATCGAAGTGGGTGACCTCCTTCGGGAGCACCTGTTCGAGAAGGTCGAGACCGCGGCCTTGTGTTCGGCCACTTTGGCCACGAAGGATTCTTTCGCCTTCCTCCGGAGCCGAATCGGCCTCTTGGACGACACCTCGATCGAATATGATGTAAACCTGGAGATAAACGAGTCTATCATTAACTCACCCTTTGAGTTCGATCAACAGACCATGTTGGTCGTTCCCACGGATATGCCCGACGTGAATGACCCCAGTGGTAGGTTCGACGAGGCGACTGCTGAAGTGGTCAGGGACACCTGTAGCATCTCGGGTGGGGGGACGTTCGTGCTGTTCACGTCCCATCGTGCGCTCCGTCGGGTCGCCGAATTGTTGCGCGCGGATACAGCGCTTCCATGGCCCCTCTTCGTCCAGGGCGAGGACACACGGGCCCGCTTGCTGGAGCGCTTCGTGGAATCGGGCTCGGGACTTCTGCTGGGCACGGCATCGTTCTGGGAGGGCGTCGACGTGCCGGGGCGTCCGCTGCGGGGACTCATCATCCAACGATTGCCGTTCAAGGTCCCGACCGAGCCGATAACCGCAGCCAGGATCGAAGCGATCGAACGTCGGGGCGGGAGCTCGTTCGGAGAATTCGTGCTGCCCCTCGCCGCGTTGAAACTCAAGCAGGGCTTCGGTCGGCTCGTTCGATCCCGGGAGGATCAGGGCGCCATCCTGATCCTCGACGATCGCATCGTCCGCAAGAGGTACGGCACCTACCTCCGTGAATCATTGCCCCCTGCTCCATTGAGGAAGGGTCCATGGAACGAGCTGAGGCGGTTCCTGAAGGAATTCTACGACTGAGGGTTGTGTACTGCCTACAACAGCCTTCTTACACCTTGTGCGACCTTGTGGTCTTGTGGTGCCACAATAGATTCCGGCCGGTCGGACGGGTCTTACCCGGGGGGTTCCCGGGTGATGCCCGGGTCCTGGTAT
>PCCM01000014.1 GCA_002731735.1 Gemmatimonadota bacterium | reverse complement strand
CGCTCCAAGCACTCAAACCGACCACCCAGTCGTTGAACAGTTCTACCGATTGATTTCTATAGCGGGGGATCTGGACTTGAAGATCGCCCACCGCCTGGGTACCCAACATGATGAGAGCCCCGAATAGTGCACCCATCACGAGCATCGTGAGCACGATGGCCAGCGGTGCCGGCACACGCCGCAGTTGGAGCCAGAACATGACCGGCATGCTCATCACCGCCAGGAACAGCGCCAACGCAAAGGGCAGAAGGATGGCCTGGCCCTCACGTAACCCCGCTACGACGATGACAAAGGACGCCCCCATGAGAAGGTAACGGGCTCCAGGGGTGTTGGTTTGCAACTGAATCATCTAGCCTGTCGAATCCCCGAAGGTCATGATCACGATCGAACCCAGCCGAGTTTCTTGTCGACCAGCGCTGGCATCCACTCTGTATAGCAAGGCTCGTACCAGCAGAAGCCGATAGCAAGGCTCGTACCAGCGGAAGACCTCTGATGGCTGAACACCTAGAGCATTCCGGGGTTCCGATTCCCGAATCCAACTCGGAACTGCTCGGGCAGTGCCGAGTGGACGTGTTTCGTTCCGGCGGCAAAGGGGGGCAGCATCAAAACGTCACGGAGAGCGGCGTCCGCCTCACGCATCTTTCGACTGGGACCGTGGTCACCAGCCGCCGCTTCCGTAGCCAGCTCGCCAATAAGCGAAACGCTCTGGTCACGCTTCGCAAGAGACTCGCCGCCTTGAACGAGCGCGAAAAGGAGCGCATCCCGACACAGCCTTCGCGCGGTGTTCAAGAGCGGCGTTTATCATCAAGACAACGTCATTCCTCCAAGAAGACTCTGCGCCAAAAACCGAAGCTGGACGACGATTAGCCAGGAGGCTTATCAGTGACTGATGTACTGCCCGGCCGTGGCGCCGTGTGATTTTCACTTCGAGAGGCTCTAATTGAAAGAAACCATCCGTGCTCTCTTGATCCACGATGATCAAGGGGACTTCGTCGTCACGAATCACCCCGTAGTAGATTCGTGAAGCTTTCAAAATTAGTTGGCCAAGGTGAGGCGGACCTTGCTCGTCCGCCGTCCGTTTCCCGCTCGCCTACCGCACGAGTTGCTCCCGCTCGGCCGGCTCCAAACGGTCGCTTACGACGTGCTGCCGTCGAACGAGTCCCAACGCATCCCGGCGAATCGTCTCCAGAACCATGGCGCGCGCCGTATGGCGATATCGAAGAAGAAACTGATCAGAGCCAGCGCGGAGAGCCACGGCCACAGAGGTGTCGGAACCGAAGCCGTTTCTCCGTAGTCGTCGAAAACCTCGCTCACATCGGGTAGGAATCCCCCACCGGTCTGTTCAGCAATGTCAGTCAGCAGTTCGGTGTTCGCGGGATAGAGCCGGAATTCGTCACCATACCTGTAGTAGAGTGACTGCGAGCGGTCCTCGATGCTGTTTCCCGACAATTCGAACTGGTACGGCTCCTCCCCAGGACGGCCGAGGGCGTGTCGGGCCTGAAACGTCCCCGGGCCCACCTGTTCGAAGGACAAAGAAGNTTCCTCCCCTACAGCCCCAACGACCCGTAGCCGCGGATCCAGATCGGTACGGTAGGCGCCCTCTTCGGTGAGCGCGCTCACCGTTATGACGGCCTCATCCCCGATCCGCTCCACAACGAAATCCANTTCTTCGCCACCGTCCCGCCTCATCGTTTCTCGGACGAGTTGCGACCANAACTTACCGTACCCNTCCCACGTCAGCCAATCAGCGGCCCAACGGTTCTTCACGTCCGACGTGAACACAGCGGTCCTGCCCAACCCGTACCGCCACCGCGCCAANAGTGGGTTCTCCGAGTCGGATTGGATGAGCACCTCNGCGGTCTCCTTCGCCATCGTCCTCACGTACCCTCGGAGGGGCGGTGCCGCATCCAGGTCGATGTCCGTNAACGCCTCTACCGAGNTGAGCACCGTCGTCTCGACGGCCTCCTCCACCAGCGTGGACTGCGAAGCGATCTGNGTCTCTTGGATGAAGATCATCGGGACCCGCTCGGCGTCTTGAATGAANTAGGAGCGGCCCCTTCCCCAGGTCGCAATGTTCCCGAGCAGTTCTCTGTCCGCCTCCTGGCCCACCGCGACGGAAGAAACGGTTATGTCCGAATCAGACATCAACGAAACGAGTTCCTCATAGTCGTCCGCATAGGTCTTTCCGTCGGACAACAGGATGATGTGCCTTATCTCAGCCTCCGAGCTCTCGAGAGCGGCGAACGCCGTCTCCAACGCNGGATAGATGTTCGTCTGCGAACCNGCAATGATGCGACTGATGAAGTCGTTGATGGCNGGCTTCTCGACCGCGAGCTGAAGAGGTACCGTCACGTACGGTGTGTCATCGAACGTGATCAANCCGAAACTGTGGGTTGGCTCTAGGAGGTCGAGGGCAGCCTTGGCCGCTTCTTTGGACAATTCGAGCTTCGGGCCCACCATGCTGTAGGACTTATCCAACACGATGACGAGAGCCAGCTCTTTCCGTTTNTCGTTGATCTCAAACCAGACGGGAAGGAGTTCCTCGATTTCCGAGTCCGCGTATCCCTCTTCCCCATAACTCGACTCACCNGCAGCGAAGATGAATCCACCTCCAGAGTCTCTGACGTACTCGAGGATNGCGTTGATCTGAGTATCACCCAGCGCNTCCATGGGTACNTCACTCAGTAGCACGAGGTCGAAANTTTCNAGAGCCGCAGCTGTCTCCGGTAGTGATTCAGGACCCACGACGGAGACGTCCATGCCTTCCGNGGAGAGAGCGTCTCTCAAGTAGATGGCGCTTGCCAGGCGACCCTCCACGTANAGTANCCGGGGGCGTGCGCCGACGGAGACAGCCTGCGTGTAAAGGTCATTTTGGGCGAACGGGTCGCTCTCACCCTCGAGGCGTCCCGACAGCGTTCCCGNGCCTCCGGCGGGAAGCCGTACCTCGAAGTCGACCTCGTTGANTCCGGGCTCNAGGCTCACCTCCCGGGTTTCGAGCGTCTGGTCGTCACCGACGAGCGCGACGGTGGTTGTGGTCGCCACTCGACTGAACACACGCACTGTGGCCGTCACCGGCTCCTGCTCCCGGATCTCATCNGGCAGATCGATGTCCTCGATCCAGNTATCCCCCTCGCCCCGAACCGTGGCCGGAAGCGTGAACATACGAANNTCANTTTTCTGAGCTTCCCCCAACACCCGGGACACATTGCCCGCGTTCTCGTTGCCGTCCGTGATCAACACGAGGCGCTTGAGATACCGCGAATCGAAGCTCCGGAACGCACGTGTCACAGCCGCNTCGAGATTCGTGACGCTTTGGTTGATCGAGCGGTTGCCTCCGTCGNTNGAGACTTCGACGGTTCGGATNCCTTCGACGNTCGNCACGGCTCGAGCCGAACCACCAAACGCGATGAAGGCGGCGTGCGCNGGGTCNCCCTCNGCATTGGTCGACGCGATCCANTCGATGGCCGTACCGACAAACNCCGGATCGATACTGCTCGACACATCCAGNGCGTAGACGACGGACATCCACTTCCCCGACCGGTGCCAGACAGGTTCGACGAGGGCGGCGACCAACAGGACCACGACCGAAATTCGGAAAGCGGCGGACACCGCCCGATGCCGGGGCGACGAACCCAGTGTCGAGTTTTGAGACAACCGCCAAATGAAGGGCGCGGCCACCAGCCCCAGAATCGGCCACCAGCGAGCGAATTCGATACTCATACGGTCAGGCGCCTGTGGTAAGTAACCCACTCCACAATCACCAAGAACAAAGCCAGGAGGAGGAGAGCCATCCACAACTCTTCATTGGGACCCGCCTCCGTATCAGCCAAGACGGTCGACGCCGTTGATGTGATCTCGTCTGAAGTGAAGCCCGAGTCGTTGACGGAAGTGCGCGCCGTACTGGCCAAGTTGACGGCCACCCGGAGCCGTCTGTCGCCCTGAGCTACCGTATAGAGACCCGGTTGGTCCGCCATGAAGACTGTGCGATTGGACAGCGGCCACGTGGCAACGTCGCTGCCTTCGAGATCTGTAACAGCGGCCATAGCAAGCGGTACTTCGATCTGGCCCGGCGCCCGGGCCAGGGCAACCTGCTCATCCATCAACCAGCCCAGCGTGTTCGTGAGGAAAATCGGGAAGCCCGGGTGGAGCGGAAAATTCGAATCCTCGAGCGCAAACGATACCCGCACGATCCGCTCCGGTCGCTCACTGACCAAAACCAGTGGTAACAAAGGGCTTCCGACCACAACTTCGGCGGCCGGTGCCCTCCCTGTCTCACCAACCCCCGACGTTGGCCCCGCGTCGGCCTCCTCGGGCATGGCGATTCGCGCGGCCCGATCGATACGTAGATCTTCGAGCGCCACAAACCGAAGCACCGGGTGAGCAGGATTCCAACCCGGCACCTCGGGAGCCTCTACCACAGCCAGCGTCTGGGTCAGCCACTCCACATCGGGGGGTCGGAACACCAGTGTCGGCCCACCGGGTGCCTCTGGTGGAGCGAAGCGATCGAAAATGTAGACGTCCGCCGAGACTTGGGGGTCGTATTGAGCAGGGTTAACCACAGCCAAAGACAAACGCGGCTCGTCGGCCAACACATTTTCGAGGTACACGTTTCCCCGCGTGACCAGCAGAACCCGGGTCTCAGTTCGGATCGGCAAGAACCCGTATGCGTAGTCGTCGGCCGGGAACGCATCCGAATCGGCCGTAACCACGGCTCGTACGGGGCCACGCTCGAAGCTCCCCAGATCGATGGACCGCCCGCGTGTTTCGCCTGGCCCGAGCGTCAGTGTGTCGCGTATGCCCCCTTCGTTGCTCCCACTCAATCGAAGCGTGGTCTGCTTCCTCACGTCAGACGCGTTCTTCACCTGCACAAAAGCCTGAAAACGCGTCGGCTCCGAAGGCAACGCCTCCACTTGAAAGGCCGTGATTCCGACGTTGTGAGCAACCTCGAAAACGGAAATCAGCGTGGCTTCTGGCGGCGCGTCATCCACAAGAACTCCGTCTGAGATAAAGAAGATCTCGGACTCGCCCTCGGGTAGATCGGGGAACTGAGGCTCATCGCCGAGCGACACCGTGAGTTCGGCGAGCACCTCCAGCGCCGACCGCCGGTCCCCGGGCTCCCCGGGCGGGGCCTGACCCGACGTGTCTAGAATGAGGAACTGCCCACTCGCGCTTCCTTGCCCCAGGACCCGGCCGGCGTGCGCCACCGCGTGCTCCCACCGCGTGAACCCGTCCGCCGTACGGGTCGCCATGGTCGCAGAGTTGTCGATCACAACAGTGATGTTGCGGACGTCTCTTCCCGGGGAGGAGAGTTCGGGACGCCCCATCCCTGATGCGACCGAAAGACCGATGATCAACGCGAGCATCAGCGAGAGCCACCACCGCAAGCGATCGAGCAACGTGTTCCTTTTCTTTTCCTTCAACAGGCGGTCCCAAAGCAGCGTCGACGGGACCACCACGCGCTGGGGTGGCGGCTTAAGCCAATACAGGAAGACGACGGTCGCCACCGTGGCGCCCAACAGGACTCCCATCATTCCGGGACTCATCCCGAGGAAAGTCATCTGAGGAACCGCCCCTGTCGGAAGACCTGGAGAATCAGGTCCTCGAACGGAATATCCGTTGTGGTACGTACGTAGCCCCAACCGTTCTTGCGGCAATAACCACTCACTTCCTCACAGTGCTCTTCGAACTGTTGGGCGTAGGCGTCGAGGAGCGCCGGTGTCACCCTCACTCGCTGGGACGTCCCGCGCTCCGCGTCTTCGAGAAGCACTTCGTCGGGAAGGTCGGGCCGCACCTCCTCCGGGCTGTGAATATGCACGGCGAAGAGATCCTGCCGGAAGTAGCGCAGCATGTCGAACCCCTTCGTGAATCCCGCTTCGTCCATGAAATCGGACACCACCACCACCAGCCCGCGGCGGCGGCGCGAGGAGAAAAACGCCCTGAAGGCCTTCTCCATCGACGTGATCCCGAGAGCTTCGACCGACTCCAGGAACCGGAACGCATGCCAAACTTGGTGTTTACCCCGTCGCGCGGAAAGCTGTTGGGCAATTCCGTCTGCGAAGCCGACTAGGTTGACTCGGTCCTGGTTCAAGAGCCCGACGTAACACAGCGCCGCCGAGATCTTGCGGGCGTAGTCGTATTTCGCCGGCACACCATAGGTCATCGAGGCACTCGCGTCGAAGAAAATATAGATCGGCAGATCCGCTTCTTCCTCGAAGAGCCTCACGATGAGCTTGTCGAGCCGCAAGTACGTACGCCAATCCACGTTCTTGGTGTCTTCGCCCGACACATACTGCTGGTAGTCGGCGAACTCGATCCCGGAACTGGTCGTCTTCTTGGCCCGATGTTCCCCATGCATATGTCCGGGGATCATATGATTCGAGACGAGGTTCAAGTACTCGAGCTTCTTCAAGAACTCGTCGTCGAAGAGCGTTCCTTTCTCACTCATCCGATGAACGCCGGGCCGGCCGACTTACTCCGAGGGTTCCGGGGTGTCCTTCATGATAGACTCCAGGATCGTGTCGGTGTCAATCCGCTCGGCCTCGCCTTCGAAGTTGAGCAGCACTCGGTGGCGCAGGGCGGGAAGCATGAAGGCACGAATGTCTTCGCAGGACACATGGACGCGACCGTTGAGCAGCGCATTGACCTTGCCCCCGATCACTAGGGTCTGCGTTCCCCGCGGGCTGGCGCCAAAACGTACGTACTGCTTCGTCATGGGGTTCGCGTGGGGCGTATCCGGATGGGTCGCGAGCGTCAGGCGGATCGCGTAATCCTGAACGGCTCGCGCGATCGGGACCGACCGAGCCGTGTCGCGCATCACCAGGATCTGATCACGATCGAGTACCATCCCCGCCTCGGGCTCCTCCCGGCGGGTGGTCCGATCCATGATTTCGTGCATGTGATGAGGCTCCGGGTAGGTGATCTTCAGCTTGTAGAAGAACCGATCGAGTTGGGCCTCAGGCAGCGGATAGGTCCCCTCCATTTCGAGCGGATTCTGAGTGGCGAGAACAAAAAAAGGAGGTTGGAGCTGGTGGGTCGTCGTACCGACCGTGACGCTGCGTTCCTGCATCGCCTCCAGAAGCGCCGACTGGGTCTTGGGCGTCGCACGATTGATCTCATCGGCCAGAAGGATGTGGGTGAAGATCGGGCCTTTCTGGAAGTCGAGGTGTTTTTCGCCGGTGTCGCTCTCGTGCACCACGTCACTCCCCACGATATCACCCGGCATGAGGTCGGGCGTGAACTGGATGCGTGAGAAGGTCAGATGCAGAACGTCGGCGACCGTCGCCACGATCTTGGTCTTGCCGATACCGGGAATACCCTCGAGCAGCACGTGTCCCTTGGAAAGCAAGCTGATCAAAGTGCCGTCGATGATTTCATCGTTACCGACGATGACCTTGGAGATCTCTTCCTTGACCAGCTGGAAGCGTTCGGTGAACTCACTGACCTCATTGTCGATTTGTGTGGTCGTCATTGTCTCTCGTCTGGATTGGCCGGACCCAAGTCCTATCGGGGCGAACGGTGTGGGCCAGGTCGAATGGCCAAGAAATATCTCTTTACGAGACTCCGGTAGCGCCAAGGGATTTGCTCGGCGTTCAACGCAGAGCCCTCGGCATATCGCGAAGGCGGGCGTACGTCTTGATACTGCACGATGGAGGTTTGCCGGCGGCTCGCCTCTTGGAAGAGATCCTTGGGATCCAGCGCCTCCTCTTCAGCGAAATCGGGCGTTGTGCCATCGATCACCTCGAGGGCCAACTGCGCTTCCAAAGTGGTGCTGGCGCCGAGTTCCAACTGCGCATCATCAGACGGATCTCCCGTGGCATTGCCCGCCGGCCCACTCTCGGTACCCGGCGGCTGTGACCCCTCAGACCGGTTGATCGCGGAAGACGGGGTGGCCATCGACCCATCGGCTTGCTGGGCCTCGCCGGACTGCCCCTGGGCCATTTGGGTTTGGCCCTCGGACGACATGGCCTGCTGCGACATGGCCTGCTGGAGCCTCTCGGCACGCTCAGCGGCCTCATTGCTCGCTTCCTGACGGGCCTGCCGGTCCGTGATCTGGTCGATCGCATCCGCGGCGTCGTTCAGCGCCTCCTGGGCGTCGGGTAGCCGGTCTTCCGAGAGGGCTGCAGCGGCCTCTTCCAGCGCCTCCAGCAACTCTTCGATGACCGGCTGATCCATTTGTGCCGCCTCCTGCAACAACTCCGCCAAGTCGGCCAACTCCACGGCGTCGAGGTCGACGAGTTGATCAGCCAGATTCCGCAGATCTTCGGCTGCGTCGCCGAGACTCTGGTTCCTCAGCTCTTCGACAAAGTCAGCCAGCTCGTTCGATCCCGAAAACTCCTCCATGAGCTCGTCGAGGGCGTCTCGAGTGGCAGTCATCTCCAGATTCCCCTCATCCAACACATCCTGCGCTTCGCGCAAGTCACGGAGAAGCTCCTCGAAGGACGTGTCGTCGGCTTCGAGTTCCTCCAAGGCCAACTCAAGCAGCGAGAGGGCCTCTTCATCCAGAAGCTCGTCTCCTTCACCATCGATCAGGTCACGAATCTCGTCGGCGTACTGGTCTAGCGCCTGCTCGAACCGGACCGAGTCCGACGCAACCGCAAACGTCAGGAGTGGGCCGTTCGAGGGCACTAAAGCCAAAATCTGAAGGAGTCCGAAGAGCGCCAACGCAATCCCAAAACGTTTCGGGATCGTTACGGGTACCAGGCGCCTCGGATCCAACCGGAGAGCCGTTCCAGCAGCGCGGCCAACCAGGAGATCGATCCAGGGTGAAGAGTCGTCCTGGCCCATGAACCAGTAGGCGCTCTTGATCTCGTCGTTCAGCCCGGCGCGCATATCTGCCACTCCGGCCGCGCGCTCCAGTTGCCTAGCTCCGAGTTGAGACCAGAGGAGGAAGACCAGGAAGACAGCCGATCCAAGACCGACGATCATGGTGCCCGGCGGCATACTGACCGGAACCAACCGGGGAGCCAACTCGATGAACACCAAGGCTCCGAGCACCAGACATGAGGCGACCGAAAGATGGAGAAGCGTCCGGTTGACGCGGACCTTGCGATCGATACGTTTGAGGATCGCCGTGATCGTGGACCGCTCAGTAGACCGTTCAGTAACCCTACTCACCGGCGGCCTTTTCCAAGGCCGGACGGCTGAACGTATTGTGAACCATGAGGCGCTCCAGGTGGACTTGACTAGCAGGCTAAACTGACGCCACCGCGTAGGCCGAGCAAGAGAGGGCCGGAAAGGTTCAGAGAAACAGGTCCAGATCCGGTGTTACTTGTTCTACTTCGAGACCATATTCCCGCCTGCCTTTTGACCTCGGTGGAGGGCCCCGGGAGCCTCTCGGGCGATGGAGCGGTATGTGACCGCCAAGCCCTTTCTTGTTCCCTCGCTCGGCTACGCCAACGCTCACCGTCAGCGATCACCGTACAGAAGGAATCCGTAGATCAGGTTGAGCCGAAGGTTGTGGCCCGAAGCTTCGAGTTTGAGTGGGCCAAGCAGGATTTGAACCTCGTTTT
>PCCM01000013.1 GCA_002731735.1 Gemmatimonadota bacterium | reverse complement strand
GGCAGGGGCGGCAGGGGCGGCAGGGGATTCGGGGCCGGTCAGGGCCAGCGCGGTAGTTCAGGAGAGGTCCGGACACAGCAGGCGGTCGTGTTCGTGGTTGCGGAGGACGGAGCTGCCGAACCACGCATGGTCATGATCGGCTTGACCGACTGGGACCACACACAAGTAGTGAGCGGACTGGATGAGGGTGACTACGTCGCTATCATCGGCGGGGGCCGGCTCCAGGCAGAGCGGGACGAGATGCTCGAGCGCATGCGTGGGCGGATGGGGGGGAACCCGTTCGGTGGAGGGATGCCAGGAGGTATGCGTGGTAGGGGCGGTTACGGACGCTGAACTTCCTCAACTAGACGCATAGAAAAGCGACCCGACTGCGTCAAGCGGTCGCGCCCACCAACTCCAACAGGTACGACGGCCTTCTAGTGATGGTGGTGGTGGATCGCCTCGTGCTCGGCGTGCGCCTTTTCGTCCTGGGTCTTTTGCGCCTTCTTTCGCCCGTCCTCAAGATTCCGCTTCCGCGTACCGTCGGAGCTGACAGCGGAGAGGGACATGAGCCTCTCGAGGTCCGTGGCCTCGCACTCGGGGCACTTGGGCGTGGTCGAGCCGAGCACCAGCAACTCGAACCGGTTCTGACACTCACGACATTCGTATTCGTAAATTGGCATCTATTCCACCTGCGTGACTACTTGCGCGGCCGGGTCCCTCAATCCTAAGCTTGGACCCTTAATACTTGGGTCTGCATCGCACAGTCGTCAACCCGTTCTCCACATTGTTTAGAGTTCAGGAGGTTCCCGTGAAAAAATTCACCCTCGTCGCCATGTTGGCCGCGTTGGTCAGCACTCCAGCGGTCGCACAGCAAGACGTGCCGGAAATCCAGTTCGAGTCGGTTGAACGGCCCCTCAAGTACTCACCCGACATGAACTTCGGTGAGGTGCTCGGTGTGGCGCTCAACTCCGAGGGCCATATCGTGGTCTTGAACCACCCGGGTAGTGCCAACGCAGGCCCGATCTGGATGAACTCCACGACGCAGCTGCTCGAATTCGACGCCGACGGCGAATACTTGCGCGAGATCGGCAAGGGCGTCTACGGGCTCGCCTATGCTCACCAGGTTCGCTTCGACGACGAAGACAATCTTTGGGTCGTGGACAAAGCGGCGAATACCGTCATCCAGTTCGATCCGGACGGATACGTCATGATGAACCTGGGGCGCAGGGAAGAGGGTTTTCACGGCATCGTGGAGCTTCCCAGCCCGCAGGAGGCAAGGGCGAGGGGGGGCTACTTCAACGGGCCGACGGACGTCGCGTGGGACCCGGATGGCAACATCTTCGTCAGTGACGGCTACGTGAACTCCCGTATGGTGAAGTTCGACAAGCACGGGAACTTCCTCATGGACTGGGGATCCCTCGGCAGGGAGATCGGACAGTTCCGCCTGCCGCATACGATGGTAGTCGACCGGAACGGTGAGGTGTACGTGGGGGATCGCTCGAACTCGCGCATTCAGGTTTTCGACTCTGACGGCAACTTCCTGCGGGTCCTCACCATGAGCGTTCCATACCCTGCGGACTATCAGCCGCCGTTCAACGCGGTCAATCCGGGACGACGTGTGGCGCCGGCGACGCAACCTTGGTCCATGTGCCTGACGAATTCGACTCCTCAGGAGCTCTGGGTGTCGGACGCCGATCCTGGACGCATCTACCGGATGGCACTGGACGGAACGATCCTGGGTTGGCTCGGCAGTTCGGGTCGGCAGCTGGGGCAGTTCAACTGGATCCACAGCCTGGACTGCTCACAGCTGGATGACGGCATACTTTGGGTCGCCGACATGAACAACTGGCGGATCCAAAAACTGATCGTCGACATCGACTAGTGATCTCGCAGAGGTTCGGTCGCCCGGCGGCCGATTCCTTTGCAACATCACTAACGCAGGGTCAGGAGGCCGGTGGCGCTGCCCAACGGGCGGCGCGCCGGCTTCCGCCGTTTAGCGAAGCCGGTTCTTCGGCTTACGCTGTTATGGCAGGCTCAGCGCTACGTAGTGAGACGGCACCTGCAGGTCACCGACGGCGATCACGATGTACTGTTTGCCTTCGTACGAGTAGGTCATGGGCGACGATGAGGTTCTCGCGGGCAGTTCCATCTCCCACACCACGTCTCCGTCTGTTTTGTCGTACGCGCGGAATATCGGTTCGCCGTAATTGGCGGAGATTTCGATCGGCATCCCGTCCGGTACCCTGGCACCACCAGGAGCCAAACCGCCGGTCTCACTCGCGAAGAGCAACGTGCTCGTGGCCAGTGGCGACGGGCGGCCTGGGGAGCCGAGAGGGTCCAGGTCGAGATGCCTGATCGCTTCGTGGTTCCGTGGCCCGTGTCCGTTCGCCACCTGCCAGAGGATTTCGCCGGCGTTCATATCCAAGGCGGTGATCCGGCCGTAAGGAGGCTTGAGTAGCGGCAGCCCTCGGGGCCCACCGATCCACTCGCGGGTCCCCTGCCTGTAGCGCAGATTTGTGCGCTCGGGATCACCCTCGACGAGGCCCGCGACGAATGGCGTGGTGATGGAGGGCACGTACAGAATGTTCGTCTCGGGATCGAACGACGCGCCTTGTACGTTGCCGCCGCCCTGCGAACCAGGTAGCTGGATCGTCCCGAGGTTGCCGTTCGGCCCGTCCTCGATGATCGAAGGCGGCGTGAAGAGCGGACCAAGCGTGTAGCGCTCGACGATCTCGAGGGCCTCGGCGCGCAGCTCTGGCGTGAAATCGATCAGATCGTCGATCGTGACACCTTGCCGGTCGAAGGCCGGGGGCTTCGTGGGAAACGGCTGGGTCGGCGATGTCCGCTCGCCTGGTGTCTGCGATTGGGGAACGGGACGTTCCTCGAAGGGCCAGACCGGCTCTCCTGTCACCCGGTCGAATACGTACGCGAATGCCTGCTTGGTGATTTGTGTAATGGCCCGGACCGGACGTCCGTCGACGACCAGGTCCATCAGAATGGGAGCGGCTGGCGGATCGTAATCCCACAATCCGTGGTGGACGAGTTGGTAGTGCCAGACCCGCTCCCCGGTCGCCGCGTCGACGGCGACCAGACTCTGGGTGAAGAGGTTGTCCCCAGGGCGATGGCCACCGTACATGTCGCTCGTGGAGGATGTTACGGGCATGTAGATGTAGCCGAGCTCTTGGTCCGCGCTGAACAGAGCCCACACCGGTGCGTTCCCAATGGATTCCCACGCGTCGTCCTCCCACGTGTTGTTACCGAATTCACCGGCCTGGGGAATGGTGTGAAAGGTCCAGCGGAGTTCTCCTGTCCGCACGTCGAACGCCCGTACGTCTCCGCGAAAGCCCTCCTTCTCGAAGACGACGTCCGTCATCGCCTGGCCGAAGGCGATCACGTCGCCGACAACCGTGGGTGCGCCGGGCCAGCCATACCTCGCGCCTTCCCGGAGTCCGGTGGTCAGATCGACCCTGCCTCCGTCCCCGAAGTCGGTAATCGCTTCTCCGGTCAGGGCGTTGAGCGCGTAAAGGTACTGCTGGCGGTGCATCAGGATTCGCCGGTCGGCGCCATCCGCCCAATAGACCACACCGCGAGTCGAGGAACCGGCCAGATAAGCGTCCGGTCCCTCATCCATCGGCTCCTGAATCCAGAGCGTCTCACCCGTGGCCGGGTCGAACGCCTCCACCAGCCCCACGCCATTGGAGCTGTACAGGATGCCGTTCACCATGAGGGGCTCCGCGCGGAGGGCGCGGCCTGCAGACCGGGGAGCCTGGTCAACGATCGACTGATCGACCGACGGCCGGGTCCAGACGATCCGCAGGTCCCGAACGTTGTCTTGGGTGATCTGGTCGAGGGGGGAGTATCTGCTCGAGCCATTGCCGGAGGCGAAGGTACGCCACTGTCCGTCGGTCGCTCCCTGTTGGGCGCCGGCCGGCATAGCAGCGGCACCCGGCATGGCGAGGGCACCCATCGCCAGGGCACCTGCGGCGGCGTACAGGCGTGTCCTCATCGCGGTTTCCTCCCCTTCAGCAGGCCGCTGCCACGATCAGCAGGAGCCTGGGATTGTTTCGACGTAAGGTGTTCATCTCGACCACCCAAAGTACGTTGATTCAGATGAAGAGACGTATATCGGGCTGGACGCTACAGCGCAACGAGCATAGGATAGCTGCAGAAGGATAGGCCCCGAGCGTTGGAGGTCGAATGACGAGCGCACGACCTTGGCTGATTTGCAGCACGGCTGTGCTGGTAGCGGTGTCGCTGTCTGCAGCCCACCTGTCGTTGTCTGCCGTCCATCTGGGGGCAGCTGAGCTCCAGCAGCCAGCCACAGTCGCGTCCGCACAGTCGGTCTCAGGTGAGACCTCCGGCCTCATCGATCAGTATTGCGTGCGCTGCCACAACACACAGCGCAACACAGGCGGGCTTGCTCTCGACGCGATCGATGTTGGAAACGTAGGTGAGAACGTCGAGGTCTGGGAGAAGGCGGTCCGCAAGCTGAGGGCACGCGCCATGCCGCCGGCCGGTGGGCAGAGGCCGGACGAATCAGGCTACGAGGTGATGCTCACGTATCTGGAGGCGTCGCTCGACCGGGCCGCTGCGGCCAGCCCCGATCCGGGTCGGACCGACACTTTCCGGCGGCTCAATCGCACCGAATACCAGAACGCCATCCGTGATCTGCTCACGCTCGAGGTCGACGTGACCGCGCTACTACCGCGCGACGACGCCAGCTACGGGTTCGACAACGTGAGTTTGGCCGGGTTGTCGCCAACCTTGATGGAACGGTACCTGTCGGCCGCGCAAAAGATCAGCCGGCTGGCCGTTGGCAGTGCGGTCCCGGCCCCGGGAAGCGAGGTGGTCGTGCTTTCCCCGGATCTGACGCAGGAGGGACACTTCGACGGCCTCCCCTTTGGCACACGTGGTGGCACCACCTTCAGTCACATATTCCCGACGGACGGCGTCTACACGATCAAGGTGCGCCTGGCTCGGAACCGCAACGAGAACGTCGAGGGGCTGACCGATCGACACGAGATGGAGATCCTGCTCGACGGCGAGCGGCTGCAGCTCTTCCCGATCGTCCCGAACCGGAATCGGCTGGGCGGCTACTATTCGGACGAGGACGTCGACAAGGGGCTGGAGGTCGAGCTTCCGGTTACATCGGGTCCGCACAACGTGTCTGTCACGTTCCTCCGGAGGAGCGCGGCGCTGATCGAGTCGACGCGGCAGCCCTACCAGGCACAGTTCAACATGGACCGGCATCCTCGCCAACAGCCCGCCGTGTATTCGGTCGCCATCGCCGGGCCTTTCGAGCAGATGGGACCGGGCGAGACGCCCAGTCGGGATCGCGTGTTCACGTGCCGTCCGGCGACCCAGGCGGACGAACCCGGCTGCGCGCATCAGATCATCTCGACCCTGGCGCAGCGCGCCTACCGGCGGCCTGTGACGGAGGAGGACCTCGAGGTGCTCCTCGACTTCTACGCCGACGCTCGGGCCGAATCAGGATTCGAGGCCGGCATCGAGATGGCGCTACGTGCGCTCCTGACCAGCACCGAGTTCCTGTTCCGTATTGAGCGCGATCCGGACGGTCTCTCGGCTCGTACGGCCTATGACATCAACGATTTCGAGCTCGCGTCCCGGCTGTCGTTCTTCTTGTGGAGCAGCATTCCAGATGAAGAGCTCCTCGACGTGGCAGCTGGTGGAGGACTCAGCGATCCGGTGGTGCTCGCCGCCCAGGTGCAGCGTCTGCTGGCCGATCCACGCGCGGAGGCGCTGACGACTAACTTCGCCGGTCAGTGGCTCCATCTGCGTAACCTCGACGCTTCGACACCGAATCTGCGGCTGTTCCCCGACTTCGACGACAACCTGCGACAGGGCTTCAGGCGGGAGACCGAACTGCTGTTCGAGAGCATCCATCGAGAAGACCGTAGCGTCCTCACGCTGATCGACGCGGATTACACGTTCCTCAACGAGCGGCTCGCCAAGCACTACGGCGTGCCCAACGTGTACGGCGATCGTTTCCAGCGGGTGGAGCTGGGTGAAGACAGCCCGCGCGCCGGCCTGCTCGGCCACGGCAGCGTTCTGACCGTCACGTCTTATGCGACGCGCACCTCGCCGGTACTACGAGGCAAGTGGATCCTCGACAACCTTCTGGGTATGCCCCCAGGAGACCCGCCGCCCAACGTTCCAGAACTCGAGGAGCCCCCTTCGGGGCAAGCGCCGCGTTCGATGCGGGAGCGCATGATTCAGCACCGGGTCAATCCGGCGTGCGCCGTCTGCCACGAGCTCATGGATCCGGCCGGTCTCTCGATGGAGAACTTCGACGCCATCGGCCGCTGGCGGGATCGCAGCGAAGATGGGACGCCGATCGATGCTTCCGGTAGCCTGCCCGGTGGTGTGACCTTCGAAGGCGTCGCCGGACTCCGCCAAGCGGTGCTCGCGCGCCCGGAGGTGTTCGTAGGAAGAATGACCGAAAAGCTGCTCACCTACGGGTTGGGCCGCGGCGTTGACTATCACGATGCTCCGGCGGTCCGGGAGATTGTCCGGACGGCCGCCAGTGACGACTACTCGTTCTCTTCGCTCATCCTCGCTATTGTGGAGAGTCCCCCATTCCAGATGCGGAGGTCGCAATGATCCTCACCCAGAAGGCCATGCCACGGCGGACGTTTCTGCGTGGTATGGGCGCCGCCGTTGGGCTGCCCCTGCTGGACTCCATGGTGCCGGCTTGGTCGGCGCAGGCGGCCGCGGCCGCCGACCCGATCCGGCGCCTGGGCTACGTCTACATTCCGATGGGGATGAACCCGGAGCCCTGGACCCCGAAGATCGAGGGCCGTCTCACCGAGTTGTCACCNTCGTTGTCGTCGCTCACGCCGTATCTNGACCACNTGAGCGTGGTGACCAANCTCGAAGTCGACAATGCCGCTGTCACGGGCGGAAACCACGCCACGGCGGGCTCGGCGTTCCTGAGCTGCGCTCAAGCGAAACGCACCGAGGGGAGCGACTACGAGTTGGGCACGACCGTCGACCAGATCGTAGCGCAGCAGATCGGCAANGACACACCCCTCCCGTCGCTTGAGCTCGGAACGGACTTGATCGCTCAAGTNGGCAATTGTGACAACGGTTTTGCGTGCGTCTATATGAACAGTCTCTCGTGGTCNTCCCCCACGACACCACTTCCAATGGAGGCCGATCCGCGACGGGTCTTCGAACGCCTGTTTGGCGAGGGTGGTACGCCCGAGCGACGCCTGGTGGAAATGCGAAAGAACTCCAGCATCCTCGACTGGGTGCTGGGAGACATGGCNCGACTTCGGCGCAACGTCGGCCCNGGCGACCGCACGAGGGTCGACGAGTATCTCACGACGGTCAGAGAGGTCGAGCGNCGCATCCAGCAAGCGGAGAAGCAGGCCGANGGGTCACCACTGGTGGCGCTCGANCGTCCGACCAGCGTGCCCGAGGAGTGGGAAGACCACGTCAAGCTGATGTTCGACCTGCAGGTGCTCGCATTGCAAGCNGACCTGACCCGTGTCATCACGTTNCAGNTGGCGCGAGAGGGGAGCACCAGGACCTATCCACACCTCGGCGTGCCCGAGCCGCATCACCCGATTTCGCACCACGTAAACGATCCCGTGAAGCTNGAGAAGCTAGCCAAGATCAACGAGTATCACGTGTCGCTCTTCGGGTATCTNCTCGAGAAGCTTCGGACCACGGAGGACGGGGACGGGTCGCTGCTCGACCATACCACCTACGTACTGGGTAGCGGCATGGGGAANCCCGACGTCCACAACCACACGAACTTGCCGATCGTCGTGGCGAGNGGCGGCCTCGGCTCACTCAACGACGGGCGCCACGTCAAGTTCGACGAGCACACGCCGCTGGCGAACATGCACCTCTCNTTCATGGATCACATGGGCGTCGAGCTGGACAGCTTCGTCGACAGCACGGGACGGGCCGGCGGGGTGCTAGAGCCTCTGTCCCTCTGATAGAAACGGGATTGNTGAGACGTCCGATGACGAGTGCGGTGACGTGTTCGATGACACGTCCGCTCATGCGTCCGACNGCACGTCNGGCGGGGCGCTTGCTCGCACTGTTGCTCGTCGCNGGGCATCTCNTCCTNGCTGTTCCTCTGGCCGCGCAGGTGNCCGTGCCGGCATCNGTGCAGGTNTCCACGCAGNCCGACGCNCGAGCCGACACNCAGTTGNTGGACGCCGTGAAGGNGGGGGACCAGCAGGCCGTACGCGCGCTCATTGCGGACGGCGCTGATGTGAACGCCANTGNAGCGGACGGTACCACGCCGCTTCATTGGGCTGCGTACAGCAGCGACTTGNCGATCGCCCAACTCCTCGTGCGNGCGGGCGCTGACGCGACCATCGCCAACCGCTACGGTGTCGAAGCGCTTTCGGTCGCCGCCGTCGGTGGAAACGCTGCTCTCATCGAGTTGCTGCTGGTGGCCGGGGCGGATCCGAACNCCGTGCANGGTGAGGGCGAGACGGCGTTGATGACGGCGGTCCGCACTGGGAAGCTGGAGGCGGTCGAGGTGCTGCTCGATCATGGGGCGGACGTNAATGCCGTCGAGCAGTGGCGCGGTCAGACCGCGTTGATGTGGGCTGCTGCCGAGGGGCATGCCGGCATCATCCCGACGCTGCTCGAGCACGACGCCGACCTGCGCGCCCGGTCGCTCGGCGGCTACTCTGCGCTCTTNTTCGCNGCCCGAGAGGGCCANATCGACGTGGTGGAGGCGCTACTGGACGCCGGCGGGGCTGTGGACGAGGGGTTGCCNTTGCAACGGGGGCGGCAGGACGATGCCGGCACCAGCGCGGAGGCCGCGCCGACCGGCATCAACATCTTCCTGATTGCGGCGGCGAACGCACACTACGAGTTGGCCGCGCTGCTCCTNGATCGAGGAGCCGATGCGAACTCCGCNCCTCGCGGATGGACGGCCCTGCATCAGTTGACCTGGGTCCGNAAGGCNGGNATCGCCGGAAGCAACAACCCCTCCCCGGCCGGGTCGGGTGATATGAACAGTCTCGACTTCGCCAGAAGACTCATAGNTGATGGCGCCGACGTGAACGCCCGGGTGACGGAGCGTCCGCCCGCTGGTATCACGCGTCTAAACTCTATTGGAGGTACGCCGTTTCTCCTCGCNGCCAGGACGGCTGACGNCGAGNTCATGCGCCTGCTGGTCGAGCTGGGCGCGGATCCGCTGCTCAGCAACANCAACAACTCGACCCCGCTGATGGTTGCGGCCGGCCTCGGCACGGCGTCGCCCGGCGAGGANCCGGGGACCGAGCCCGAAGNGNTGGAAGCGGTCGCNCTCGCGATCGAGCTCGGTGGTGACCTCAACGCCGTCGACGACAACGGGGAGACTGTCATGCACGGTGCCGCTTACAAGCATTTCCCCGCCGTGGTTGAACTCGTCTATGAAGCGGGGGCCGATATCGACGTGTGGAACCAGGAGAACAGGCAAGGCTGGACGCCGCTCGACATCGTAGAGGGCGGCATCCACGTGGGGATGAANATCCTNAAATCTGNTCCGACGGCCGCTGCGATCCGCGAGGTCATGGNGCGCGAAGGCGTGGNGCCNGCCCCACAGCNACGATANGTTAGGAACNGAAAGGTGCTCAGCTCAGGAGGTCACATGATCGCNCGNTATTCCAGCNTNCTTGTGGTGCTTTGCCTAATCACCGCAGCCGTGGGGCCGGNGGCCTCTGCGNCCGCGCAGCAGTCCCAAGCGAGCNCGTCGGGGGATTGGGTCATGCCCAGGACCCCGGACGGTCATCCGGATTTTCAAGGGACCTGGACCAACGTGACGATCACNCCATTCGAGCGCCCGGAGGANCAGGACNGTCCGGTTCTCAGTTGGGANGAGGTCCAGGAACGACAGGATAGGGAGGTGGCCCGGGTCGTNAGCCGTGCTCAGCCCAGTGATCCCAATCGTGGAGCCCCACGGGCTGGGGGAANTGTAGGGGGCTACAACAACGTCTATATCGATCGCGGCAACAACATCGCCANCGTCAACGGCGAGTACAGGAGTTCGCTGATCACGGTTCCGGCGGACGGCCGGAGGCCGGACCTGACGGCGGAGGGGCAACAGCGGATGGCGGAGCGCAGAGCGCTCAGGGGCCAATTCGCGCAGTACGACCANCCGGAGCTCCGACCNCTCGGAGAACGGTGCATCATGTCGTTCGGGTCAAGNGCTGGTCCACCGATGATCCCNAACACGTTCTACAACAACAACTACATCTTCGTGCAGACCGCCGACCACATNCTGATCATGTCGGAGATGGTCCATGACGCTCGTGTCATTGAGATTGGTGACAGCNCGCGGCTTCCGGCACACGTACGTCCGTGGATGGGCGACTCCCGGGCTCGATGGGAGGGCGACGCGCTCGTCATCGAAACCACCAACATCAACCCCCAGCAGACGTTCCGGGGGATCCCTCCAACGGAGCATCTGGTGGTGAACGAGCGTCTTACGCGGGTGGAAGGCGGAATCCTGTACGAGTTCACGGTCGACGACCCCACGACCTACAGCAGCGCGTGGGGAGGGGAGATTCCGTTCAGGGCGTTGAACGACAGGGTGTACGAATACGCTTGTCACGAGGGGAATTATGCGCTGTCCAACATCCTGAGTGGGGAGCGGTATCAGGAGCGGATGGAGGCGGAGGAGGAGTCCAACCGGCGGTAGTTCGTTAGTTTGGCGCGCGACGGCCGGGGGAGGTAGAGTAGAGGCCAGCGCGGCCGTTGTGTAGGCCGGCTAACCTGAAGTCTTGATGAATTCCTGAAACGGAGGGTAGCTCCGCAGCGAGCCAACCCCGTAATGCAATGCCAGTCCGTGCATGCTCTGAAGACCGGGCTCAGATCCGTGTTGGCGCAACAGTTCCATCGCCCGGTCCTGGTTGCCTAGAGCGGCCTCGATCTGGGCGCGATAAATGAGATGGTTCGACCACCCGGTCAAATCGAAGTAGGGAGGTTCGTGGACCACACACAGTATTCAGACGTCGCCCTGCTGGGCGGGTCGCCACTCACGTATGGGACGCCGGGATGGGGATCCTGAGGGACGACGGCCCGTAGGGTCCCTGTTCTCCCTGCCAAGCTTTGTCTTTCTTGATCGACGTCCCCGACACCGCGACCCCTCGCGCCATCCCGGTCGGTCGGCTTATCCTGCACGACCAAGAAACGCTCGATGTGACCAGGCGTCCCGACCCTTGACCAAGGAAGGCCTCCCATGACGCGTGCCCTAGCCCTGTCACTCCTGATCGCTCTTGGAGCGGCTCTCTCGTTGAGCGCCCTTCCACTGTCTGCCCAAGAACAGATCGACCAAGACATGGTGGCTCGCATCCGAGCCGAGGGCTTCGACAACTCCCACGTCTTGGAGCTCTTCAACCACCTCACCAACGTGATCGGCCCTCGGCTGACCAATTCCCCGGGATACTACGAGTCGGTCGAGTTCATGCGTGACAAGATGATCGAGTGGGAATTCGAGGACGTCCATGTCGAGGCGTGGGAGTTCGGGCGGGGATGGAGTCTCGAGAGATTCTCGGTCGAGATGCTTGAGCCCCGGTACTTGCCGATGATCGGGTTTCCCGTAGGATGGTCGGCATCGACCCCGGGTCGGCTGGTGTCCGAGCCGATCATGCTCGGTGGAAAGTCGGCGGCGGAGCTACGGTCACTCCAGGGCGGTCTCGAAGGCGCCATAGTCCTCACCCGGCCCATCGAGACGAATTTCTTCCGCGAAGATCGCCCCCAGCCGCAGTTCGAAGATCGGTTCACACCGTCCCGCTCCCTCACACGGAGTCCCTCCACACCGCCCGCCGCTGCCCAGCAGGCGGAGCGGAGCCGGCGACAGGAGGCCTCGCGCGCCTTGGGCGACTTGATGGTTGGTGGGGAGGTGGGAGTCCAACTCGCCCCGACTCGCGGTGAGCACGGAACGCTCTTCGTAACAGGACGAGATCAAGGTGAAGGTGCCGTCCCATCGGTCGTCTTGGCGGCGGAGCACTACAATCTGGTGGCGAGGCTGCTCGAGCAGGAGGTACCGGTGACGTTGGCGGTGGAGGTGGCGGGGAGGTATTACGAGGACAATACCGACGCCTACAACGTCATTGCCGAGATCCCGGGCGTGGACCCGGAGATCGGCGACGAGGTTGTTATGGTGGGGGCGCACCTCGACTCATGGCATACCGGTACCGGCGCGACGGACAACGCGGACGGCTCCTCGATCGTGACCGAGGCTCTCAGGATTCTGAAAGCGCTCGACGTCCAACCCCGGCGCACGATCCGGGTGGCCCTTTGGGGGGGTGAGGAGCAGGGCCTGCTGGGGTCCAGGGAGTATGTGCGGCGCCACTTCGAGGGTGCCGAGAACGTGGTGGCACACGAGAAGTTCTCTGTCTACTACAACCTCGACAACGGCTTCGCTCCGATCTACGGGTTCTTTATGGAGGGCAACGAGGCGGCGAGGGAGATCATGGAGGATTACCTCGAGCCGTTCAACGACCTGGGTGCGAACATTTCCACGATGGCTGGGGTCGGGAGCACGGATCACCTCTCGTTCATCGGGGCGGGACTACCGGGCTTTCAGTCGATCCACGACTTCACCGGATACGACGTGAGGACGCATCACACGAACATGGACACTTTCGAGCGTGTCCAGGAGGAAGACCTCAAACAGGCAGCGGTCGTGATGGCGTCGATTCTTTATCACTCCGCCATGCGCGATGGAAGGATGCCCAGGGCGCTGGTGGCTGCGCAACGATAACGGCTGACGACGGGTCGAGGATGGCCGCATCGCATAGCGTTGGCCCTCCCCCGTGCCGACGTGATGGTGTTCAAGGAAGAGGGGGCGGTAGGCTAGGAAGACGTCCGGGCGGTTCTGGAAGCCGACTTCCTGTTACGCCATAGTCTTCGTATCCCGACGTACAAGCCGATGGTGCAGGTAGCCAGCCCACCGAGGCTGAGCACTATGACAGCAATGTCCCAGATGGGGCGGTTGTAGTACCAGAATCCGAAGTCCAGGCTGTGAAAACCATGGTAGATCCAACGCTCGACCCGGTCGAGGCGGTGGACGCTCGTCGACAACTGTCCTGATCCAGGATCGATGTAGAGCCATGTCTGGGTGGGGTCGTCGAATTTGAGGCGCAGGATCGGCAACGGGGCCAGCCGGTCTCGTGAGTAGTGGTAGGAGTCGTACTCCTCTAGGAGGCCGGCTTCGACAATTGGAACGTCCGGATAGGTCTCGCGCACTCGATCCATCAAGGCGGCCACCGCGAACGGTTCTGTTCGGACCTCGAGGGTTTCGGCAGAGACCAGCGTTCGGCTAGCGTCCCTTGGCCGCGCGGTACCGTTTCCAGCGATTTGGTCACCAGCGGTCCCACCGGGTTCAGCCACGGTACTGCGGACCATGAAGTACGGCTCTCCCAAGATGCGTGTGTAGGTGATCTCCTTGATGCCCCGGCCCGGTAGGACGGTATCCCAATCCTCGCTGTCGATCTGCGCAAAGCTGGACGCGTCGAGTGGTCCACCGACAAGCGCTTGCCGAAGCTCGTCCGTTCCCAGCCCTTGCCCGGATGCCCATCCGAACGGCTCCATCGACAGCAGACCGCTGAAGACCCAAGTCAGAGCGAGGACACCAAATACCAAGCCCGTGATGTAATGCCACCGCATCCAGCCCGCATAAGGCAGGTAGGAGCAGATTTGTGACCACTTGAAGGGGCGGGAGAACTTGAACTGAACGATTCCAAGGGTGATTCCCAGGATCGCGAGAACGCAGCCGAGACCCGCGGTCCACAGCACGGTTTGTGTCCAGAGGTTCTGCCTGACCCGCAGCGGAGTGAAGTAGAGCCAGTGAGGGATCGCCGAGACCCAGGCGAGAGCCCGGCTGGCGCGTGTGGTCAGCAGCGTGACCTCCCCCGATTCCGGAGACACGTAGAGTTGAGTACCTCGTCCGTCGTCGATGCTCAGCTTGTGAAACGGGAGTTGGCTGCGCTGTTCGAGAGTCCACTGGTCGGACTGCGTCAGAAGCTCCAGGTAACTGACCCGCTCCGAGGGAAGGTCCATGAATCGACTCGCTACCTCGCGTGCCGCAGCGGGATCCACCTCGGGCATCAACTCTCCCGTGTCGGCGAAGACCATCGACGTGCCTCTGCCACCCAGTCGGTACGCCGGCCGATCCATCACCATGAGGAGCGTGACTCTGCCCAGGGATCCACCAAGGTCCGCCCGCTCGGCGGCCTCCAACGGCGGCATCTGGACGGATTCGAGATCCAACGGCGCCATCCGTTCGAGGCGCAGTTCATCCGTCAGGCTCGGCATCCCCCGCGCGTAGATCATGCCGATTCCGGAGGCGAACCAAACCACGAACAGTAGGCCCAGGCCGATGCCCAGGTACCGATGTGACAGGATCAACCATTTTCGGAACTGAGCCATCATTCGATCCGTCTTCCCTCCCTTTGCTACCTGATCGTTGCGGCCAGGCTGTGTGTGCCACAGTGAGCCGTGCGTGGCGCCAGGGCAAGGAATTGTCGAGAGGATTTCCCCTCAGTGCTGGGTTTGACAGTAACGCTCCCAGCGTCCACCTTCGCTTCGCTATAAGCTAGGGCGCCCCCTTTTAGTGAGGGGGCAATTTGAACGCCCGAGGTGGCCCTCCACACCTCGCGGGTAAATCACCTTTGAGTAATTAGGAAAGCTCCATGGTTATAGCTCTACATGACTTCGCGTCCGTGTCCGTCAAGCGTGTGTTTTTCGCGCTGATCCTGCTCGCCGTTGGTACGCCCGTTGGGCTCACCGCACGCCCGCTGCAGCAAGCGGTCGTCAGCGGTACGGTTTCCGAGCAAGGATCTCTGCAGCCGATCGCCCAAGCCCTCGTGCGGGTCGCCGGGACCGACAATACGGTGACGACGAACCAAAGTGGACGGTTCAGGATCGAGAACGTGGCTCTGGGAACTCGCGAGCTTCAGATAACGGCTTTGGGATATCGGACCTTTAATACGGCCCCGCTGACGGTTGCCGGCGACTCGGCGACGCGTGTCACGATCACCTTGGAGAGTGAGCCCCTGAAGGTGGAGCGACTCATCGTGACCGCGACGAAGATTGCCCAGAACTCACTCGAGGTACCGGCGGTGGTCACCGTGGTCGATCTCCAGGACATCGTAGAGCGAGGTGATGTCGAGCTCGTCGATGCCATCGAGAACGCACCCGGCCTCATGCACACCGCCCAGGCCAACGCATTCGAGTCGATCGAACTCCGGGGGATGCCACGACAGGGGAACGAGTTCGAGACCACCTTACTACTCATCGACGGCGTACCGCAGACCGATTCGAGGAACAGCGCCCGGGTGATCAATCTCCCGATCGATTATTCCAGTAGCGTAGAGGTCGTCAACGGCCCCAACTCGGCGCTCTATGGCCGGACCGCCATCGGCGGGGCGATCAACATCATCACCGGTAAGCCCACCGCTCAGCCCAGAGTCGCCGCCGAATTCCAGATCGGAGAGTTCAACCATCTTCGGGGCGTGGCCAGCGCGTCTGGGCCACTGGCGGATAATGCCGGCTACTTCGTCTCCTGGACATCGGGTGGGAACAAAGGGTTCTACACCGGAAGCTCCGACTATGACGTGAGTGAGACTGCGGTCTTCGCCAAATTCGAGGTCGCGCCGGACGACAGGTCGGAAGCGTGGATTTCGGTCAACAATGTCACGTCGGACAATTCTCTGCCCACCAACGTACCGGTAGTGGATGCCGAAAATGGCGTGATGCTCCACGAGTTCGATCCAAGATTCGACGTGTTCACCAACTTCAACTTGTCGACCGCCAACTACCATCAGGAGGAGCTGCGGCTGACAGCGTTCTACAGCCGAGATTTCGGGAGCAACATCTCTCTTTCGAACACTTTCTCCTATCGGGACATCCAGTACAACTTCATAGAATCGGGCGACTTCCTCGGGGGCACCGACACGGTTTCCCAAACGATTGAGATGTACCCGTTCCAGCTCCTGACCGACGAGAATATTTTCTATGATGAGGTCCGCTTCTCATACCTGCCGACCTTCGGGAACGTCGTCGACGAGCTGCTTGTCGGGGTTTCCTACGAGTCGAATGAAGGCGACAAGGCCACTGATTTCATCACCTTGGACCCCATGGACCCGTTCGGAGCGTTCAACATCAACTACCTTGACCTCGAGCTGCCGTCACGGTCCGATTGGGAGTTTCACGAGTGGGCAAGAGTCAGGTACCGCCTTCAGACTTACGCCGCCTACTTCCAATACCAGATCACACCGGTCCGTCGACTTCAGCTGACCGCTGCCGGTCGCTTTGATCGACTCGACCTCGAGAACGTGGATGAGTTAAACGCGGGTGAGAAGAGCGAAGAGACCTTCGATGCGTTCAGCCCGAAGTTCAGCGCCCTGTTCAGGCTCGTAGACGGGGCCGAGACGGGGTCGGGCCAGGTCAACCTCAACCTCTACGCGGCCTACTCCGAGGCATTCAAGCCTCCGAGACATCCCTCGTCACTCAACCCCCCGGGGCAAGACGCGAATCTGGATCCGGAGGACATCACCAATTTCGAAGTAGGTCTGAAGGGCTCGTTCCTGGACGGTCGGGGCAGCCTGCAAGCAACCTACTTCAACATGGAACGGGACGGAGTGGTGATAAGCAGGCAGGACGGGCCGCTCTTCATAGACAGCAACGCCGGAAAGCAGGATTTCGAGGGGCTAGAGCTGACGGCGGCCTGGGCGCCCATGCCGAACCTCAGCTTCCACGGCAATGTGGCTGTCTATCACAACCGCTTCGGCGACTTCGTTGAGCAGAAATCCAGCACGAAAACTATTGACCTGACCGGCAACCGGCTGCCTGCCGTTCCGGACAGGATCTATAATGTGGGTGGCAGCTACGAGCCGGTCGACAACGTAGGATTCACGCTGCGCTTCAAGTACGTCGGTGACCGCTTCGCCGACCAGGACAACATCCTTCTTCTGGATGGGTACCCATTGCTTGATGCCAGCGCATACTGGTCGCCGGGGCCTGTGCGGTTTACGCTGTCCGGCCACAACCTGCTCGACGAACGGTACTTTAGCTCCGGGGGCACCGCCAACGTGAATCTGGGGTGGCCTCGTCAGTTCATGCTGGTCGCTTCGTACCTTTACAACTAGGAGGCTTGGGAGGAGACCTACTCGATCACCGCCTGATATACGAGCCTCTTGAACTGCTGTCTGAACGTGACGTCACGATTCGGACGAATCTGAATCATGAAGATGCCGATGAGGTCTTCCTCGGGATCGACCCAGAACGAAGTCCCCTGCACGCCGAACCAGTAGAAATTCCCCACGGATCCGGGCATTCCGTCCGTTCCCGCCTCGTTCTTGACGGTGAAGCCGAGCCCGAAGCCCCATCCGGGTGACAGGAACTCGGTCGGAACCCCCTCCGGCAGGTGATCCATGGTCATCAACTCGATCGTTTTCCGGCTGAGGATCTGAGCTCCGTCGAGTTCTCCGCCGTTGAGCAACATTTGGGCGAATCTGGAATAGTCGTGTGCGGTGGAGACCAGTCCGCCGCCTCCGGAGAGGTTCGTGGGGGGCCGCGTGAAGCGCATCGTGTCGCCGAGTGTGAGTGTCCGCTCGGCTCCGCGGTGCCCATAGCTGCGGGCGAAACGATCGAGCTTGGAGGCCGGCACATAAAAACCTGTATCGTCCATACCGAGGGGTTCGAAAATCCTCTCTCGTAGGAACTCGTCGAACGACTGCCCCGAGATGACCTCCACGAGCCGGCCGAGCACGTCGGTGGAAAGGCTGTAGTGCCAGGCCGTTCCAGGCTGGTACATCAGCGGGATCTTGCCCATTTCGGTCACCATGTCCGCGAGGGTCGGCTGACCCCCGACTCTGTTGCGACCGTAGAGCTGGTCGACGACGGAGTTGGAGAAGCTCCCGTAGGTCAGACCGGACGTATGGCGCAGCAGGTCCTGGATCGTCATCTGACGGCGTGCCCGCTCCGTCGGAATGTCATCCGGGGAAGTCGCTTCGGAGAGCAGGGCTACCGGGAGGTTGGCGAGCTCGGGTAGGTACTGACCGACGGGATCGGTGAGGAAGAAGCGCCCCTCTTCATAGAGCATCATCACCGCCACGCTGGTGATCGGCTTCGTCATGGAGAAGATGCGATAGATGTCGTCCGCCTCGGCGGGGTCACCCGCCGCCACGTCCCTCATTCCCCAAGCCCCTGTGTACGCGAGCTTTCCGTGTCTCAGCACCATCCCGACCACACCCCCCGTGCGACCTTCTTCGGCGTAGCTACCGAAGACATCGTCGATTCGCTGGAGGCGCTCGGAGGAAAGTCCGACCTCCTCGGGACTGGCGAGCGGGAAGTCCTGCGTGGCTGCGGGCGCCGCGAACAGGCTGAGCAGAGCGAAGGTAATCGTTGCTTTACGGATCATTTCCATCCCTCGGAAAGTCGGGGTCGCGGAGCAAGACAAGAGAGCAGGCTCAGCTTAGCAGGACGAACTTTCTGAGAGTACGGGGTGGCAATCAAACACGCGAGTCCCGTTCAGAGATGGCTCCGGGAGTCACCGGTGTCCCGCTCTTGGCGTC
>PCCM01000012.1 GCA_002731735.1 Gemmatimonadota bacterium | reverse complement strand
CGAGGTCGTTTTGGCGGTCGTGGAGGTGCTGCGGCCGGGCCGCGGCCCCCACCAACCGTGGATAGCCACATCCTCAAGTTCTCGCGCACTGGTGGGCATTTGATGACGATCGGCGAGACCGGTCAGGCCCAGAACAGTATGAGCAGCAACAGCTACGGTGGCCCGGCTGGGTTCTCCTTTGACGAGGGCGCGAACGAGGTGTTCGTGGCAGATGGTTTCGTCAACCGAAGAGTCGCCGTCCTTGATATGACGTCGGGGGAGCAGCTTCGATCCTGGGGCGCCTATGGGAACGACCCCGACGACTCGGACCTCGGGCCCTACAACCCCTCGGCTGACCCATCCCAGCAGTTCCGATCGGTCACATGTGCTGAGCTCTCCAACGACGGGCTCGTCTATGTTTGCGACCGGGGGAACAACCGGATCCAGGTATTCGAGACGGACGGGACCTACGTGAACGAGGTGATCATCGCGGGGGCAACTTTGGGTAGTGGTGCCGTCTGGGACGTCGCGTTTTCGCCGGACCGTGGGCAGCAATTCTTGTACGTCGCCGATGGCATGAACGAGCGGGTCTATATCCTCAACAGGGAATCGCTTGAGATCCGAACCTCCTTCGGCGTGGGGGGACGTTACCCGGGCCACTTCCGCGAACTGGGTAGTGTTGCCGTGGACGAAGATGGCAACGTGTACACGGCTGAGGACGGGCAGGGCAGGCGTCTTCAGAAATTCACGAACCTCGGTTATGGTCCGGTAACGTCGGAGCACCAAGGCGCCCTCTATCCCGCAGCGTCCCAGTGAGGGCGTCCGATGATGAAAAGACAACAAGGAGAGGAAATATGAGCCGGCGACGGAATCTGATATTCGGCGGCAGTCTGGTTGCGCTCATGGCCCTACTCGGGGCGGTGCGAGCGGGACTCGAAGCCGTGGCCACTACACAGATGGTACAAGCACCTATGTTCGAGGTGGACCCCTTCTGGCCGAAGCCCCTCCCGAACGGTTGGATCTACGGGACCGTCATCGGCGTGACGATCGATGCCCAGGACGACGTCTATATCGTACACCGGGGTGTTGCCGGTGCCGAGGCAGGGGCGGACCAGGACCCGCCTCTGGCGGAATGCTGCTCCTCAGCGCCTCCGGTCATGCAGTTCGATTCGGAGGGGAACTTCATTCGGGGATGGGGCGGCCCGTCTCCGACGGATGAGTATGTATGGCCGGGCTCGAACCACGGGCTGGGGGTCGATCAGATGGGTAATATCTGGATCGGCGGCAACAGTGGCGGTGACTCTCACGTGCTCAAGTTCAGCAATGAAGGTCAATACCTTCAGACGTACGGCGAGCCACGGCAGGGTCGGGACAGCAACAGCGAGACCCACTTCAGCCAAGTGGCCGATGTGGAGTTCGACTTTGCAGCCAATGAAGCGTATTTCTCCGACGGGTACAGCAACCGGCGGGTGGCGGTCGTCGACATGGACACCGGAGAGATCAAGAGATTCTGGGGTGCCTACGGTAATGTCCCGGATGACTCTTTCCAGTACGAAGGGGCGCGACAGGGCGGAACCGGATGGTCCTCGGACGATTACATGGAACAGCAGTTCCGCACCCCGGTCCACTGCGCCGAGCCGTCGAACGACGGTCTCGTCTACGTGTGTGACCGCCCTAACAACCGGGTTCAGGTCTTCCAGACGGACGGCACGTTCGTACGAGAGGCGTTCTTCGCCCCCGCCACATTAGGTGACGGAGCGGTCTGGGACATCGGCTTCTCGCCCGACGCCGAGCAGGCCTGGTTGTATATCGCCGACGGCAAGAACGCGCGGATTCGCATCGTGAACAGGGAGAGCATGCAGGAAATCTCCACGATCGGCACCGGTGGCCGTTATGCCGGTATGTTCCAGGCGGTCCACAGCATCGACACCGACTCGGAGGGCAACATCTACGTGACGGAGACCTACGAGGGCCGGCGGGTTCACAAGTTCGTGTACAAAGGAATCGGGAGTGTGGCGCGGCACCAGGGCGCTACATGGCCGTCGGAAGGGAATTAGGAAGGACGGATTCCCTCGTGTGAGCGAGGAACAGTGATTGAGAGGGCCCGGTGACCTGAAAACGGTCGCCGGGCCTTTTTTTCAGTGGCGTTCTAAGCCCCCGACGCCTGCACCGAGAAGCTCATCGACATCCCAGCGCCCAGGTGCTCGGGAATCTGGCAGTTGAACATCCAGCTGCCCGGATTGGACATCTCCACCATGAGATCGACGGTCGATCCTACCGGAACGAACACCGTGTCTCTCCATACCAGGTTCGAGCTGGGGACCCCGTCTTGTTCCAGCACCACAAAGCGTTGCCCGTGCAGATGCAGCGGATGACTCATCGGGTGCCATGAACCGGGGTCGTTGAAGAGCCGGATCTTCACGAGGTCCCCCTGCCGGAACCGCCACCCGATCGCCGGGCTTAGGTCACGCGGATCCACATCCGGGGCCGGCTCGTGCATCAGCCAGAGCACGTTCATTCCGGTGGACAACCAGTTCATCATCGGCATGGCGTCGTTGAATTCGACCGGCGGGTAGTAGAGCGTGTCGATCTCCAGCATCCGGATCACGGGGAGGGGGAGCGCTCCGATCCGTAGAGAAAGCACCAACTCCTCGTCCACTGGCCGCCCGGCCTGAGCCCGGACCTCGTCGAACCCACCGTCGTAGGTCCTCAGCGTTGCGAACTCGGCGCTGTACTCGTAATCGGTCGGCCGACTCGACACGTTGAAGATCCCCAGGGTATCCACCTGGTACTCGAACTCTCCGAGGAAATGATCGACAGCTGTGATTCGGTTCGTGAGAGGGAACTCGCCCTCCTCCTCGAACATCACGTCCACGATGTAGCGTTGCCCGGGTGCGATGACGATGGATGCTACCCACTCCTCTCTCTCGAATTTTCCGAGATCTCCACCGACCAGTTTCATGCGGACGCCGCCTTCGATCCGGAGATTGAACGGCCGAGTGTTCGAAGCGTCGGTCAGGAACAGGCGGACTACGTCTCCCTTGTTAACGCTCCGCCGATAGTCAGGCTGGCCGTTGATGAGCAGAACGTTTCCGAAACGTCCCATGAGCGCTTGCGCAGGAGCCTCGAAGCCGAACGGGAGGATTCCCAAGTCGTCGACGAGTACATCGTCGAGCATCAATGTTTCTTCGAGATTCGCGGAGCTGTAGTACTGCGGATCGGGGGAATCGACGATGATGGCGCCGTACAGTCCGAGCTCCTGGGCGATGTGCCCGCGCTGGTGTGGGTGGTACCAGAATGCCCCGGCGTCGGGGAAGTAGACCTCCGCGGTGTAGGTGTCACCAACACGAACCGGTGACTGGGTCTGACCGGGTACACCATCGAACTGGTTGCCCACCCGCACGCCGTGCCACCGAAGTGTCGTGGGGAAGTCGATGGCGTTCGTAAACTCGACAATGATCGTGGAGTGCTGCGGCACCCGTATCGTTGGTCCGGGGGACTGTCCGTTGAACCCGTATACTTTGACCATCCGGCCGCCGATTTCNCGGCGTAACAGCGTCGCCGCGAGGCGGAGTGTGTCCCCGTCCNCCAGTTGGACCACATCACNCACCGCCGCTTCGGGAAGTGTGCCGACGTCCACGTCGGGTCCGGGAAGGAACGGCGTGACGTCGGGAACGATCCCCATGAAGGGCGCCATCAGCATCTGCATGTTGGGGCTGGTGGGCGGCATACGCCAAACCAGGCTGTCCCCTGATCCGATTGGACTGGCGACCTGCTGCGCTGCCGCCGGGGTGAAGCACAGAGCGAGCCCCACCACGAATGCGGCGAGCCTCATTCGTCTACTCTCTGAAACCGTACGACGCGCAGTTCTCCGTCTCGAACGGCCCATGGCCGGCGGACGTGTGCATCGCCCCGCTCTTGGACATNCCGCGGANGATGATGGGGCCGGCCCATCGCGGGGCGNTGGAGGCGTCGTCCTGTTCGAGCGATACGACGACGAGAAANTTNTTCCACCGAACCTGCCCTCGGAGTGNGCNGTCACCCAACACGCCAACCCTCTCGATACTGTCCAACTGNGGGGTGGTGACCCANACCACGAAGGATCCCTGATCCGGGGCCCTCAAGTTGCTCACGTTGATCTCGAGATCCCTCAGGTAGTCCCCGTTCTCCGTCAGGCTCACTCCGAAGGGAGACGGANCAAACGTGACATCGACCGTACCAGTCGCCGCTCCTGATCCNGGNATCCGGCGAGTGGAGACCAACTCGATTACATAGAACTCGGGGGCGACGGGCGCGGCCAGTCGGCACTCGGTCGGCGATTCGGGGCCGGCAANGCCCGCCCCGGCCAAGGCTGCCAGTACGATCGAAATCATTCGGACCTAGTCGCTCCTCGGGCGACGCGTGGGCTCATCCCACTTCTGAGCGCTCGAAATGTCCGGCACGCCCCAGTTTTCTCCATTCCAGCCTTGGAACCCGTCCATTCGGAAGGCCCAGAAACCGGTNCTCATGTCACTGATCACGATCAGACCGTCGGCGTTNCGCACGTCGATGCCNAAGGCGCCGTTAAAGACCGGTGTGCGCGTCGTGCTGCGAGGACCGATGTACGTATCGTAATAGCCGATGGTGACNGGGTTAGCCGGATCCTGAAGGTTGACCACCTGGAGTCCATCGAGGTAACCCGACACGAACAGGAAGGGCCAACGAACCTCATGGTTGTGGACGAGGTTNCTGTAGTCCGCCGTCCATCCCGAAATCGGTCGGCGAATCGTCTGGACCCGTCCCTCNAGCGCCGGCTGCAGGTCGAAGATCCGAAGTGGCGCGAACTCNTACTCNGATTCGGCCACGACGTAGCGACCGTCCGAGCTGGGTGTGAAGGTGTGGCCGTTTGAGATNCCGCTTATCCCGGTGAGTGTGACCCGCAACTCCGGCGCGTCCAGGTTCGTGACGTCGTAGACGTAGTAACCGCCAGCGCCTCCACCGTAGAAGCGGTCCTCATCCGTGTCGGGATGGTATCCGAGATAGAAGTCATGGTAGCCCCGGGACCCGCCCGACTGCGGGTTCGGGACTCGGCCCGCTAGGGCCTCTTCAGGCGAGGCTCCCTCGACGATCTTCCCGAGATCGTAGGCAATGGCATACGGGCCACTGACGGTGGCGAAGAGGAGTACTCGGCCNTCCGAGTGTTTGTAGACGAAGATGTTGTGAAAGCCACCCGGAAGTTGTGGCTCACGGATGCGGGCCACTTCCCGAACGCTCGATGCGTCCGGGAGACCTTCCACGTCGAGCACCACCGCACCCAGATCGCGGTCCGGTCCACCACCACCGAATTGGAGCGACTGCACGACGTAGTGGCGTCCGTTCACCTTGAAGTGCTTCACGTCCATGCCGCCGTTGCCGGTATGGAGCTCCTGGTCCTCGATTCGCCATTGGTACAGGAGCTCGGGATGCTCGGGATCCTCGATGCTGATGATGTCCAAGCCTCTCGGTCCCGCGTCGCCATACTGCATACGGCCGACGTAGGCGTACGGACGGGCCAAGTCCTGCTCGATATCGATATCCGAGACGCTCAGCGTGGGGCCCAGAGGAAGGTGNCCGAGCACCTCGATATTGTCGCTTCCCCTTTGCAGCGCTGTCGCCTGGGCCTGGAGCCCTCGAGGTGCGAGCGCGGCAAACGCGACGATCGCGGCGAGTACGGCTACCGCGCCGGTGGGAGCCTTCAACATGAACCGTCCTCCGCTGATTGTCAGTTNGGGCGTCGGCCGCCTCAGAAGGACGGCACTCCGGAAACTAGTGTAGGTCCCGCTCAGTACGCCATCGCATAAGCTTCNCGCCGCGGGTCGGCCGCCGCCGTGAGAGTCCCCGATNGCTCGACCCGAATCATGTGCGCCCCGCCGAAGGTNGCCGTCCAACCGTGGATCACACGGGGTTCGTGGCCGCGTGCGCCCAGATCCGAGAGGACACCAGCGGGAATCCGATCCTCGAAATCCACACGGAGGCCGTTATAACTCCGAAAACGGGGAGCCTCGATCGCCGCCTGGGGCGTCATCCCGAACAGGAAGACATTGTTCACGATCTGAATCAGCGACTGCGTTTGGCTGTCCCCGCCCGGCGTGCCGAGTGTGAAGGCCAGGCTGCCATCCCGATTCAAGGCCATGAGAGGGGTGAGCGTGTGGTACGGCCGCTTGCCGGGTGCGACCACGTTGGGGTGGTTCGGGTCGAGCGTGAAAAGCGACCCGCGATTCTGGAGAACGACGCCCGTTTCGGGTTCCAGCAACCCCGAACCAAAAGAGGCGAACAAGCTCTGGATCCAACTCACGGCGTTGCCCCACTGGTCGACGGCCGTGATGTAGACGGTGTCTCCCGAATCATCGGCGTCCCCCTGCCGCACGTTGGTCGCGACAGGTCCGTCGATTCCCGGTAGTACGTCCTCTGCGGCGTTCGCTCCGAAGTTGACGGCGCGCCTCTGGAGGTAATCCGCGTCGAGCAGTTTCTCGACGGGGATGTCGGCGAATTCGGGATCTGCGACCCACCGGTCTCGATCGGCGAAAGCGAGCTTCTTGAGCTCAATGAGCGTATGTAGATAGTCGGCCGTGTTGTGCCCCATTGCCGTTAGATCATGTTCCGCCGCCATCTCCATGAGGGCAAGTTGGGCGATCCCCTGTGTGTTCGGTGGCAGCACCAGGATGCGGTGATCGAGGTAGGTGCCCTCAAGCGGAGACATCCAGGTGGTCTCATGAGCTGCGAAGTCCGCCGTCCTGAGGTAGCCACCGTCCCGCTCCAGGAACGCGGAAATTGCCTCGGCGGGTCTGCCTCGGTAGAACCCGTCTTTGCCCTCTTCAGCGATCTGTTCGAGGGTCACGGCCAGGGCCGGGTTCTTCAAGAGTGATCCGACGGGGGGCGCTGAGCCGCCTGGTAGATATAAGCCGCGCGCGGGCTGGTTCAGACCTCGCGACGCCCCTGCGATGTCGCTCGCGAGTCGGCTGGACACCGGAAAGCCCTCCCGCGCATAGGCGATCGCCGGGGCCATTGCCTCCGCGAGCGAGATGGTGCCGAAACGGGTCAGTGCGTCGTCCCACGCGGCCACCGCCCCTGGGAGACTGACTGAAAGTGGCCCGGAACCGGGGATGGATTGCCGCCCCCCCTGCTCGAAGAAAGAAGGTTCGGCGAGGGCGCCGGCCCGGCCGCTCCCGTTCATCCCCACCACGTCACCCGTGGCTCCGTCGAAAAAGATGGCGAAGGCGTCACCGCCCACCCCGTTCATGTGGGGTCGTACGACCGCCAACACGCTCGCCATGGTCACCACAGCGTCCACCGCGTTGCCCCCATTCTTCAGCACGGCGAGCCCCGCCGCCGTGGCGAGCGGATGGTCCGAACTCACGGCCCCATGTACGCCTCGCACATCGGGACGATTCGTACTCGGGAATTCCACACCCGTGGCATCGGCCGAAGGGGCGGCTTGAGGGACGGCTTGAGCGCTAGCATGACCAAACCCCGCCAGCACAAGGACGAACCCGAGGGCGAGCCGTACGGGGAGGCAGCCAGGGAGGCGGCCTGGACGGTAGTGACTTTGCATCGGTCTTTATCTCCTGGTGTCCATCGCGATAGCCACGCTGTTACTTGTCGTCACGCCTTGCCAGGTTAGGGGCCGAGCTTGCGTTGAGCTAGTGGGTTGCGACCATTCTGAGGGGACCTCGCTACTGGTCGGGCGTGGTGATCCGTCGTAGAGTGGCTCCTCTACCCACATCTACAGGAGGACCCCGATGAAGCTGCTGACCCCGGCGCTCATCGCGAGCGGCTTAGGGCTCTTGGCCTTCAACGGTCTCAACGCCCAGCGCTCACCACTGTCTCGTGCCCAGACCCAGGCCGTGAACATGGGTGCCGCCCTGAATGCCGCCGGACGGGACTCGGAGCCGACCTTCGGGACAGACCGCCGCACGATGTACTTCAACTGCGCTGACCGCAGGCCGGATGGTGGAAACGACATTTGCACGTCGAGGCTCGTCGACGGCCAGTGGAGTGCCGCGGAAATTGTGCCTGCGCCGATCAGCACCGAGTACTTCGAGGTCGAACCGCTCCTCTCTCCGGATGGCAACCAGCTCTACATCATGAGCGATCGACCTGGTGGTATGGGCAGCATGGACATCTGGGTGAGTGACAAAGTGGATGGCGAGTGGGCGGAGCCAAGGAACCTCGGAGCGCCCATCAACTCTCCTGCCGCCGACCACTGCCTCTACTTCACCGGGCCGGACTGGAGTGTGGCCTACTGGACGTCGACGCGTCCCGGCGGATACGGCGGAAACGACATCTGGCGGTCGGAGAGGATGGACGGCGTCTGGCAGGAGGCCGTGAACCTCGGTCCCCAGATCAACTCTGCTGGCAGCGAACACCATTCGCTGCCGTCCGCTGATGGCCGCTCACTGTACATCACCGCGACCCGCGACGAGGGGTACGGCGAAGAGGACATATATGTGACGACCCGCGACGGCCGCGGTGTATGGGGGCCACTCGTCAACCTGGGCCCACTGGTGAACACGGAGGAGAACGACCGCTGCCCTGCGTTTTCCCCTGATTTCCAGATCTTCTACTTCGACTCCGAGAGGGCCGGCGGCTACGGGGACAAGGATCTCTGGTGGGTCTACGCGGAAAACCTCAGGTCAGGCTAGCCCCGCGTACCAGGCGCGCCGAATTCACGGTGGGCAACTGGCAGGGGACCGAGCCATGGTGATCCTCGGCCTCGGCAGTAACCTGGGAAATCGTGCGATCCACCTGAAGAGGGCTATTTCGCGCCTGTCCCGAGGTTCTGGAGCGGTTCTTCACGCGGTACGATTGAGCCGGATCTATGGGTCGCCCGCGCTGACGCCCACCGGGGCTCCGGCCGCCTGGGACCTACCCTATCTGAACTGTGCGCTCTTGGGGGAGACGACCCTCGAGCCCGGCGCTCTCCTGCGACACGTCCAAGAGATCGAGAGTTCCTTGGGGCGGCAGGACCATAGGCGGTGGGCCCCTAGAGTGATCGACATAGATATCCTCTGGTGGGACGGATGTGAGATAAAATCCGACGATCTGACCATCCCACATCCGGAGATCTTGAAGCGCCCGTTCGTACTGGAGCCTCTGCGTGACCTGATTCCCGACACGATCCTCGATTCTGAGACCGTGGAAGCTCACGCCAGCCGCGCCGGAGCCCGGGCGTCGGTGGGGAAGATCGCCCACTCACCGGACGCCGACATCGACGTGAGTTACCCCACCCTCATGGGAATCCTCAACATCACTCCCAATAGCTTCAGCGACGGAGGGCGTTTTCTGGAACCCGAGACCGCCCTCATGCACACAAGGCGACTCGTAGAGGAGGGCGCCGGCATCATAGACGTCGGCGCCGAATCCACGCGCCCAGATGGGGCTACCATCGATCCGGCAACCGAGTGGGCTCGAGTCGAGCCGGTGCTGCATGGCCTGCGGGCACTTCAGGGGGAAGTTCGGTCGCTGGGACGTCGAGATCCTTTCCAGATCAGTATCGACTCCCGAAATCCTTCGACCATCAGGTCGGCGCTGGACATCGGCGTAGATATCCTCAACGATGTGACCGGGTTCACCCAACCCGAGATGTTGGAGATCGCCGAGAGTACCGACGTTCCACTCGTGTTCATGCACAGCCTCTCGATCCCGGTCGTGAAGGGAGAGTCCATTCCGCCCGATCGTGACTCGGTGGAGTTCTTGATTTCTTGGGCGGAGGAGCGGTTGGCGGAGTTCGACCGCAGAGGCATCAAACGGCACCGCCTTGTGTTCGATCCGGGGATCGGCTTCGGAAAAACGGCCCACCAGAGTTGGCATCTCCTTGAGCATGTGGAGCGCTTTCATGACCTTGAGATCCCGCTACTGGTCGGTCACAGCCGGAAGTCGTTTCTGCGAACCGTCACGGAGAAGCCGAGCGCCGGGCGCGATGCGGAGACACTCACTGTCAGCCGCGGTCTTGTCGAGAAGGGCGTCGAAATCCTCCGCGTCCACGACGTGGAAGGACACGCGACGCTGGTGAGTCGGCACCACTCGGACCGGCTGTCCCAACTCGATGCCGGTGCAGCGGTGAAGCCCTGACCACACGGATGGAGTACGGAGTTGCCATTGGACCAAGGAATCGAGTTCGGCTCGTAGGGCATGCTGAAAGAAAGAAATGAATCCCGTCGGGCGGTCGCGCGTATAATTAGGGTGTAGTGTGCGTGCCCGATGCAGTGAGGAGGTGAGTACGTGGCACAATGTAAGGGTACGACCAGGAAAGGAACGGACTGTCGGTTGAATGCCATGAAGGGCTCCGACTACTGCGCGATACATCTCACGCAGGATCCCGCTGCCCCGTCCGGCCGCGAGGCCATCGAAGATCTCGAAAGCCGTTTGAGTCAGACGGCGAAGACCGCGCTCGGGTTCGCGATAGTTGCGGGTATCATAGTGCGGGCCCTAATCAAACGAGGTTGACTTCCTTGGCCGTCGGGTCCGGGGCCCACTTCTAGCCCGTGGGTGGAAGAGGAGTTCACGGTCCCGCTCCAGCCAGCGCTTCGCTCCACCGCCTTCGGCGGCGGACTGTCTTGCGCGGGACCGTCGATCCCTATCCCCCTCCACACGTAGAAGTGGAGTCGCCACTGCCTTAGTTTAGGGCGATAGGCTCGATTCCTCGGTCGTCGAGTAGCCTGTTGAACGTTGCCAGGTCTTCTCCTAGTGCTGCCATCTGGCGCTGGTAGTCTCCCAACTCGCTTCGGAGCATTTCGAAGACCTCCCTGCTCTGATCCGTGGGCCGATCGTCGGTTCCGGTGATGTAACCGGCGAGGCTCGTGAGCCGGGCATAGAGGCGCCTAGCAGAGCGGAGGGTATCCTGTCGCGCGGTACCTCCAGTAAGACGCACGTCGAAGAGACGCGTTTCCAGGTCGATGAGCAGCGCTTCCAGTGTCGCACCGGCCTGACGGACCTCCTCTGCGGCTGCATGGTCGCCGTTCCGTTCCAGCACGAGCTGGGTCTGAGCCCGGATGCGCTCGATCCGGTCGATCAACGAGACCACGGAATCCACAGACTCGCGAATTTCCCGCACCATGGTCACTTGCTCTTGGATTTCCAGGTCACTACCCCCCGAGTTAGGGTCCTTCAGGAGCTCCAACGGCTGTACCAACTCGAACCCTGCAGCACGAAGTGTCACCGTATACGTGCCGGGAGTTGCCAGCGGCGTCACACGGCCGCCCTCACCCAACGGTCTCCACTCCTGATCTGACAACTCCACATGGGCGTGCTCCAACGGAACGGTTCTGAGCCTCGGCGTGGTGGACGATGTCTCCCGAAGATCCCAGTGCACCCGATTGATGCCGGGACGGAGGCGGTTCATGCCGAGGACTTGTACGGACTGACCAGCCTCATCGTGGATTTCGAGTCGCACACCCCCTGCCGGAACACTCTCCAAGTAGAACGAAATGGACGCGCCGTACACCGGGTTGGTTCCCGTGCCGGGGTCCTGGGGTTGGCTCTGCGAGGGTTGGCGCGTGAGAAAGCGGTAGGCGGTTCTCGGAGTGAACAGGTGGACCTCCGACGCCATCACTTCCTCGGTCAGCTGTTGGAGAGGTGTAATATCGTCCATGATCCAGAAGCCGCGGCCATAGGTTGCCACCACTAGATCGTTGAAGCCGCTCTGGATCGTCAGATCGTGAACGGGAGCGGGAGGCAAATTGCTTCGCATCCTCGTCCAGTTTTCTCCGTCATCCAGTGACGCGTAGAGGGCGTTCTCGGTGCCGAGATAGAGAAGGCCCGGCCGCACCGGGTCTTCCCGAACCACGTGCGCGTAGCTGAACACACTTCTCGGGATTGTCTGGTTCAGTGATGTCCAGGAATCTCCGTAGTCAGTCGTCCTGTAGACGTATGGCTCGGTGTCGCCCAGCTGATGGAGGTCGACCGTCAGGTACGCGGTTCCGGCGTCGTGGGGGGAGGGTTCGATATTGGAGATTGTGCCCCATGGCGGGAGGTCTGGGATGTTTTCCGTAATATTCGTCCAGATTTGTCCGCCGTCGAGCGAGATATGTACGAGCCCGTCGTTGGACCCGGTCCAAATCACGCCCTCTTCCACGGGCGATTCCGCGATCGCAAAGAGAACGGCGGCGTATGTGGGCCCGGCGTCGTCCAGCGTGAGCCCGCCCGTGCGCTGTTGTTTGAACTTGTCGTTGGTCGTGAGGTCAGGGCTCAGCACCTCCCAGCTCTGGCCACCGTTCATCGTCACGTGGACGTGCTGGCTACCCACGTAGATGCGTTCGTGATCGTGCGGCGAAATGTGGATCGGAAAGGTCCACTGGAAGCGGTATCGGAGATCACCCGCGGCCCACCCCTCGGGATTGGCCGGCCACACGCTCACGCTGCGGGCCAGCCCCAACCGGTGATCGTAGCGCGTGAGGCTCCCGTCGTAACACCCGGCCCACACGATGTTGGGCTCCACTGGGTCGGGCACAGAGAACCCGGTCTCGCAGCCTCCCACGGACTGCCACTCGCCGATGGAAATTCCCCCTGATGTGAGCGAATTGCTGGGGCCCATCTGTGTACCGCCGTCCTGGAGGTTTCCGTAGACGGAATACGGGATTCGTGTGTCCGTGTTCACGTGGTACATCTGTGCGATGGGGAGCCGGGGGCGCCACCAACTCATTCCCCGATCGGTGGAGATACTCACCCCTGAGTCGTGGCCGACGATCATGCGATTGGGCAGAAGGGGATCGATCCACATGTCGTGACTGTCGCCGCCGGGGTTGCCGACCGAGAAGTCTTCGCCGGCGTTCAGAGAACGCGTGTAGCGCGTCGAAAGAAAGTGAACTTCGTCGGGGTCGTCCGGAGCCACGACGGCACGGGTGTAATAGAGAGGTCGCTGCGCGAGGGTGTGGTCGGCGTTGACCATCGCCCAGTTGCGGCCCCCGTCGTCCGAGCGCCACAGGACTCCTTCATGCTCATCCAGCAGCTCATAGTCACGATTCGTATTGGTTTCGATGAGGGCGTAGATGCGGTCCGGGTCCGAGGGAGCTATAGCGAGCCCGATCTTGCCCATGGTGCCAGTCGGAAGCCCACGCCCCTCCAATCGCTCCCAGGTGTCGCCCGCGTCACGGGACATGTAGATCCCACTGCCCGGGCCTCCGCTCCAGCGTCCCCACGGCTGTATGAACATTTGCCAAGTAGCCGCGAAGAGGACCCCGGGGTCACCGGGGTCCATGACCACGTCGACGCCTCCAGTGCTCTCGTCAACGAAGAGGACACGATCCCAGGAGTTGCCACCGTCGGTCGTACGAAAGATGCCTCTCTCCTCCTGGGGGCCATATAGGTGGCCGAGAGCCGCTGCGTAGACGATGTCGGGGTCGGTGGGGTGTACGACCATCCGCCCGATCCGGCCAGTCGCTGAGAGGCCCTTGTGCTCCCAGGTATCGCCGCCATCCGTCGATCTGTAGACTCCGTCGCCGATCGAGACATTACTACGGATGAACGGCTCTCCGGTGCCGACCCAGATCACACTGTCTGCGGAGGGCGCGATCGCGATCGCGCCGATCGAGGCGGCGTCCTGTGCATCGAAGATCGGCGTCCAGCTGTGACCCCCATCCCTGGAACGGAAGATCCCCCCGGAAGCTGCACCGAAGTAGTACGTGTTGGGATCTCCGGGCACACCGGTCACGGCGGCCACGCGGTTGCCTACGGGCCCGATGTGCCGGTAGCGCAGGGCTGATAACACATCCTCTGCCACGACCTGTGACGTGGCTGGTGATGCGGTCCAGCTGAAAAGAACGGCGCACGCACCGAGCACTCTGATCGTCCCCGTGAGTCGGGAACGGCGGAGACCGTTCGAGCGACACCGCATGTGAGCCTCGTCGGGAAAGGTTCTGGTCGAAAAAGAGAGTTAGCCCGCGGGCCATCCCAACTCGAGCGACCCGTACGGAAAGATTCTAGCGGTGTGGCCGGACATTCGACAACGCCGGTCGGGCCGTTCAGGGGGGTTCGGGGGCGTTCGCCGTCTTTTCTCCAGTCCGCCGACTGGAGTGCGCATCGCTGGCCTCTCCGCACTCGCTTCCATAGGCACGCCCCACGCCCTGAGCCTGGTCGAGAAGGCGAAATCCGACAAGGATCCCGAGGTCAGCTCGGCCGCTGGACAGCTTCTCGCGGGAAGATGAGACTCGGAAGGCTGTGAAGGTCTACAAGTAAACAGTTCCCAGTAGACGTCCGAGCGTTCGGAGCAACTTCACACCCTCGCTGATCTCCTTACCTATGTTGGCCAGCCGCCCCCCCTGCTCCGAGTGATCCATAAGCGCTGTGATCGTCGTGTCGATGCTCTTTCCTTCGGGGAACGCCGCCTCCAAGCGGAGCGTCTCCGTATATGGAATCAGGCGATCGTTTCGTCCATGAATGAGTTGGACGGGGGGCTCTAGGCGGTCCAGGAAGGGGAGCGGGTCCAAGAGCGGAGTGCTCTTCATGGCCGCGTGGGTCAGCAGCGGCGCGATCCGCTCTGCTTCGGTCTCCGCCGGCTCGCGGTCAGACGGAGGTGCAAACAGATCGAAGATCTCCCTGTGATCCTCCGACACCTGTCCTTTGAGGTGCTCCTTGAGCGTGTCGTAAGAAGGNTCCCACGCCAGGATCCGNCGCTCGCCGGCTTCGACGGCGAGGCGCCGTAAGGCATCGGCGACGTCCTGGGCGTTCTGGTATTCAGGNATNGANGTGAGGTGGTTCCATCCCATGATCCATCGCCCGTACGGGTCGGGTCGGAGGCGATGGGTGGCATCTCCCAAGTCGAACCGACCCGTCATCTGAAAGCGGACCATGCTCGCGACGTCAAAGTAACTGCCGAACCCGACGACCCCCGCCAACTGCTCCGACACATCCTGGTGAGCGGCGGCGATCATCGCTTGTGGCGCGCCGAAGGAAAAGCCGATCAGCCCATAGGGCCCGTCCGACGTGCCTGGAAGAGACCGGAGGCCGTCTAGTGCGGCCCGAACTGTTGGAAGGGTCCGTTCGGGCTCCAGACTCAGGTCCACCCACTCGGGAATCTGGGGCACGAGGACAGCGGCCTTGGAAGACGCCAGGGCGCGAACGAAGCGCAGCAGGGTCGGGTGGAACCGCCCGGGTCGGGTAACCCCATGTAGAACGACCCACCCCGGCAGGTTCCGGCGTGCTCCGGCCGGGAGGATGACGGAAGCCGGAACCTCACGATCCCCTCTGGACAGAACGGTCTCGTATTCCTCTACGGCCGACCTGCCGGTGATCCAACTCGTGAGGGCTCTGGTGGTTCTCAACACCGTCGTCATGGGGGGAGAAGGTATGATTGGCGTGGTCGGGACCGCCAGGCGCCACCCGCAACACCCGCGGGATCAAACGCGTCGACGCCCTGACCCTTCAGGGGTAGTTTATGGAATGACCGAATATCGACCACCGTACCGGGAAGGGGCACTGCTCGGGCTGGCCATCTTCGGCCTCTACGTTCTGACCCTATCGCCCACCACAGCTTGGTGGGACGCCAGCGAGTACATCACTACGGGGCATCTCCTGGGCATTCCTCATCCCCCGGGCAATCCTCTGTTTGTCTCACTTGCGCGGGTATGGAGCCTCTTGCTGGCTCCGTTGGGCCTGCCGGTGGCGGTGCGAATCAACCTCCTGGCGGCCGCTACGAGCTCGGCTGCCACGTTCTTTTTCTTCTTGGTCGGGCATCGGGTGCTGTCCACCGTGATCGAAGAGCGGTGGATGCTCACGATCGGAGCTGCGTGCGGCGCAGTGATGGGGGCGACCGCCTACACGGTGTGGAACCAATCCACGGCGAACGAAAAGGTCTACACGGTGAGTGTGGCCGTGATCGCTGCGGTCTCGTGGCTTGCGATCAGATGGTACGATCAGCGCGGGGAGCCGGCGGGAGTCAGGGCCCTCCTTGCCGCCCTTTACCTGATGGTGTTGGGGGCGAGCAATCACCTCATGTCCGTCCTTCCTGCACCGGCTCTAGCCTTGTTCGTATTGCTGGCCGGCCCAGCGGTGTTGTTGAGTGCGCGCTTTTGGATCCGAGCTATTCCCCTGGTGATTCTGGGAATCTCGTTCAATTTCTTCCTACCGATCCGCGCAGCTCAGGACCCCATCATCAATGAAGGGAACCCGGTCTGTGAATCGGTGCCAAGTGCCGTTGTCGCGGTATATACCAACGGTGGGGGCGGGTGCCCAGCATTGGCCAGCAATCTCTCGCGAGCGCAGTACGCGAAGCCTCCGCTCAGCGAACGGCAGGCCCCGCTCAGATACCAGTTTCTTAACTATTTTCAGTACTTCGATTGGCAGTGGGCCCGCGGAGCCGAGTTGAGCGTAGTGCCCATGGGAGCCCGACTCGCTCCCACCATACTGTTCATGGCGATGGGTTTCATGGGCTTACTCGTGTTGTGGCGTGCCGACCGCATGATCTTCAGCTACGTAGCGGCGTTGACGGCGACGCTCACGGTCGGTCTGGTCGTGTACCTGAATTTCAAACTAGGGTTTTCGCTGGCGCCGGACGTTGCCGACCGGACCCTCCACGAGGTTCGCGAGAGGGACTATTTCTTCGTGGCGAGCTTCATCGTCTGGGGGAATCTGGCCGGGATCGGTCTGGCTGGATTCTGGGCGGCGCTTGCGAATCAATGGGGCGAGGCTGCCGCCTACCGCAAGTGGATGCCGATCCTGTTGATCACTTTCATCCCTCTCGCCTACAACCGGGTATGGGCGAGCCGGTCGGGTGATTATGCCGCGTTCGACTGGGCGTACGACCTGCTCATGAGTGTCGAGCCGTATGGGGTCCTGTTCACCAATGGGGACAACGACACCTTCCCGCTCTGGTATGCTCAAGAGATTGAAGGGGTGCGCAAGGATGTGACGGTCATCGTCCTCCAGTATCTCTACACCGACTGGTACCCGCGCCAAATCAGAGACCGGACGGCGCCGGGCCGGCAGAGGCCCTTCGACGAGCAATTCGCTGCGGGCATCTATTCGACCGGTGCACCCCCGGATCAGGCGGTCTCTCTGGCTACGGATGAGGTCTTGAACGCCGTAACGGCGGGTACACTCCCAGAAGATCTCAGCTTGTTGCTCGATAGTGTTTTGGTCACATATCCGTCGGGGACCTACATGGATCGGGCGGTCCGGATCGCCCTCAGCATGATTCAGAACTCGGCCGAGCTGCGACCGATCTATTTTGCCAGTTCCGCCGGACTCCTGCAGTCACTCGGTTTGGAGCGGTTCGGAGTCCGGCATGGCCTTGCGACCAAGCTGGTAATGCGAGACCTGGAAGCGGACCCACCGGAAGGTTGGATCCAAGGGACCGCCCAGATGGGGGCCGAGTGGTTCGATCTCGAACGGAATCTGACTTTGGTCCAAGACGTGTATCGGTACCGGGGAATCAAAGACCGCGAGATCTGGCAGGATCGCAGCACGCTCAGTATCCCGACCCAGTTTCAATTCTTGTTCATCCTGTTGGCAGATGCCGCCGCCGTCGGGCTCCGGCCGGTCGAGGAGATCTCCCAGCTTGCCGAGGACGCGGCCTCGACACGTATCACTGCACTGGGGGGCCGCCGGTACGTCGAGGCGCCGTGACGGAGGGCCAGGTGTAACCTGGGTTGGGCAAGGGGGGAACTCCGGGTCTAGCCCGGGGGTGCAACTCGGTCGAGAACGCAAGCCCGTCTTCCGAGAGAGAACCGAGTTGGTCGAGCGCAAAAAACCCGAGCTGGATTCCTCCGAACTCAGTAGGTACGCCAGGCATCTATCTTTGCCCGAGGTCGGCAAGGAGGGGCAGCTGCGCCTCAAGGCTGCACGGGTGCTCGTGGTGGGTGCCGGAGGGCTCGGCTCACCCCTCGCGCTCTACCTCGCCGCTGCCGGGATCGGCACACTCGGCCTCGTCGATTTCGATGAGGTCGATGCCACCAACCTCCAACGGCAGATCCTTCATGGCACCAAGGACGTAGGGCGCAGCAAGCTGGATTCGGCGGTGGAACAACTGGCCGACGTGAACCCCAACGTGTCCGTGGTAACACACCACGTCCGGCTCGACTCTGGCAACGCGCTGGAAATCCTAGGGTCGTACGACATCGTGGCCGACGGGACCGACAACTTCCCGACCCGGTACCTCGTCAACGACGCCTGTGTGCTCCTGGGAAAGCCGAACGTCTACGGATCTGTCTTCCGTTGGGAGGGCCAGGCCTCGGTGTTTGCGACCGACGGCGGACCGTGCTACCGATGCCTCTTTAGGGAGCCTCCTCCTCCGGGTCTGATCCCGAATTGTGCGGAGGCAGGTGTACTGGGGGTTTTGCCAGGGATCATAGGATCGATTCAGGCCCTCGAGGTGATCAAGCTTGTGCTGGGGCGGGGAAACACGCTCAGTGGTCGGTTGCTGATCTTTGACTCGATGGAGATGAATTGGAGAGAGATAGCCGTCACCAGGAACACGAGTTGCCCGGTTTGTGGCGATGAGCCGACACAAACCGGACTCGTCGACTATGAAGATTTCTGCGGGCTGAATGCACCCGCTGAGAGAAAGGAGCAGGGGATGGAAGATCCAATTGGTGAGGTCGGTGCCGTCGAACTCAAGGAGCGCTTGTCGTCTACGGAGCCGCCGTTTCTGTTGGACGTGCGCCAACCGCATGAGTGGGAGATCGTGAATTTGGAGACGGATGGGGCGGTGATGATTCCCCTCGCTGAACTTCAGGACCGTCTGGACGAGCTCCCCACGGACCGGGAGATCGTCGTGTACTGCCGCACGGGATCCCGTAGCCACAGTGCTGCTCTGATGTTGGCTGACCAGGGCTTTTCCAGCGTGTCCAACTTCGTGGGTGGGATTCACGCATGGGTGGACGAGATCGACCCGAGCCTGCCGAAATACTGACCCGTCCTGAGGTGCCCCGGATCGTCGTCATCTACCGGCGGGCGGTGCGCCTGATTCTGCCGGATGCAACCGGACGATCCACCAATCTTTCTAGAAATTGACCAGATCGAGGATGGCCGTGAGCACGTCGGAGGGCTGGGGGAGGATTTTATTCTCCAAGCTCGGCGCATAGGCAACCCACGTGTCGAGCGACGCCACTCGACGCACGGGCCCGTCCAGCCAGGGGAAGAGTTCATCCGCGATGCGGGCGGCGATCTCGGAGCCTAGCCCCCAGGACAGCGAATCCTCATGTGTGATCAGGACCTTGTTCGTCTTCTTCACCGAGTGTGCGATGGTGTCCATGTCGAGGGGCGAAAGCGTCCTGAGGTCGATCACGTCGCACTCGATCCCATGCTCTTCCGAGGCGATTTTTGCGGCGTCCATCGAGCGTTTGACAAGGGCCCCACAGGTCACGACGGTGAGGTCGGATCCTTCCCGCACCGTCTTCGCTTTTCCAAAGGGGATCATGAAGTCCTTCCCCGGATACCGGCCCTTGTTGTGAACCTGCCGGTAGAGGTGCTTGTGCTCGAGGAAGATGACGGGGTCGTCACAACGGATGGCGGTTCTCAAGAGCCCGTTGGCGTCAGACGCGTTAGACGGAAGCACCACTCGAAGGCCCGGCGTATGAGTGAACAGCGTCTCGCCGGTCTGAGAGTGGTACGGTCCTCCGCCGGTTAGGTAACCACCGTACGGGACCCTGATCACGACCGGAGCGGAAAACTGTCCATGGGAGCGAAATCGGATCGTGGCCAACTCGTCCCGAATTTGCATGAACGCGGGCCAGATGTAATCGAAGAACTGGATTTCGACTACCGGACGGAGTCCTCGCTGCGCCATACCGATGGCTCGTCCGACGATGTTGGCTTCGGCCAGAGGCGAGTTGAACACTCGGTGCCCACCGAAGCGTCTCTGAAGCCCGTGCGTGACCTTGAACACTCCCCCTTTGCCCTTTGCCTCCTCGAGCACCTGCTCTCGGGAGGCGTCGGCAATGTCTTGCCCGAAGAGCACGATGCGGTGATCCCGCTCCAATTCGTCCCCGAGACAGAGGTTGAGCAGATCGACCGTCGTGAGGGGGAGTTCGCTTTCGAATTCGGGGGAGTCTTCGGTGTCGAAGGACTTTGAAGTCGGGTCCACTTCTTCGGAGTAGAGGTGGAGCAGCACCGTCTCAGGTTCAGGCTGTGGGTGGGTGCCCGCCTCGTTGGCAGCGGCCTCGACCTCGTTCTCGANATCCTCCTCCAGGCCGTCGAGNTCCTCGGGGGTTACCACGCCCCNATCGATCANGAGGGCCCGGGNCTGCGGGAGCGGGTCTCTGGCNAGCTCTTCCTCGCGCTCGGCGGCCGCCCGATAGGCCTTGGCGTCATCGGACAACGAATGCGAGTGGAGGCGTACCGTGTGAGCGTGTACCAGGGCAGGACCCCGTCTCATTCGGCAGTGACGTACTGCCTTGCCGGCTGCCCGGTGGCTGTCCGTAAGGTCGGTGCCGTCGCACTCCACGATGAAGAGATCCGGAAACCCGGATACGAGCTTCGAGATACTTCCACCCGCAGTGTTGACCTCCACCGGCACCGAGATCGCGTATCCGTTGTCCTCGATGAGAAAAACCACGGGAAGCTTGAGGTTGCACGCCGTATTGAGGGCTTCCCAGAACTCACCTTCCGAGGTGGCTCCCTCGCCCGAACATACGAGGACGACCTCATCCTCCTCGAAGTCTTCCATCGTGGCTCGTAGCTCAGGGATGAGCATCGCCCGATATCCTGCCTCCGCCGCGCCGACTGCTTGCAAGAACTGCGTGCCCGTGGGGGACGACATGGTCGCGAGGTGAAGTCCCGGGTCCGTGAAGTGGGAGGGCATCTGCCGGCCAGCACTGTTCGGATCGGTGCTGGCCCCGACCGCCCCGAGTAGATGGTCCAAGGGCGTCTGCCCGACCGCGAGCGCCAGCGCTCGATCTCGGTAGTACCCGTAGAACCAATCGTGTCCGCTCTTCAAGTGAGCGGCCATCGCCACCTGCACCGCTTCGTGCCCGGCACCGGAGACCTGAAAGAAGGTCTTGTTCTGACGCTTGAGACTGATTTCCCGGTCATCCACCCGCCGGGAGGTGAACATCGTTAGGTACGCCTCAAGGAGCCACTCGGAGGACAGGCCCTCCAAGTCCCGAGTTCGGGAGATCTCTTGCTCCTTAGTCGCCATTTATTCCCGGTGAAGTTGGGGTCCGTTGAGGTGGATTGGTAAGATAGCAAATCTTTCCTTGGAGCACTAAGCCTAGGAGGGTTTCCGGCAGCCCACCTCACTTAGTTGGGCTGCCAGGGCGGTGGCGTCCGAGACCGGCGCCTTACATGCGTAACGTTCGCAGACATAGGCTACGGGCTCGGGACCCGGCTCCGTTCCAGGATCACGACCCTCGAGAACGGGAAGCTTGTGGGGAAGGTCCTCACCCGGAGCAGTGCCCGCGATGGTCCGGTTCGGCATGTATGGGGTCAATGCGGCCCGGAGCAGGTCGATGGTGCGCGCATCGTCGCGCGCGCCAACGATGGCGATCTCCACGGGGTCGGCGACCGTCTGGTCGAGGACTGCGAGCAAGCGGCCAAACGCGGCCGGGAAGCGGGCCATGAATCCCGCCTCCCTGTCGAGCACTCTTTGGGCGATGTCCCCTTGGCGCTCGTCTCCGAAAAGGTGCGCACTGCGAATCAGGAGCTCGACGGCCAACGAATTTCCGGACGGCGTGGCGTTGTCCATCAGGTCCCGGGCCCGGACGGCCAGCGCCTCGCCATCCTTTGGTGCGTCGTGGAAAAGGCCCGATGCGTCGTCCCAGAAGAGGTCGACAACCCGCTCCGTAATCCACGCTGCCTCGTCCAGCCAACGAGGTTCGAGGGTCGCTTCATACACGGTGAGAATCGCGTTGCCCACGGCGGCGTAGTCCTCCAGGAAGGCATCGATCCGCGCAGTGCCGTCCTTGTACGAGTGGCGAAGCCGGCCATCCTCCCGCATGCTCCCGAGCAGAAAGTCGAGCCCGTTCACGGCCGCTTCGAGAAAACGGGGCTGACCCAGCGCTCCACCTGCCTCGGCCAGCGCTCGGATCGCCATTCCGTTCCAGTTCGCGAGGATTTTCTCGTCGCGGAAAGGCGGCTCCCGGAGTTTGCGGGCCTCTAGCAGGACCTGCCTCGCGTCCTGGAGCACCTCTCGCAGATGCTCGACGTCCATCCCCTCGCGTTGGGCGACCGCAACGAGGTCGTGGGCCAGATGGAGGATATTGGCCTTCTCGAAGTTGCCGGCCTCACTGACGTCGTAGCAGCGCACGAAGAGATCGGCCGCTTCCTTGTCGAGCAGTTCGTGTACTTGTGAGGGCGTCCAGACGTAGAACGTTCCCTCTTCTCCTTCTGAATCAGCGTCCAACGCGGAGTAGAAGCCTCCTGTGGGTGCACACATGTCCGTGAGAAGGTGGTCTAACGTGTCTTCGGCAACCTGTCGAAGCTCCGGGTCGCCTGTGGCCTGGTAGGCGTTCAGGTACAACCGTCCGAGCAGGGCGTTGTCGTACAGCATTTTTTCGAAGTGGGGAACCAGCCAGCGGGCATCGACTGAGTATCGGTGGAAGCCGCCGGCCAGGTGATCGTGGATCCCGCCTCGGGCCATGGCGTGCAGTGTTCGAGTGACCATTTCCAACGCCTCGGGGTCACCGGTACGCTTGTGCACCCGGAGCGCGAACTCGAGCGTGACCGGCTGTGGGAACTTGGGGGCTCCTCCGAAACCGCCATGTGTGGGGTCGAAACGCGAAGCGAGGAAGCGAAACGAATGATCGAGCAGCTCCGGACCGGAGAGTGCTTCCCCGTCCTGCGTTACCGGCCCTTCGGTACGCTCCGTCGAACTCTTCTCGAGCAGCTCCTTCAACTCTCCTGCGTTGCGGACGATTTCCTCCCTCCGCTCCTCGTAGGCGCCCCGGATCGACTGTAGGACTTGCCGAAAAGAGGGCATGTTTGGCCGGGGCTCGGGCGGAAAGTACGTCCCGCCAAAAAAGGGCTCTCCATCCGCCGTCAGGAACGCTGTGAGTGGCCACCCCCCTTGCCCGGTCATAGCCTGGACGGCCTTCATGTAGACAGAATCGACGTCGGGACGCTCCTCACGGTCCACTTTGATATTGACGAAGGACTCGTTCATGAGCTCGGCCGTTGTCGGATCCTCGAAGGATTCCCGCTCCATGACGTGGCACCAATGGCAGGCGGAGTAACCGATCGAGAGCAGGACCGGGACGTTCCTACGCTGGGCCTCGTCGAACGCTTCGGCTCCCCAGGGGCGCCAGTCGACAGGGTTTTCGGCATGCTGAAGAAGGTATGGACTGGATTCTTCGGCGAGTCGGTTGGACACTCAAGCTCTCCCTTATGATTGGCTTCAGGTATCATAGCGGGGGCCGATTGGGGGAACCATTGAGGAACGAATTTCATTGAATTGACAATGGGCGTGGACTAACTTCACGCCTATGGAAATGCTTTCTGGGCCAGCGCGCCTGGGAACGAACTATGAGAAGTGGTATGGGATCGTTTTACGTAGGGCTGGCGAAGGTTGCTGTCCGGCGGCCCTGGCTCATTCCCACCATGTTGGCGGCGGCGTGGGCGTTCAGGGCGAACCGGTGGTACCGGCAACCGCCTTTTCTCCCCATGCCCTCGAGGGCTTATATGAGATGGCGCATGGAGACCGCATACGGAGATGGAAACACGGTCGTCCCATCCGTGGATCTGGAGCGTTACCTGCGCTGGGGATCCGACATGCGTAGGCGTATGAAGGGGAGCGGGAAGTGGTAACCAGGCTCATCCCGCTCATCATCCTTGGCTTCGTGGCAGCGCGTGAGACGTACGAGCTTCCTGAGACCCGCTCGTGGTAATCTTGGATGACAGTCAACTTTTCGGCCAATGCCACTAGCGATCCGTGGGGCAAGTAGTATTACTATCGGGCGTGGCCCGACTCCTCTTGGATTCGATCGGATGGCCCGGATCGTATGCACGGGAGCGAGGACGACATCGGCGTTACCCAGCACAGCCCCTCCTAGGACACACTAGCCGGAAACCGACGCGCCATCATGATCGAGTGGATCGGTGCGAATATCGCTACGTACGGCCCCTGGCTCGTGGGCGGTATGGCCATGATGGAAACAGCTCTGATCATAGGGCTGATCCTCCCCACCGAGCCCACCCTGGTCGTTGCGACTGCTTTCGCCCTCCAAGGACACTTCAGCTTCGCTTCGGTTGTTGGAGCAGCCCTCTTGGGTGCGGCCCTGGGTGATTCGGCCGGATTCGTGATTGGGCGCTGGGGAGGTCACCGCGTGCTCAGTGGTCGTGGCCGAGTTGGGCGGATGGCTCGCAGGCACCAGGACCGAGCGTTCGACCTTTTCGAGAGGCACGCCGGACTATCAGTGAGTTTGGCTCGAATGGTTCCGTTCGTACGTACCCTCATGCCGCTCGTCGCCGGGTCCACAGGGGTCAAGTACCGGCACTTCCTGGCCTTCGACTTCCTCGGGATCGCAGGGTGGGGCTTCATCGGATTGGGAATCGCCTACGCCGCTGCCCGTAGCTGGGAGATCGGAGTTGGTTCGGTGGGACTGTGGTGGGCGACGCTCGGGGGCGCTGTCCTCATCGCGGTGTTTCTGGTGGTCAAGGGGCTTGTCCTGAATACCTCCGCAGTCGGCAACGTCGTATCGGTGGGACTGACCGGGAACATCGCTGCCGGTAAGTCGACCGTGGCTTCTCTTTGGAGAGATGTCGGTGTCCCGGTAGCAGGTGCCGATGAGATGGCGCGCAGCGTGGTCGAGCCGGGCTCCCCCGGTCTCGCAGCAGTGGTAGAGGCCTTTGGCGAAGACATTCTCGAATCGGACGGTTCTTTGAACCGAGAGGCGCTTTCTTCTGTCGTCTTTCAGGACGAAGAGGCTCGCCGTCGGCTGGAGGCCATTGTCCACCCTCGTATTTGGGTCCTCCGGGACCGGTGGATGCGCGAGCGTATGGCGGGCCACGATAAGATCTGTGTATCGGAGATTCCGCTACTTTTCGAGGTGGGACTGGAAAACGAATTCGACGCCACGGTCGTTGTCGATGCGTCCCAGCAGATTCGGCTCGACCGGCTTCGTGAAGAACGGAACTTCAGTCCCGAGCAGGCCCAAGCGATTATGAGAGCGCAGATGGACACCGAACTCAAACGAGAGCGGGCGACACACGTGCTGGTCAATGACGGAGACATCGAGGGGCTGGAGGACCAGGCCCTGGAGGTGCTCGCCCAGCTACGGAGAAATGCTGTGGACCGGTCTAAGCCCAAGGAGGGTCGCCTCCGGATCGACATGCACATGCATACACAGACGTCGTTCGACTGTCTTTCCGACCCCCGGAAAGTGCTGGCTGCCGCATCCGCCAGAGGGGTCCAGCGCATTGCGATCACGGACCACAACAGGGTCACAACTGCGTTGAATATGGCGGAGGCGTTTCCCGACTCGGTGATCCCCGGAGAGGAGGTCAAGACGAAGGAGGGCATCGACGTCATCGGCCTCTACATCCAGGAGGAGATCCCGAAGGGAACGCCCGCCGCGGAAGTATGCCGCCGGGTCAAGGACCAGGGGGGTCTCGTTTACCTGCCGCACCCCTATGCACGAGGGAAGGGAGGGTCCGGCCGCTATGCTGAGGAACTCGCGCCGCAAGTGGACATCATCGAAGTCTTCAACGGCAGGTTACATCCAGGTCACCTCAATGTTCGGGGAGAGGAGTTGGCGGAGCGCTGGTCCAAGCCGAGGGGCGCGGGCTCCGATGCCCACATGTTGGGTGAAGTGGCGGGCGCCTGGGTGGAGGTTGCCCAACACCCCAACGAACCCGCGGCCCTCCTCGCCGCGCTTGAACATGCGGAGGTCCGTGGGGTCACAACGCCTTGGGCGGTACATCTCGCGTCGACGTGGGCGAAGGTCCGGAAGCGTTTACCGCGTGCACCGAACTGAGAAAAGGCTGTTGAACTCCTTCACCGCTTTCAGGCTGTTGAAGAAAGGGATTCATGACGTATCAAACCGGTGAGGCCAGGATCGAGGCGATCGACTCTGTCCTGACGGCAATACGCGGCAAGGAAACGGCGGTTCTGACCACCCATACCAACTCCGACGGCGACGGGGTCGGGTCCGAGATCGCGTTGGCGGCCTGGCTCCGGGCGGTGGGTACGGAGGCGTTCATAGTGAATCCGACGCCGGTACCGCAGTCTTTCCAGTTCCTCATTCCCGACGAATCGTGGGTCGTGGACTCGACGTCGGCGGAGGCCCAGGAACTCTGTGATGGCGCCGATGTCGCGGTCGTTTTGGACACCGGAGTGATCCCTCGTATTGGAAGGGTCAGGCGTCTGATCGACGGTCTTCCGACCGTCGTGATCGACCATCATCCGCCAGGGGATCGGCCGATCGAGGGGGTGTCGTTCCGTGACGCCAGTGCCAGCGCAACCGGTGAACTCGTATTCGACGTCATCCATCGGGCCGGGGGGCCCTGGCCCGAGATCGGCGATCTTGCGATGTACGTGGCCATCTTGACCGACACAGGGTCGTTTCGCTTCAGTAACACGACCGCCACCAGCCTCCGGATCGTTGCGGAGTTGGTCAGCCGGGGTGTCAGTCCTGATGAAGTCTACCGACGGATCTACGGCACGGTCCCGCGTCGCCGGTTTCACCTGCTCGAGAGTTCACTGGCCCTCCTGGAGGTGGACGAAGAAGCGGGGATCGCGTGGATGACCGTTCCGGCGGACCAGTTCGACGCCCTCGGCGCGATTCCGGACGATCTCGAGGGGATGGTCGACTACCCCCGCTCGGTTGAAGGTGTGGAGGTCGGACTCCTCTTTCGCCAGATCCCGCGGAAGGGGATCAAGGTTTCCTTCCGGTCCAACGGCGCGGTCAACGTAAATGCGCTGGCGCGGCGGTTCGGTGGTGGTGGACACGTTCGGGCGGCGGGGGCCCTCATCGAGGGCCCCATGGATCAAGTTCGCCACGATGTGACCCACGCGACCCGAGAGGCTGTGGAGCTATCACGGTCGGGGCATTAGAATGTCTCCGCGTGATTGGAGACGCTGCAACATGGAGGCGTGATCGTGAAGGATGGAGGGGACCCCGGAGTGCCAGAGGCTATTCCCAGAACGCTCCAGATGATGGCCCGCCGTCTCGGCGAGAGTGAGATCGATCGGCTGTGGGTGTTCCCGCCCCTGATCGTCGGACGTAAGGAGCGGGGCTTGGTGGCAGCGAGCTGCTTCACGGAAGATGGTGCTCGACGGTTGTACACCGCGCCTTATGCCGCCGAGCGAACGGGGACGAGCCTTTCGGTCGAGAACGGTATCGCGGAGGAAGGTCAAGCCCCTCCGGACCGTCTTGCTCAAGTGATGCAGGGGGTCGTTCGGAGGAGCGAGATCGACCTCGGGGAGCCCCGGGTGGTGGAGATCGCCGGGGACTCGGAGAAACTCAGGGCATTGTTGGACGAATTCGATGCCGACTTGTTGGAGCCCGTAGTGACGTGAAGGCAAGCCCGGACTCGGCCCCCTTCGTCCGACTCTTCGGACGCTACCTGCGAGAGCAGAGACTGCCAGTAACCCGTCAGCGGGAGGCGGTGGCGGAGGTCGTGTTTGGATCGGGCGAGCACCTTTCGGTGGACGAGATCG
>PCCM01000011.1 GCA_002731735.1 Gemmatimonadota bacterium | reverse complement strand
CCTCTTATCCTCTCTCTTCATCAGTTTCAGGATCTCATCTGCCATCTCCGGCGGACGGTACTGTTCCGAGTCCAGGCTGTACCGAGCACGACCGTACGCGGCCTCCCGACCCAGCAACAACACCGTGGCCTGCTCGGTCCCATCCTCCCCATCCAGGAGGGGGCGGGTCGGCCCCTGCTTCGATGCTCGCCAAACGGCAACCGCCGGCGACACCTTCAGCCAAACCGTCATCGTGTCCTCCGCTACCATCTTCCAAGCTCCGGGCTGGGCCGGCCAGCCACCTCCCGAAGCCACCACTGTATCGCCCCGGGCCAACAGGTCCTCAGCTACGCTGGATTCGAGGCGACGAAACTCCGTCTCGCCGTCCTCGGCGAAAATCCGAGAGACGCTCTTCCGTGCACGCGCTGCGATCACGGTGTCGAAGTCCTTGAAGTCCCAACCCAATCGTGATGCCAACTCTTCACCGGTGCTGGATTTCCCGCTGGCCATGAATCCGACCAACAAGACCCTTTCGGGCAAATCACCGTGCACCATATCCACGCTCGCCGAGGTACGCGATGTACGACTCGAAGTTTCGCCGCACCTCGCTCATCGCGTCCCCACCGAATTTCTCGAGAAAGGCGTCCGCCAAGACGAGGGCCACCATGGCCTCGCCCACCACCGCCGCTGCGGGCACCGCGCACACGTCGCTACGCTCTACGGCCGCATCCTTGGCCGATCCATCACGCATGTCAACGCTGGGCAGGCGCTTCCGAAGTGTCGAGATGGGCTTCATCGCTGCCCGCACGACCAGAGGCTCACCGGTGGTTATGCCTCCCTCAAGCCCGCCCGCCCGGTTCGATGACCGCCCGATGCCGCCCGCCCTAGGGGCCGACTCATCGGTCGTGATGGGGTCGTGAACCTCGGATCCGGGGCGGCGTGCGCCTTCGAAGCCCACGCCGATCTCCACGCCCTTGATCGCCTGGATCGACATCATGGCCCCCGCCAGACGACCATCCAGCTTGGTGTCATAGGAGACGTAACTGCCGAGGCCCGCCGGGAGGCCGCGAACGACCACTTCGAAGATGCCGCCCAGCGTATCACCCTCCTCCTTGGCTTGGTCGATCGCCTCGATCATCAATAAGGCAGCCTCGTCGTCCAGAGTGCGAAGTGGTGACTCGTCGACCGCGCTGTTCAGATCCTCCGGCAACTTATGGGGCACCTGTGCCTCGACTGATCCTATCGAGGTCACGTGGCTCCCGATCTCAACTCCAAAATCGGCGAGCAATTTTTTGCACACCGCCCCACAAGCGACACGGGCGGCGGTCTCACGGGCGCTGGCCCGCTCGAGAATGTCCCGCGTATCGCGCCGGTCGTACTTCAATAGCCCCACGAGGTCTGCATGACCAGGCCGCGGGAGGTAGAGCGATCTCAACGCCTTGGGGTTGCCGTCCGGATCGGGAGGCAGAGGCGACATCGCCTCCAGCCAGTTTTCGGAATCCTTGTTCCAGACGACCAACGCAACGGGAGATCCAATTGTCTCCCCCAAGCGAACCCCCGAGAGGACTTCGGCACGGTCGGACTCGATCTCCATGCGCCGGCCACGCCCGTATCCACCCTGGCGGCGTTTGAGGTCAGGATCCACGTCGCGGACCATCTCGAGGGACAGTCCGGCCGGAAGGCCCTCCAGCAACGCCACAAGACCTCGCCCGTGGGACTCCCCCGCAGTGCGGAACGACAGTCGCCTCATCGAGTGTTTCTCAATCTCCAGAGTGGATCATTGTACATGAAACGGCCCGAAACCATAAAAGGGAACCCCGGTGGGCGTCTACCCACCAAGGTCCGTGTCCCGATCAGTCCCGGTCGGCAACAGGGGCCGCGTCATCGGCGCTGGCGTCGACAGCGCCGGCTTCACCGCCGGTGGTCTCAGCCGCCCTCCCCTCCCAGGGCTGTACGTTGGGCGCCTGCCAGGCATCGACCTTTGGGCCGAAGAGATTGAAGCGAAGGATGCAATAGAGGGCGGACACGCCATCCTTCCAAGTGATCTTCTTCCCCTCAGCGTAGGAGCGCCCGTCGTAACTGATGGGGAGTTCGTAGATTCGAGCCTTCGCCTGAGCCAAGCGGGCGGTCACCTCAGGCTCGAAACCGAAACGGTTGGCCGACAGAGGTAACCCCTTCAGGAGATCCGCATGGACAACCTTATAGCAGGTCTCCATATCCGTGAGGTTGAGGTCCGTGAATATGTTGCTCAGCAAGGTGAGGAAACGATTGCCCATCATGTGCCAAAAGAAGAGCACTCGGTGGGGCCCGCCGAGGAAGCGTGACCCGTACACGGCATCGGCCTTCCCGGCCAAGATCGGTTCCATGAGGGTCGGAAGTTCGTGCGGATCGTACTCCAGATCCGCATCCTGGACCGCAATGATATGGCCGGTGGCTCGCTCGAATCCGACCCGTAGCGCAGCACCCTTGCCCTGATTCACCTCCTGGAACACGAGGACGTCGATCACCCCCTCGTCCTTTAGACTCGACAACAAGTCCCGCGTGCCGTCCGTGGATCCATCGTCTACCACGATCACTTCGAGGTTCAGGCGAACTTGTCGGACCTTCCTGAGCAGGGTCTCGACACTCCGCATCTCATTGTAGGCGGGGATAACCACCGAGAGCCTCACGCGATCCCAGGCTAGATCGCCATACCTTCTCCCGCTCATTCCCCGAAAAGCCGGCGTGTTCATCAGACCTCGATCCCGTAACGGTTAAGCTTCCGGTAGCGTGTTGAGGGATCGATGCCGAGGACCTCCGCCGCCTTCGACTCATTGCCCCCCTCGGACGTGAGGACGAATTCGATGTACGCCCTTTCGATGACTTCCATGGAAGGATTCGGTGATGGTTCATTCGTGACCAACGGTTGCGCATCCGTGGCCCGTACAGCGTCCGGCAGGTGGTCCACAGAGATTTCCGAGTCAGCCGCCACGACGACGGCCCGTTCCAGAGCGTTCTCGAGTTCACGGACGTTTCCGGGCCAGTCATAGGCACACAACGCCTGCAACGCATCCGTCCCAAGCACCTTTTCCCCTTCCTGCTCCGCCAACGTCATTCGGCCTCCGTAGACCCAACGGAGGACTCGGTTTCGGCCGAACTCGTGCCTCTTTGTCGTCTGCGGCCTCAAATCGAACTCCAATCAGGATGCGTCGACCACAACTTGGGAAGCCTATCCCACGCTATTACCCGGTATGGCACAGTGCAACAGTTCTCTTGGCGTTTTGCAAAAGGGGGACAACCACTACGGTCGCGGGAGGACCCGGACCTCTCCGAGAAGCGTGTAAGCAGACCCCCAAAGCCGTCCAACCGGACGGAGTCCCTGGGTGTCCACGAAGGCCGATCCCTCCACGATCGTGAGCTCGGGATCCAAACGAACCCCCTTCACTTCGCCCAGCACCAATCCACCGGAATCGCCCAGGTCGACATGTTTGTGGAATTCACACTCCAGGACGGCAGGGCAATCCGCCACGTACGGCGCGTCGACGGTCTCGGCTTCCGCGACGGACAGTCCGGCGAAAGCGAACTCGTCATCATCCGGAGGCAAGCTAGCCGCCGTCCGGTTCATCGCTTCGAGCTGGGCCTCCGTGACCACATTCACACAGAAGGCGCCCTGGTCGAGGATGTTGCGTAGTGAGTCCTTGGCCACGCCTCCCCGCGTCCCGATGGACAAACTCACGAGCATGGGCGAGGACGCCACCGCCGAGAAGAAGCTGAAAGGAGCCACATTGGGAACGCCTGACGCGCTCCGGGTGGAAACCCAGCCGATCGGGCGGGGAACCACGAGTGATGTGAGAAGCTGGTAGCGTTCGCGGCCATCGACCGCGTCGGTATGGATTACTCTATGCCGGAGGGGCCCCGCCGGGTCGCCAGCCAAGCTACGGGCCTGCTACCCGCTGTACTCCTTCAACAGGCCTCACGGGCCGGGTACCGTCAGAAGCTGACCCGCGTAGATGCGGCTGCCTCGGAGATCGTTTGCGGCCGTGAGCTTCGGTACGGTCGTTCCGTGACGACGGGCGATGGCCCAGAGCGAATCACCCTCTCTAACCATGTAACGCGACACGGCGGAAACCCGGTCCCCGGAACCGGCGGAGGCCAACTGTTTGCTTACGTAATCCGCGTAGGGTTCCGGAAAGACAGCCACATGAAAATGCGACGGATATCGTTCCCTGGTCGCTTCCAACACGCCCATCCCTTCTAGGTAGAGAAGCGTACTCTCCAACCAGCGCCGGCAGACGGAGTTCAGACTCGTACGAAAATCAACGGCCATACCCGTGGGATGAACCGAAAAAGTAGAGGCGTTACGGGGCTGCTCGCTCAAGGGACGAGTGAGACTCGTAACGACCAACTCCTCTCCGCACGCTCTACGGTGCTGTGCCCCGAGACGTTCGATAAAGAGCTTCACCTCCGGCCGGCCGTACGGAAAAGACACGTCGTGGAGTACGAAGTCCGGACGACTCCTCACGCGGACAAGGTAGCCCGCCTCGACAAACCGCTGAACCTGCTCGGATGTCTGGAGGAATGTGAAACCATGGTCCTCCGCACGATCGTATGCTCGTGTGACGGAAGCCTCGGACCCCCCAAGCGCCTGCCCTTGGACCCGGCCGATGCCGGGTGCCAGAAACACCGAAAGCCCGACCAACAGGCCCATTCGTCGCACCATCGCTACCCTCTTTGGTCGAAGTCGTGCGCTAGCCTATTTGTAAACATATGTATTACGAAGCACAAGGTTCCCGTCTTACCCCTGAGCCTCGGCGTAGTTGGCAGCAACGACATCCCAATTGACCACGTTCCACCACGCTGAAATGTAGTCGGGCCTACGGTTCTGATAGTTCAGGTAGTATGCGTGCTCCCAGACATCCACGCCAAGAATAGGAATCACGCCGTCGGAGAGCGGATTGTCCTGGTTCGCGGTCGCGGTCGCTTGGAGGCCTCCGGAGGGTCCGACCGTCAGCCACCCCCAGCCCGAGCCGAACTGCTTCGCAGCCCTGCCGCCGACAGCTGCCTTGAGGTCGTCGAACGATCCGAAGGCAGCGTCGATGGCGTCCGCCAGCTCTCCGGACGGCGCAGCAGCACCGCCAGGAGCCATGATCGCCCAAAACAAGGTGTGGTTCACGTAGCCGCCGCCGTTGTTTCGCACCGCGGTCTGAATGGCCTCGGGAAGGTGGGCCAGCTCCGATAGGAGCTGTTCGCCCGAATGACCGTGTAAGTCGGCATGAGCTTCGAGAGCGGCGTTCAGGTTGTTGGTGTAGCCCTGATGGTGCTTCCCGTGGTGAGTCTCCATCGTACGTGCGTCGATGTGTGGCTCCAGGGCGCTATGGTCATATCCCAACTCAGGAAGTTCGAACGGATATCCCATCGTTATCTCTCCTATGATCGGCGGGTTGCTCCACACGCCGCCCCGGGCGCCGCGATGGCACCATCGTCGGGCGGCGAACGAGATTCTACCGTACTTCGATTCCTCTTCGCAAACGAAGGCCAGTGAAGATAGCCTTCCAATCAAAGACGTCGTAAGCTTATCGGGGCCCCTTTAATGCCACTCTTCCCCCCTGACACGCCATGGCACTCGACGAGTCTGGTCGATCCCCACGGATCCTTCTGGTCGATTGTGACGCCTTCTACGTTCAGGTGGCGCGGCTCGAGGATCCCGAGGGTGTTGGGAAGGTGGACCTGCTCTTGGTCGGCGGCTCTCCCACCGGGCGCGGGGTCGTCACGTCCGCATCCTACGGCGCACGCCGGTTCGGCGTTCGGTCAGCGATGTCCACAGCGCAAGCTCTCCGCCTGTGCCCGGACGCTACGGTTGTGGGCGTCCCGCGGGGCGCTTGCAGCCGCAAGAGCGGCGAGATCAGAGCCTGCCTGGAGACGCTCGCACCCGTCGTGCAGGCCGCATCGATCGATGAGTTCTTCTTGGACCTCATGGGCACCGAACGCCTCTTCGACGAACCCCTCGAAGTCACGGCCCATCGCATTCGTGCTGCCGTGCTCGAGGCGACTAGCGTCTCCGTGTCCATCGGAGGCGGGACGCGCCGAATGATCGCCAAGCTCGCGTCCGGCGTGGCGAAACCCGGAGGCGTGCACATTGTGCCCCCGGGTCACGAAGCCGAATTCATGAGGGGCCTGGACCTCGCTCAGATTCCAGGGGTGGGTCCGGTACTCGCCGAGGAACTGCGAAAACGGGGACTGGTCCGGGTCGAAGAGGCATTAGGGGTCCAGCAGGAGTGGCTCGAGCGGTGGTTCGGCGCCCGTCGAGGACGCTGGCTCTACGCCCGCATGCGAGGAATGGACTCGTCCGAAGTGGGCCCACGGGAACCCCGTAGATCCATCAGCTCCGAGCGCACGTTCTTCAAAGATCTCAAGTCGGATGAAGACCTGGAACGTGCGCTCTTGCGCCTTTGCAGATCGGTCACACATACCCTCCGCAAGGCCGGTCTGAGGGCCCGAACGATCACCGTCAAGCTCAGGGACGGCGACTTCAAGACGCGATCCCGCTCACGGACGGTGGGCGAACCGTTAGAAACCGAAAGCGCCACCTACGGGGTCGCCCGAGAACTGCTTGCAGAGTTGAGGAGCCGACGGAGGACCTCCGCGCGATTGCTGGGCGTGGGCCTGACCAACCTCGGTGCGGGAGGTGACCTCGCTCAATTCGGTCTGTTCGAGGAGGAAGATCGATCGGAAGGCCAGCGTGAACGAACGCTCGACCACGTTGTGGACGGTCTACGTGAACGTTTCGGAGACGGGGCAATCCTGCCCGGCCGCATCATCGGTGACTGACGCAACGCCCTAGGAGACCCCCCCAACCCATTCAGCAGCCTTCCCGAGCCGGGCCAAGTAACGACCACCGGGGCCCCTCCAGATGACTTCCATGTCCCACCCAGCGAGCCGGGCCCTCGCCTCCAGCGTGCCCGGATCGACGAACAATTGCGGAAAGACATCGCCCGCTTGCTCTCCGACACGCAACTGGTACTGTAGCTCACCGATATAGCGGTCCNCGTCCTGGTCCTGNNCCTCGTCCTNGTCCTCGGCGTCACGCAAGTCGGTCGAGTCCAGGATGAGCGCCCCTTGTCGCTCGAGCACCGTGGAGACCGACGCAAGCAGGCGATCGAGACCCGAGAGGGTCTCCGCGATCATCGAGCCGTTCATGAGGAGGATCACTGTATCGTAGATCTCCCCCGTGGGGAGTTCGAAGAGGGTCCCCTCCCTGGCGTCGTCCACCCCACGCTCTTGCATGATCCGAACGGCCTCAGGGATCGGATCCAAAGCGGTCACCTGGTGCCCGCGCTCTTGAAGGACAAGGGCATGAGCGCCCACGCATGCTCCGACGTCGAGAACTCGTCGGCCACACTGATCCAGTGCCAACGCCTCCCAGCCCTCAAAGGCCTCCTCCCCTCGGAAGAAAACCGATACGTGAATCTCTTCCGAAGGTCCAAAATCGTTTCGGACGCTTACGGGGACGTCCTCTCCGCGATCGTGGAACGCCGCCAAGGCCGCCCCGAGCGGAGCCCACGGCCCGGTCAAACGAAAACGGGAGTGGCTATGTCTAAACCTTCCCCGACGTCTTCCAGGGCTTTCTCTCGAAGTAGTCGTCCGTCAACTCCTTGATCTTACCCGAAAGTAGAACCAAGGCGATCAGGTTCGGGAGAATCACGATTCCAAGAGCGATATCTCCCAGATCCCACACGAGGGAAATACCCGCTGCCCCAACGACCCCGGCCCCGAGCAGGTGCATGATCAGGTAGACCACCTTGTAGGGCACCACGGCTCCCTCACCAAACAGGTAGATCGCGCAACGGTCCCCATAGTAGCTCCAAGCGATTGCGGTCGAGATGCCGAAAAGAAGTACTGAGAAGATCACAACGAAGTGACCCCAATCGCCGAGAGGCGAAAGTCCCGTTCTGAACGCGTATGTAGTGAGCGGCGCCCCACTTTCAATCGCCATCCCCCAGAGCGACACATAGACGTTACCCTCATCATCCACGGCCTCTCCTCTGGCCGGAAACACCGACCCCGTGAACGCCTGCGTCCTGCCCTCGTCCGTGTAAAGCGTTTCGAGGGCCACCTCGTGCCACGCCACGAAAACAGCACTTCCCGCGGCATGGGTTCCGTTCTGGATAAGGATCTCAGCCGGTGCCGCGACATCTTCGTATCCCACTCCCGCATCTCCGGACACCCAACTGAGATCGCCACCGCCAAGGGTGATCTCAGTGGGGACACGCTCACTGTACACGCCGGTCACGACGATCACGAGTGCGGTCATGGTGCAGATCACGATGGTGTCGATGAAGGGGCCGAGCAACGCGACCACAGCCTCAGACACGGGCTCTTCCGTCTTCGCGGCGGCATGCGCGATGGGCGCTGAGCCCTGCCCCGCCTCGTTGGAGAAGAGGCCTCGATTGACCCCGTATGTCATGGTGACGAGGATAGCGCCCACCCCGGTGCCGGCCACTCCGGCCGTGGGGCTGAACGCCTCACGGAAGATCGTTCCGAAAGCCGGGATCACGTCGCTGAAGTTCAAGAGGACGATGAGCAGAGCGCACAGCACATAAATAGCGGCCATCAAGGGGGCCAGGATACTCGTGATGCGCCCGATGCGTTTGATGCCTCCCAGAATCACGGAGGCCACGATCACGGCCAAGACGGCCCCAGTGATCCACGGGTTGATCCCGACCTCCGTCTGGAGCGTGTCGGCAATCGTGTTCGCCTGAATCGCGTTCCCAGTGAGAAAGGCCGTGAACCCCAGCATCCCGGCAAAGAACATGGCCATCCACTTCCAGTTCGCCCCCAGCCCGTGTTCGATGTAATACATGGGCCCGCCAGAGACCGTGCCCACGACTTTGTCCGCGTCCTGGTGCACCGAGCGGTAATGCATAGACAGCGTGACCTCGGCATACTTGGTGGCCATTCCGAGTATCGCGGTCAGCCACATCCAGACCAAAGCACCGGGGCCTCCCCAGTGGATGGCTAACGCCACGCCGGCGATGTTGCCGATACCGACAGTCGCGGAAAGTGCCGTCGTGAGTGCTTGGAAGTGTGAGACGTCGCCGGTGCTTTGGGGATCGTCATAGCGGCCCGTGGCCACCGCGACGCCATGGCCGAAATGCCGCAGCTGGATAAGCCCGAGGCGGAGCGTAAGGAACACGCCCGTCCCAATGAGGGCGATAACCACTAGGGGAATGGCCGAGTCCCCCACAGGAATTCCCCAATCCCATACGTAACCCTTAACGGCACTAATGACGGTTTCGAGAGTTTCCATTACGAGTCCCTAAGGATCTGTTGAAGGAGCACCGTGGGCCACCACCCGTGCTACAGCACGGTATCCGGGATGCCACGGGCCCAGGTCGGAAGACGAAAGCGAGGAAGATCGTGTGGTCGGGTCGCCCGTGCAAGGCGATCCGCAGAGGTGTAGGTCGCTGGATAAGACTGCTGAAGCAGCCTTCACGGATCCGACAGCATCCTTCCGAGCGGGCGACCACCGACCAGGTGCATGTGGACGTGAAAAACTTCCTGGCCGGCGTGGGCCCGACAGTTCAAGATGAGCCTGTATCCCGCCTCGTCGACACTAGCTTCCTCAGCGAGCCGGGCAGCCACCCGGATCATGCGGCCGAGTGCCGGCTCGTCCGCATCGGTCACGTCGGCGATGGTCGCAACCGGCTTGTTGGGGGCTATGATGATGTGGGTCGGCGCCTGGGGTTGGACGTCGTGAAACGCCGTCACCAACTCATCCTGGTAAACGATATCCGCGGGAATCTCCCTGCGGATGATCTGCGCGAAGATCGTGTCTGTCATCAGCACCGTACCGCGTTAGGGCGGCTCGGCATAGCAATGCAACCGCTGCCCGCTACCCCTATGAGGATCGGAATGGCCAACGTCGGAGCCATGAAATCAGCTGCTCCGCTGGGATCGGATCTCGGCGTGCGGTGTAGGGGGCTCGCTATGAAGATCATCACCGCGTATCTAATCCGCGCCCATATGGGACCGTTCCTCTTTGCTTTCACGGCGCTCACCGGGCTCCTGTTCTTGAACGCGTTCGCGGTTCGGATGGCCGACCTGGTCGGCAAGGGACTCGCCTGGAGTGTGATCGGTGAGTTCGTACTTCTGTCTCTCCCCCACACCGTTGCCCTCACGCTTCCCATGGCCATCCTGGTATCCGTACTCTATACCTTTAGCGAGCTTACCGGGGCGAACGAAATTACGGCTATGGCAGCGGGGGGAATCAGACCGCTCCGGATGCTTCTCCCACTCTTGGGGATCGGTACAATCTTCGCAGGCCTGATGCTGTTTTTCAACGACCAGGTGCTCCCGGATTCCAACCACAGACTCAAGAGCTTGATCATCGACGTCGCGCAGAAGAGTCCCACGTTCGAGCTTCGCGAGCGCGTCGTTAATGAGATCGATACCGAAGACAGAAACGGAGCGGTGTACCTTCAGGCGGCGACCATCGACGCCGTCACGAACGAGATGACGGAGGTCGTCATTTACGATCTGACCGACCCGAACGCTCACCGTACGATCTACGCGGAGCGTGGAACGATGGCGTTCAGCGAGAGTGGCACCGACCTGTATTTGACCCTCTACGACGGCTTCGCCAACGAAGCCGGCCAGGAAGGGGGCGGTGAGTTCAACCGATCGGAATTCGAGCGCCAGATCGTTCCACTACGGGGGGTCGGAGACGAACTCGAGCGCCGAGAGGGGGGCGCCTCGCGGAGCGATCGCGAGATGTCCATCGCGATGTTGAGGGCCGAAATCCTCAACCGAACTGAGGAGATCGTCGATGTTCGACAACGAAGCCTCACGCTAGCTCAAAAAACAATCGCGGGTGCGCTGGCGTCTCCCGACCCGGACCTGATCGAGGCAGGCCACACCGACGAAGCCGACGAAGCGGAAGCTGCTCTGGGTGGACGAGGCTCGATACTGGGTAGGGGCCGCGGGCAACCCCTCAGCCTCAGGACAGACGACCTCACTCAGCAAGCCGCGTTGGGCGGCCAGGGAAACCTCGGCCGCGTATTGGCTCTTCAGCAATCGACAGACCAGTTTCTCGTGGAGATCTACAAGAAGTACTCGATCGCATTCGCGTGTATCGTGTTCGTCTTGCTCGGCGCCCCACTGGCCATACGCTTCCCCCGAGGCGGGGTCGGCATGGTCATCGTCACCTCGGTCGTCATCTTCGCCGTGTACTGGGCCGGCCTCATCGGTGGAGAGAACTTAGCCAACAAAGGACTCGTGACGCCGTTTTGGGCAATGTGGACCGTAGACCTCGTGTTCCTCGGTTTCGGTATCGTATTGGCGGCACGCATGAGCCGAACCGCCGGCTCGAATCGCGGGGGCGCCCTCGATGAGGCGCTGTTCAAGCTATCGAGTTCGGGGCGCAGGATGTCAACCCGTTCCCCAGTAGGGTGATCGGAAAGGGCATGATCAGAATCCTGGACCGCCTGATCGCGGGAACCTTCCTTCGTATTTTTGCTGTGTTCGTCGTCGGTGCCCCCCTCCTGTTCATCGTCGGAGACATCGTGGAGTACGTGGACCGGTACTTCGAACGCGGACTCACGGTGGGCGACCTCGCCATCGCTTACGTATACGCGCTCCCCGAATTCATCTCCTGGTCATTCCCGATCGCGGCTCTGATCGCCGCGGTGTTCACCATCCACTCCATGACACAGCATCGAGAAGTCCTGGCCGCCAAGGCCGGGGGGATTTCGTTTCACCGCCTGATGGCGCCACTCATCGCGCTGGGATTGCTCCTGACGGGAGCGGGACTGCTCCTCAGTGAGGTCGTGCCCGTGGCCAAGAGGCGCTCCGGGCAGATTCTTCGAGGAGAAGAGATCGGGCGCCAATGGCGCAACGATTTCGTGTTCAAGACCGACGACGCCCGGACGTTGACGGTGAGAAGACTGAACATTGTCCCACCGACGTTGACCCGGGTGGCGCTGGAGGTACCCGCCGGATCGGCCGGCGAGGCGCCACAGTATCTTCAGGCGGTGCAAGCGCAGTTCGACAGCGTGCGGGGATGGACCTTCGTGGACGGGCATCTGCGTATCCTTCCCGACCGAGCGGCCTCGCTCACCTTGAACTTCGACTCACTCAGGTCGAGCACCTTCGGCGAACCACCGGAGGGTCTCCTGGGGCGACCCGAGGAGGTAGGCGAGATGACCAACTCCGAAATCGACCGGATGGTGACCAACCTCACTCGCTCCGGCGGGGACGTCAGCGCGTTGTTGGTCGAGAAAGGACAGCGGAAGGCGATCGCAGCAGCGACGTTGGTGATCATCCTGTTCGGTGGCCCCTTGGCGACGAGCTCGCGGCGGGGCGGGAGGGCCTACGGAATCGGCGTGGCCCTCGCGTCGGTGATCCTCTACCTGCTCATGTTCCGGCTGGCCGGGGCCGCAGGCCAATCCGGGGCCATCGAACCGGTGCTGTCCGCCTGGGTTCCCAACCTTGTGTTCCTGACGTGCGGACTCGTCCTGTTCAAGCGCGTGAGGACCTGAGGAATTCCATAAACCCTGGCGTGAGGCTGCCGGTTGCCACTTCCTGCACCGGTCCGGTGAGTGTGATTTGCATCTCGGCGGTGACGCTCACCTCCAAGCTGCCTCCCTCCATACGAACTTCGAACTGGTCGGGCTCGGCTCGTCCCGACTTGACTGCAGCGGCCGCGACCGCGCAGGCCGAAGTTCCAGAGGCGGAGGTCGGTCCCACACCTCTCTCCCAGATCAACGCCTCCAGGGTTCGGCCGGCGAGTACGCGGGCGACCTGAACGTTGGTACCATCAGCGAACGCAGGGTGAACGGAAATCTTCGGCCCGATCTCGTCGATGAGCTCGCGCTTCCACTCCTCGGGAAAGACCACCGCGTGGGGATTGCCGATCGACACCGGATATACGATCGGGCTCCTGCACTCCCCGAGATCGAGTCGTTGATCCGGGTCNAAGGCACCAGGATCAAGTCCGACGGCATCGGGTCCATGGCCGGCTCGGCCCATCTCCGCAGAGACATTATAGAGGCCTCGCTCCGGAGGACCCAGGACATGTAACTCCACCGTGTCTCCTCCCACCGANACGTCGAAAGGCCNGCCGCCTACCAGCCCCTCGCGTGCCAGGTACGCAGCCAGAATTCGGAGGCCGTTGCCACTCCGCTCGAACTCGGACCCGTCCGGGTTGAACATCCGGAGAGGAAACGGNCGGCTGGTCCGATCGAGGAGGAGCACGATTCCGTCGCTGCCAGGACCTTGCCNGCGATCACAGACGGCGGTGATCCCCTCTGCGTCGAGCGCCCANTCGTCGCCGGTCTCGAACACGAGATAGTCGTTTCCGAGCCCNTGCCCCCTGAAGAACGCCGAGCTGGCGCGGGCCGTGTCGCGTGCTGAGAGTGTCACTTCGAACTCCCCACCGTCCTCTCCGAGGTCGTTTTCCGGCTCATGTGCAACCGAAGGAATGAAGACTATAGCCTTCCAGGCCTTCCAAAGNACAATAGCGTCCAGAAAGCTGTTGAAGGAGTACAGTTCCCTCAAGGCCACAATTCANCAGGCCTAGGAATCGCTCGGGAGACGTACTACCTTTTTTNAGAGAAGTTGGATGGGGTGATTTGAGGCGTATTGCGGCCCGACACAAACCGCTAAAAAGCCAGACCTCGACGCGGAAGGATTGCGGCGAGGTTTTGAAATTCGGNTCTCCCCCTCCCCTTACACCTTCCAGAGGCGAGATACGAGATCCATGGGCAGGTCCACTCCCAACGGCAGCCGCACCGCGGCGCTCCAAACGGCTCTANCGAGACGCATCCTCGTTCTCGACGGAGCCATGGCCACCATGATCCAGGCTCATGGACTGGCGGAGGAGGACTTCCGGGGGGAGGANTATCGNGATCAGTCCGATGCGCTCTTCGGAGCGAATGATCTGCTGTGCGTCACGCAGCCTCATCTGATCCACGAGATCCACCACGCTTATCTCGAAGCGGGCTCGGACATCATNGAGACGAACACGTTCAACGCCCAGGCGATCTCGCTCTCGGATTATGGACTCGAGGGGGAGGCCTACCGGCTGAACGTTGCNGGGGCATCGTTGGCCCGACGGGCGGCCGACGAGATGACCGCCCAAACGCCCGACAAACCTCGCTTCGTGTGCGGCAGCATGGGCCCGACCAACCGTACTGCATCCATCTCACCGGACGTGGACAACCCTGCNTTCCGTAATGTCGACTTCGACGAGNTGGTGCAGGCATACACCGATCAGGCGCGTGGGCTCATGGATGGAGGGGCCGACATCCTGATGGTCGAGACGATCTTCGACACGCTGAACGCCAAGGCCGCCGTCTTCGCGATCCTTGGCCTCTATGACGAGAGAGGTACGTCCCTTCCGGTGATGATCTCGGGAACCATCACTGACGCCAGCGGCCGCACGCTGAGCGGACAGACGACCGANGCTTTNTACAACTCCATCCGGCANGCCGGGCCGTTCTCCGTGGGGTTCAACTGTGCCCTCGGGGCNGACCAACTTCGACCCTACCTGGAGGAGCTGTCTCAGNTCGCGGATGTGCCCGTGAGTTGTCACCCGAACGCCGGACTTCCGAACGCCTTCGGGGAGTACGACGAAACGCCGGAAGTCATGTCGAGAATCGTCCGGGAATTCGCCGAGGCCGGCTTCGTCAACATCGTGGGTGGCTGTTGCGGCACCGTACCGGCCCACATCGAAGCGATCGGGGACGCTGTCGCAGACCTTCCACCCCGACCCATTCCCGAACTCCAGCCCCGGTTCAGGGTGAGCGGCCTCGAAGCACTCACGATCGGTCCCGACTCCCTCTTCGCGGACATCGGGGAGCGCACCAATGTCACGGGCTCGAAACGTTTCCGAGACCTCATCACCGAGGACGCCTACGAGGCCGCCGNGGAGGTTGCCCGACAACAGGTGGAGAGCGGTGCACAGATGCTCGACATCAACATGGACGAGGGGCTGCTCGATTCGGTCGAGGCCATGACCACGTTCCTCAATCTGCTCGGCTCTGAGCCATCCGTGAGTCGGATCCCTTTCGTGGTGGATTCGTCGCGCTGGGAGGTTCTNGAGGCCGGGCTCAAGTGTGTGCAGGGCAAGNGCATCGTGAACTCGATCAGCCTCAAGGANGGGGAGGCNGCGTTCATCGAAAAGGCTCACCTGGCGAGGCGNTACGGGGCTGCGGTGATCGTGATGGCGTTCGACGAGGAAGGCCAAGCGGACACTGTCGAGCGGAAGGTCGCCATATGCGAGCGGGCAGCGCAGGTGCTCANNGAAAAGGTNGGTTTCCCGATCGAGGACGTGATCTTCGACCCCAACATCTTCGCCGTGGGAACCGGNATCGAAGAGCACAATACCTATGCCATCGCCTTCATCGANGCCACCCGGCAAATCAAGAATCGTATTCCGCACGCCCTCGTGAGCGGAGGGCTNAGCAACGTTTCGTTCGCGTATCGTGGGAGCCCGCGAGTGCGCGAAGCGATGCACTCGGNGTTCCTCTACCACGCCATCCAGGCGGGTTTGGACATGGCCATCGTCAACGNCGGAGCACTCTCGGTCTACGACGACGTGCCGTCCGACCTTCTGGAGGCGGTGGAGGACGTGCTCTTCAACCGGCGTCCCGACGCGACNGANCGCCTGACGGCNCTCGCCGGGCAGTACACCGGGGCGACGGAGAAGCNGGTGGTGAGCAACCAGGAATGGCGATCCGGTCCGGTGGAGGATCGTCTCCGACACGCGCTCGTACACGGGATCACGGACTACATCGTGGACGACACCGAGGAGGCGAGAAGCCAGCGGGCTCGGGCGCTCGATGTGATCGAGGGTCCCCTCATGGACGGCATGAACGAGGTGGGGGATCTGTTCGGTGCCGGCAAGATGTTCTTGCCACAAGTCGTGAAGAGCGCTCGGGTCATGAAACAGGCCGTGGCCCACCTAGAACCATTCCTGGAGGCCGAGAAGGCCGCCAGCGAGCAGGACACTGGGCAAAACAGGAAGTCCGCAGGCCTTGTTGTCATGGCCACCGTGAAGGGCGACGTACATGACATCGGCAAGAACATCGTCTCGGTCGTGCTTCAGTGTAACGGCTACGAGGTCGTGGACCTCGGTGTGATGGTCCCCGCTGAGACGATCCTGCAGGAGGCCCAGGACCAGGGCGCCGATGTGATCGGNTTGAGCGGGCTCATCACGCCGTCCCTNGACCAGATGGTCCGTGTGGCAGCCGAAATGGAACGNCTGGACTTCGACNCNCCCCTCCTCNTCGGTGGTGCGACAACGTCCCGCAGGCACACCGCCGTCCGAATCGCNGAGAGGTACTCGGGCCCGACGGTTCACGTCGTTGATGCGTCCCGGTGCGTTCCGGTACTCCGGGCCATGCTGGACGAGTCCCGGAGGGAGGCGTTCATCACTAAGGTACGTGAAGACTACGCCCTCGAGCGGGAGGCCCACGCGGCCCGAGCGGCGAAATCCAAGCTCATTCCCATCGGAGCAGCTCGGAAGAACAGTGTGCCGCTGGACTGGAACACGTTCGAGCCGACGGTTCCGCACGAGCCGGGCATCCATGTCTTCGACGACTATCCACTTGCCGAGCTCGTGGACTACATCGACTGGAGCCCCTTCTTCCAGGCCTGGGAGATCAAGGGCCGGTATCCCGAAATCCTCGATGATCCGAGCGTGGGAGAGCAGGCCGGTATTCTGCATGCCGACGCCCTGAAGCTGCTCGATCGTATTGTTTCCGAGGGCCTGCTCGTTGCCCGCGGAGTGGTCGGCCTCTTCCCCGCTCAGCGCGTCGGGGACGACCTCGAGGTGCTCGCCAACGACAGCGAATCTCGTACGGTTCACGGTCTTCGCCAGCAGTTCGAGAAGAAGGATGGGCGGCCCAACGTCTGCTTGTCGGATTTCGTTGCACCGACAGAGTCGGGGCTCACCGATCACATCGGCGCGTTCGTGGTTACCACCGGGCTCGGCCTGGACGAGTTGTGCGCCTCGCTCGAAGAGAAACTCGACGACTACGGAAGCATCATGGCGAAGGCGCTGGCCGACCGCCTCGCGGAGGCGTTCGCAGAGCGCCTGCACGAGCGCGTCCGGCGGGATCTCTGGGGTTACGAAGTGGGCGACGGCCAGTCGCACGCCGACCTCATCTCTGAGAGCTATTCCGGAATCCGGCCCGCGCCGGGGTATCCGGCCTGCCCGGACCACACGGAGAAAAGGACCTTGTTCTCACTGCTGGACGCCGAGCGCCACACTGGTGTGAGCCTCACCGAGAGTTACGCCATGTTACCCGGCGCCTCGGTGTCCGGCTGGTACTTTGCGCACCCAGAAGCCCAATACTTTGGCCTAGGCCGGATCGGGAAGGATCAAGTGACCGACTACGCCGAGAGGAAGGGATTGTCGTTGGCGGAAGTCGAGCGTTGGCTTCAGTCCAACCTCGGGTACGAACCGGACGAGGGGGCACCGTGAACGCGCAAGAAACGAAGGGAACGAACGCCCTGCAGAAACTCATCGACGACGGGCGCGTTCACGTCATGGACGGTGCGATGGGAACGGAACTCTACGCCAGTGGGGTTTTCGTCAACGTTTCGTACGACGGACTCAACCTCGAAACGCCGGATGTCGTAGAGACCGTCCACCGGAACTATGTGAACGCCGGCGCCGAAGTCATCGAGACCAACACCTTTGGTGCCAATCCAGTGAAGCTCTCCAGCTATAGCCTGGCCGACCGAACGGAGGAAATCAACCACGCCGCCGTGGNCCTNGCCCGAAGGTCGGCCCAAGGTAGGNCCNTGGTGGTCGGNGCCATCGGNCCCTTNGGCATCCGGATCGAGCCGCTCGGACCCACCTCCCGTGAGGAAGCTCAAGAGTTCTACAAGCGGCAAGTCGATGGGCTCGTGGAAGGCGGCGTAGACGGCTTCGTCCTCGAAACTTTCAGCGACCTGAACGAGATGGAGCAAGCGTTCAAGGCGGTCCGGAGCCGATCGCCTCTGCCGGTCATTTGCCAGNTCACGGTGGGGGACGACGCNTGCACGTCGTACGGNACNTCTCCGGAGGACGTCGCCACTGAAGTCGCGTCCTGGGGTGCATCAGTGATCGGGCTCAACTGCTCCGTAGGGCCGGCCGTCATGCTCGAGGCTGTCGAGCGGATGGCCGAGGTGACCGATCTACCCCTTTCAGCCCAGCCCAACGCCGGGCTNCCCCGGGCCGTAGGTGATCGCAAGATCTACCTCGCCAGNCCCAAGTACATGGCGCAGTACGCCCGTCGCATGATCGAAGCGGGAGCCCGCTTCGTTGGGGGGTGCTGCGGCACGAGTCCGGAACACATCCGAAGCATCCGTGCGCTGGTCGGTGGAGTGCGCCCGCCGTCCACACGAGCCCGCCCGGGCTCACACGCCGAGTCACACGATACGCCCATTCAGCCGGAGGTGCCGCTCGGCGAGCGCTCCGTCTGGGGACGACAGATCGCAGAGGGCACCTTCGTCACGAGTGTCGAGGTCACNCCGCCCAAGGGTTGGAACGCNGAAATCCTCTTGGGGCAGTGCCGGCGCATCCAGGCCGNGGAAGCCAATACGGTAAACGTCCTGGATCACCCGCACGCCCACACCCGGATGAGCGCGTTGCCGGCGGCCATGCTGATCGAAAGAGAGGTGGANATCGAGACGATCGTACACTACCCGTGCCGCGACAGGAACATGACTCGCATGATCAGCGATCTGCTTGGCGCCGCNGCGGCCGGGTTACACAATCTTCTCCTCGTNACCGGCCGCCCGCCCGCGATGGGTCCTTACCCGGACTCGACCGCCTCACTGGACATCGACTCGATCGGNCTCACCAACGTGGTCCACGGGCTGAACCGAGGAGTCGATCCCGGTGGGAACGCGATCGGCGTACCCACGCGCTTTGTCATCGGTGTCAGAGTGAGCCAAGTCGCTGTGGACCAGGACCGAGAAGCGGGGCGCCTGAACTGGAAGGTCGACGCCGGGGCCGACTTCGTTATCACCCGACCGGTGTTCGACGCGGAACNGCTCCACTCCTTCCTNGNGCGNGTGCCCGAGTTGTCGGTGCCCATCATCGCCAGCTTGCGGCCGCTCACTTCGCTTCGCNAGGCNGAGTTCCTCCATAATGAGATCCCAGGCATCCAAATCCCNGATCGGGTCCTGGCCCGGATTGCCAACGCCGAGGCCCATGGTGAGGNTGCAGCGCGANCGGAAGGCNTCTCCATCGCCATGGANGNGTTCNCGGCNGTCCGCGACTCCATCGCGGGCGTCCANATCCATGTGGCGGATGGCAACCTCGACGGCGCGTTGGAACTNCTGTCTGAGATACGCGACTCGGCCTAAGAGNCCGGCNCCTCGTGCCCGGCCCGCTGTCGAGCCGCAACAGCGAGCCCGAGGATCAGGGCCAGGAGGTAGAGCAGAAGATAGAGCAGCGGTAGCTCTAGACTGAGCCGCTGGCCCATGTTCGCCAACGGGGGCTTCATGATGCCCTGCAGCCACTCTCACCGACCGCTTCGACNGCGTTCAACGCGTCGGAGCNCGTGTCCTCCCACTGGCGAATGAGGGGGCTGGACGACACCGGCTGCNGGGNATCAGACANGGGTCAAAACTACAACGGCATCGGTGAGGAAGNCGATGATACTTTTCGAGCTATCCTCGCGAGCTATCCCCTNGAGTTATCCTTGNGGTCTCGAATCACGTGGCGGCACGCGCCAGCGCCTTGNCGAGCCTCTGCTGCACGCGCCGATGGCCCAAGTTGCTGATGTAGACCTTTTCCGCNCCGGCGGCTCGCAGTGCGTCCAGGGTCTTCCCCAGGACCTCTTCGGGCGAGGCACCCGCGTCGAATTCACGAGTCAACTCCTCTGCCGGTACAGGGAAGAACTCCCCCAATCGTGCGAGCGTTCCGGGTTGGGCACTCCAGTAGTAGAAGACGCCGAATATTCCCGGGGTGGAGACGTCGCGGCGATCGCACTCCTCGAGGAATGCCTCGACCCGACCCGCACTGTGGTGTGATACGATCTGCGTAAGGTAGAATTCGGCCGAGAAATCGTCCGATCCGATGTATTCGACCTGCTTGCTCGAGTCGCGATGCGGATTCGCCCACCCCCCCAGGGACAGCCCGGGTTGCCGCTCGCGAATCCGCTGCCTGAGCATGTAGGAGTGCGGCACACAGCGGGGAGGACCAGTCGAGACGTCTCCACCCACCACGGTCAGCGCCTCGAACCCGAGGGAATGAGCACGGTCGGCGTATAAGAGGCAATGCTCGATCGTGTGCTTACACGTGAGAAACGGAACGAGTCGCGAGAGCGGCACATCGGAGCCGACGTTAGCCGCAAGATGCCCCAGGTTCTCCTCCTCCCGTGATCCGACCGCGTCATCCGTCAGGAAAACGAAGATGTCCTTGATTGCGAGATGGCGGATGGAGTGGTTCAGGTCGATCCAGCTGTCCATGCCCTCGGCGGCCGAAAGCCCACTCCGAGGTGGCCGAAGCTCCACCGTGATGAGTCGCCCCGGACGCCGCAGACTGTCCACCAGCGCGGCAGTCATCCCTTCCCCCCCACAAGGCCCTCGATCTCCTCGGCGGACACAGGTAATGCTGCCGTCAGGACTTCATGCCCTTCGGCCGTCACAACCACATCGTCTTCGATCCTGATGCCGATGCCCACGTAGTCGTCCGCGCTAGCGGAACCCTCGACCGCGCCCTGGAAATACAGGCCCGGCTCCACGGTCAAAACCATGCCTCGCTCCAACACCCGAGACGCACCGGAGTGGGCGTAGTCACCGACGTCGTGCACGTCGAGTCCGAGCCAATGTGAAGTCTGATGGGGAAAGAACGCCTTGTAGGCCTCGGTATCAATCACCTTCTCCTTGTCGCCATTGAGCACGCCAAGCTCGAGGAGGCCGTCGATGCACACGTTTCGCGCCGTGTGATGGATCGACTCGACCGTCACACCGGGTTGGATGGCTTCGATAGCCCGATCGTGCGCCTCCAGCACCACATCATAAATGGCTCGCTGAGCCGCCGTGAAGGATCCGGATACCGGGAAGGTGCGGGTGACGTCCGACACGTAGAGATCGGCCTCGGCGCCGGCGTCCACCAGGACCAGGTCCCCGTCACCCATCCTGCAGTTGTTCTCCACGTAGTGAAGCACGCACGCGTTCGCGCCCGAGCCTACGATTGTGGGATAGGAGGGGCCCCCACCCCCCTTTCGACGGAAGGCCCCGTCGAGGATCCCCTCGAGTTCCCACTCTCCGACCCCTTGGCCTACGGCTCCGAGCATCTCGGCAAATGCCTCGACCGTAATGGAGGCGGCCGACCGCATGCGCTCCAACTCTTCCGGATGTTTCATGAGCCGCTGCGGATCCAGCAACTGCCCGGGATCGATGATCCCATAGGGTCCGACGCCCTTCCTGGCGCCCTGGAGCCGAGCGGTCTGCAACGCCCCTACCACCAAACTCTGAAGGGGGGACTCGCTCCCAATCCGGAAATACATGCTCTTGGCTCCAGCGAGCAGCTTGGGCAGGCGCTTGGAAAGCACGTCGCTACCATAAGCGGTGTCGGCCCCGAACATCTCCCCTGCCCGGTCCGGCCCAAGCCGCTCTCCACTCCAGCGTTCCTCTTCGGCGTTCCGTACCCGTACGAACAGCACGAAGTCGCCGTCCTCACCATCTGCACGAAGCACCGCGACCGCCCCGGGTTCCGTCACGCCGGTGAGATAGAAGAGATCACGGTCCGGCCGGTGTCGGCCCCCGGAAGGGTCGGTCTCGGAGCTCAGCACGAGAGCAGAACCGTCCAGGTCCGCTAGGACGCGCTTGCGCCGCGCGGCGAAGATCTCGGGTGAAAAACCCCGCGTCGGATCAGGGCTTTTCTTCACGCGTTGGCTGCAGCCACCTAGTCGCCGCCGCCGCTCAAGGTCGGGGTCCGTTCGATCAGCCAGTGCTCGAACCAACTACGAATCCGCTCCAGCCGGTCCACCAGCAGCCACGGCTCTCCCGTCCGTGATAACCCGTGAGAAGAACTCGGATACCGCACCATCTCCACCGGCACACCCAAGTTCTTGAGGGCCATGAACCACTGCTCCGCGTCACCTATAGGGGTCCTGTAGTCGTTTTCACTGTGGATGATGAGCGTGGGAGCCGTGACGTTCTCTACGTACGAGATCGGAGACAGCCGACGGTAAAGATCCCTCCGCTCCCACGGCGCACCATAGAACTCGTACTCCGTCAACGCTTGGGCGTCCGAGGAACCCCACCAACTCTCCCAGTTGGTAATCGAGCGAGAAGTGACGGCGGCCTGAAAACGGTCGGAGGTGGCCACCAGCCAGTTCGTCATGAAACCGCCGTAACTGCCACCTGAGATGCCCACGCGGGTCGAATCGGCCTCCGGGTAGCGGGCCAGGGTAGCGTCCACGCCGGTCAGGAAATCCTCGCTGTCCATGACACCCCACTGGCCGCGGGTGGCGTACATGAACTCGTGGCCGTAGCCACTCGACCCCCGAGGGTTGGAGTAGAGGACGAAAAAACCAGCCGCGGAAAGCACATGGAACGTCGGGAAGAACGTGTTGCCGTACGCACCGTGCGGTCCCCCGTGAATCTTCAGGATGAGGGGGTATTTACCGCCGGGCGTGTAGTCCACCGGCTTGATGACCCAGCCCTCCACCTCAACACTGTCGCCCACAATCCACGTGAGCCGCTCGGGGGGCACCAAAGACACCCGGTCCAGCAAAGCTTCGTTGAACCCGGTCGCTCGCCGCTCGGCCGTTCCGTCGCCTCGTGCCACGTATAGCTCCGTGGGCGAGACCGCATCTGTGGCCGCGTAGGCCATGATATGGCCACGGTCGGACAACGAGATACTCGTGAGTTGTCGCTCACCGTCGGTGACCTGAACGACCGGGCCACCGGCGGCGGGGACCCGAAAGAGATGGCGATTCCCGCTAACCGAGGCCGAAAAGAGAATCGCGGTTCCATCTGCCGACCAGAGAGGGGCGCCCGGCTCGAGGTCCCAGCCCTGAGTGAGATTGATAGGCACGGCGGTGAAGCGCCCGTCGCCGCCCACGTCCACCACCATCAAATCTCTTTCCGCTCCGCGCTCGGCGGTGAAGACGAATGCCAATCGCGTGCCGTCGGGTGACGGTGACGGCGAAGCTTCCGAGCCAGGATTCGGCGTGAGCGCCGTGACGGAGCCGTCCGTCACGCGCACGGCCCAGATGTCCCTGCTCAGTACCTCGCTGGACTCATCGTCCTGGTCCTCGTCTCCCGAGAAGTAGATGGTACGCCCATCGGACGACCAGGCAACGCCTGACTTGTCGAACGGCAGCGTCGTTAGCCTTCTTGGAACGCCACCACCGGCCGAGACCAAATAGAGATCCGCGGACTCGTTCGCGGAGAAGTGCGGACGAAGCTCGAGCGTACCATCTGCCTTGTAACGTGTGGACGTTACGACACGCCCATCGAAGCGCTCGGGGTCGAGCGTGTTCGAAAGAGCATCCGGAGCGATCCAGCCGTCGCGCTCCTCGGTCTCCGCGTCTTCGGCGAGGGCGAGGTAGGCGATCCACTCACCATCCGCCGACCAGACCGGAGCCCCCCGGACCCCCTCAATGTGGAAAGCTTCTCCACCGGGGCCCGAGACGCGGACGAACCACGTGGTGTTGTCGTCGTCGCCGCGACGCGAGGTGAACGAAAGAAGCGACCCATCCGGTGACCACCTCGGCGCGTACGAGTCCCCTGTAGGAGCGGTGAAAGAATAAGGGTCACCGGCTGGACCCCCGTTTTCGAGCGCCTGCATCCAGATCTCCCGGCGGCGGCTATTCTCCTCTTCGAGGACCCGGGTCACGGTAAACGCTACGAGGTCGCCCTCGGGAGCGACGGCAACGTAGCCTACAGTGACCAGATCATAGTAATCCGCTGGCTGAAGTCCGCGCTGCGCCGCAGCCGGCCCAGCCGTGGTCGCTAACAGCACCCACGCCGCACCCAGCAGTCCGAGCGTTCTCGCCGGTGTCGCCCTCAAGATCGTCTCCGTGTCTAGGAGGCCTAACGCCCGCCGTGCCTATACAACCGATGCACTTGTTAAGGTACGGGGGATACGAAATTGCCTCAAGGCGGGCGTCATCAGGATCCGATCATCCCCGGGCACGCCACCTGCAAGGGCGATGCCAGAGTCCTACCGCAGCCGGCACCACGGGTTGGATCTCCGGACCGACGCCGCGGTAAGAGATGGGTCTAAGCCACCGAATGGAGGAGGAACAAGTTGGGGATGACCGGTCACAGCAGCGACTCAAGCGTACCCGCACGCACGCCAAGTGGGGTCCCACACTTGGTGCGGACGGTGTGCCTGGTCACCGCTTTCTCAGGGTTCCTCACCGTAGGCCTACTCGTTGCGGCCCCCCTGGGCGCCCAAGCCATCGTCGGGACTCTAGTCGAGGCCGAGACGGGTGTTCCCATCGAAGGAGCCTCGGTCGTACTCCTGAACCGCAACGGTGAGCAAGTGAATTGGCGCCTGACAGAGGCCTTTGGACGATTCAGCTTTCCAACGATCCAAGCCGAAACATACTTGTTGCGGGCCGATCGGATCGGCCACGCCAGCGTCCTGTCGGATCCGATCACCGTGGAGCCCGGCGCGACCGTTGTGTATCGACTCGAGGCTCCGGTGGAGCCGATCCTGTTGGTCGGAATCGACGTGACGAGCAGCTCCCGTTGTGAGGTCAGGCCCGGACGGGGCGCATCAACAGCGGTGGTGTGGGGGGAGGCACGCAAAGCCCTCGAGGCCACATCCCGAACCGCCGACATGGGCGTCTACCGCTACGTGATTCGTCACTATGAGCGGGAATTGGATGATCGAGGCCGCGAGGTGAGGAGTGAGGAGAGCCGAATCCAAAACGGGGTAATGGCCAACCCCTTCCTCAGTCTGGACGTCGAGAGTCTACTCGAGAGGGGATTCATGCACTCCGAGAAAGACGGGTTCGTCTACTACGCGCCCGACGCGGACATCCTTCTGTCGGACCCATTCCTCGACAGCCACTGCATGAGTCTGACCGAGGGAGAGAACGAAGCGGAGGGGCTGATCGGCCTATCGTTCGAGCCAACGGAGGATCGTGGCGTCCCGGATATCAGCGGCATTCTATGGCTGGACCCGGAGGACGCNGAGCTTCGGTGGTTGGATTATCGGTACGAGTTCCTGGACGTTCCCAACCCGGAGNGCCTCGGGGGNAANATCCAATTCTACGGTCTACCCAACGGGACGTGGATCGTACGCGATTGGTACATCCGCATGCCGCTCCTCGAGAGTACGGTCGGGCCAGCACCGGCCCGACGTTTTCGGCTCGTCGGGCTCAGGGAGCAGGGCAGCTCGGTCATGAGTGTTAACAACCTGCAAGGCGATCTGGTGCTCGACTCGAGGACGGGAATCATCGAGGGCGTCGTCCTCGCGTCCGAGGGCTCGGATCCCGTGCAGGAGGTTGTCGTCCTATTGGACGACAGCACGGGAGTCACAACCGATGAGGATGGCCGTTTCCGGTTTACGGCTTTGGCAGCGGGATATTACGGCTTGACGGTGTTCCACCCGGACCTGAACTCACTTGGTCTGGCAGAAGAGCCGGTTTTTGTCGACGTGAGTCCGGGTCAAGTAACCTCGGCGAGCCTCCAGTTCGCGTCGGTGGAGACGGTGATGACGGGGAGGTGCGGTCCGGTAGAGCCCTCCGGTTTCGAGGGCATCCTCGTGGGATTCGCGTTAGACGAGAATCGCAACCCGCTGCCCGGCGCTCGGGTCTCGGTGGCGTGGGAAGAGCTCGAAGAACGAGGTGCGAGCATCGGAATGGTCTACAAGGTGCTCACGACACCGGAACTCCCGGACAACGCATTCTTCCTCGCATGCGGCCTACCGAGGGACCGAGCGGTCGATATCACCGTAGAGTGGAACGGACTCGAGTCGCAACCCGAGCGGTTTCGACTGTCGGAAACGCAACGCGTATCCCGCCGAAACATCACGCTGCGTTGAGGCCGGCGCGACTGTCCTCTGTTCCTTTCGACCACGTCGAAGTAGTGTGGGGTTTCCTCAGTTAGTAGCAACTTCCAGCACACACAGGGGATGACCGATGAGAGGCAGATCGATGTGCGCAATACCGGCTCGGGTGAACGTTGCCCATTGGGTCGTGGCGGTCCTAATATCCATCTTGACTTTGAGTCCGTGGACGCCCGAAATTGCGGCGCAAGAGCCGCTCGACTCGGTCATTCCCTTGGCGCCGCTCGTGGTCAACGTCCTGCGTACGCCCATTCTGCAAAACGCTTCGCCCCTCGCCGTATCGGCGATAGGGGGGGCCGACATTCAGCGGGGCCGCAGTGGCTTCTTCATCGAAGAAGCCTTACAAGGGCTGCCGGGAGTCCAAGTACAGAATCGGTTCAACCCTGCTGTGGGCGAACGCGTCGCGATACGCGGGTTCGGAGCGCGAGCCCAGTTTGGGCTCCGAGGAATTCGGGTGGTGGTCGATGGGATCCCCGCGACGCTACCCGACGGTCAGAGCAGTCTTGATCACCTCGACGTCGGTTCGCTCGCGCGGGTGGAGGCGATCAGAGGTCCAGCGTCAGCCCTGTACGGCAACGCATCCGGCGGCGTGCTCTCCTTTACCTCGCGTACCCCCCCGAACACACCGTACAACATGGAGGTGATGGGGGTCACGGGCAGTGATGGGTTGTGGCGTGGCCAGTTGACGGCCTCAGGAACCGTCAATGAGACGAGCTACTTCATTACCGTCTCGGGTCAAACCTGGAACGGCGCGAGGACGATCGCTACGAACGCTGCTCGTCCTCGCGCCGACACCATTTGTGCCGGGGGTGCGGATGCGGGCGCTGTCAGCGGGCGCACGGGATGCTACGGTGGGTCGGACAGGCTCGGTCTGAACGCGCGGCTTACAACTCCCATGGCCGGGGGCGAACTCTCGCTCACCGCAAACGTCCTAGACCTGGACGCTCAGAATGCGGGGTCGAAAAAGGCGGGTACGACGACCTTCCGCGAGATCAACGATCTCTACCTCCGTTTCAGGACCGGTAAAACGCTCCAGCAACAGCAAGCTGGGCTGCGGTGGACGGGTCCCTTCGGTGGATCGATGGAAGCTGACTTTTCGTTGTACGGAATCCATCGGACCATTAACAACCCCATCCCGTTCGACGTTATCGACCTCGCAAGGAAAGCGGGCGGCGCTCGTGCTTCTCTCAGTAAGACCGTCTCAACCGGGGCCGGTGAGTTGCAATGGCTGGTGGGTGGCGAATACGAGCTACAGAGTGACGATCGCTCGGAAATCGATGCTCAGTTCGGCACGGGAATGCCGGACCCCACGGATGTGCCTTTCCAAGACCAAGACGAAGATGTTCGGAGTGCCGGCGTGTTCCTCCAAGGGTCGCTGGAACTATCCGGCGGAGCAGTTCTCCTAGCGGGCCTGCGGTATGACAACCATGACTTTACGGTTACTGACAACGTGCCCGTCGCGGTCAACGCCGACGACTCGGGGACTCGGACCATGACTGCGGTTAGTCCCTCGATCGGCATTAGCATCCCAGCTGGACAGTCGGCCAACGTCTACGGGTCGGTCTCCACCGTCTTTAATACTCCGACGACGAGCGAACTAGGGAACACGCCGACGGCGGCCGGTGGCTTCAACGCCGACCTCGATCCGATGAGAGGGGAATCCTTCGAGGTGGGTGTTCGAGGCAACGTAGGGTCGTCAGCCGCTTTCGAAGTGACGGGCTACCAGACGAACCTACGTAACGAGCTGGTACGCTTCGAAGTGCCCGCGCTCACCGACATCAGCTTCTGGCGGAATTCGGGCAAATCGCGACACCGGGGTGTGGAGGTCACGTTGTCCGTCGCACCGGGCGACGGGCTATTCAGGGGAGACGTGACCTATACACGCACGGACGCCAAGTTCTTGGAGTACGCTGCGGACGGCAACGATTTCGCCGGCAACAGGATTCCCGGCGTTGCGCGTGATCGGGCCCAGGCTCGCTTACGCGTGACCCCGAGCGGTTGGTGGGCCGAGCTCGTCGGGAGTCATGTGAGCCGCGTTCAGGCCAACGACGCGAACAGCGCAGAGGCCCCCTCCTAC
>PCCM01000010.1 GCA_002731735.1 Gemmatimonadota bacterium | reverse complement strand
GGACTCATCGGATTCGTCATGAATTACATCCCCACCGTCGGGTCCCTGCTGGCGGCACTTCCGGCCCTCTTTCTCAGCTTGGTCCAGTTCACTACAGTCGGACATCTGCTACAGGTTTGCGTCGGTTACGGGGCGATCAACATGGTGTTCGGGAATGTCATTGAGCCCAACCTGATGGGTAAAAGGCTGGGCCTATCGACTCTGGTGGTGATCCTCTCGTTGCTCTTCTGGGCTTGGGTCTGGGGTCCGGTCGGAGCGCTCCTTGCTGTGCCTCTCACCATGATCGTCAAGATCATGCTGGAGAACATCGAAGACCTACGATGGGTGGCGGTCCTCTTGGATAAATCTCCGCCACAGTTGATGGCGAGCAGCGGCGGTGACGCTACGGACGCTGCCGCGGACGCAACCGAAGTCCCAACCGCCGAGGTAGCAGCGGACGCTCCTCCGGCCGACGCAGAGGTGGTCTGATGCCGATGGTTCCGTTCGAGGTGCTGCCCGACCAATCACGCCTGTGGGTGTTTGCGGTCGAGCGCACGCTCGAGGGAGGCGACCGGGAGACCTTCCTGGGCTCCGTGGATCAGTTTCTCGAGACGTGGGCCGCCCACGGCGTTCCTCTGACCTGCGGCCGTGATTTCCGGCGGGGACGATTTCTCCTCGTTGCCGTCGATGAAGCTTCCGCGCCTCCTTCGGGGTGCTCCATCGACGCCATGGTCGGCGTGCTGAAAGATCAGGAGCGCCGGTTGGGAATGCAGATTCTCGACAACACGCCGGTATGGTTCGTGGTGGACGGAGAGGTGCAGCGAACTTCCCGCCCGGAGTTCAGCCGACTGGCGGAGGAGGGGGCGGTAGGTCCGGAGACGGTGGTGTTCGACAATACCGTGACACACCTCAAGGACGCGCGCGCGGGGCGATGGGAGGGTCCTGCCCGGCGGAGCTGGCACCAAAGGGTGTTCTTCAAACATTCCGGGGCAGCAGAAGCCGGAACCTCGCACCCATAGTGTGTCACCGCGGATTGGCTCCCGGGTGACCTGAAGGCCTACATCCCCCAGCTTCCGCCCGAGGAGATGTCCAGCGGGCCTAACCTAGATCAGGCTCGCTGGGAGGTCGTGTTATCCGAGGCGGGTCACGTTCTCGGCGGCGGGTCCCTTCGGTCCCTCGCCGACCTCGAACTCAACTCGGTCCCCTTCGGCGAGGCTCTTGAAACCGTCTCCCTGGATTGCCGAATAATGCACAAAACAATCCTTTTCCCCCTCGTCCGGGGTGATGAAACCAAAACCCTTGCTGTCGTTGAACCACTTTACGGTTCCCTCGGCCATGCAACTACTCCCCCATCAATCGGTGCACGGTGCTCACGTTTTGCCAGCACCCAACTCCGTCCCTTCGGACGCCGCCACTCTAGAGATTCTCAGTGTTCGGGTCAACCCATCCAGGTGAGATAGGGGTCCCGTCGGAGTTCGTCGGTGAGGCGCCTTGATGGCAGTGGGCCAAGAACGACGCGATTTGCTCCTCCACCCAAAACGTCGGATTCCAAGGTAATCCACCCTCGAGGAAACCCACGTGGCCGCCGCCATCGGTAAGGACCAAAGTCAAGAAAGGGTTGGCCTCAATGGTAGGAAGGGGCAGGGCCGCCGGTGGCAGAAAAGGATCATCCCGGGCGTGAATGAGCAGCGTTGGCACGCGAATCGACTGGACGAAGCGGCTCGAGCTGGACTTGTGATAATAGTCCTCAGCGCCGGAGAACCCATGAAGCTTCGCAGTGGCGGCGTCGTCGAAATCCCGGATCGTGGCGCTAGCCCACACCGCTTCGAGATCGAGGACGTTCGCCAGGATTTCCTTCTTGGCGCGGACCTTGGCAACGAGGGATCGGAGGAAGTAGCCGGCGTATACTCTGGTCATACCACGCCGTTCCAGAGCGTCGGCTCCAGCCGACAAATCGTACGGAACCGAGATCGCCACCGCCGCCGAAAACGCTGGTGTGTCGTTCGCTCCTCGCTCTCCGAGGAATTTGAGGAGGATATTTCCCCCGAGGGAAAAGCCGATCGCCATGAGCGGGCGGGTCGGAAACCGCCTTCTGAGCAAACCGAAAACAAAACCGAGGTCCTCGGTTTCGCCGGAATGATAGAAGCGGGGCTTCCGGTTCATCTCTCCAGAACAGCCGCGGAAGTTCATGCCCACCCCACGCATCCCGCAGTCCGCCAACGCCAGGAGCGTCTGGACCATGTAGCCCCTTCTGGTGTGCCCCTCCAACCCGTGAAGCACGAGCACCAAGGGTGCGTTGGGATCGGTCTCGGGCATCCAGGCGATGTCCAGGAAATCTCCGTCTGGCGTATCGAGCCGTTCGGTTTCGAGCACGCTATCCGGCGCTGGCCGGAGAAACTTTCCGGCCAGGGTTTGGCCATGGGCGCCTCGTAACCACCAGGGAGGCCTGTAGTGCCGGGCGGTCCACGTGTGCCTGTCCCGGCCGCCCGAGGTGTCGTCCACTGTCGGTGAGAAGTCCATCTTTGGGTCTACAATTTCGGAAGGGTCACCCCGACTTGATCCTGGTACTTACCCTGCCGGTCCTCGTACGCCATGCTCGGTTCTTGGTCGCCCTCGAAAAAGAGGAGCTGGGCGATCCCCTCTCCGCCGTAGATCTTGGCCGGCAGGGGGGTCGTATTGGAAATTTCGAGGGTCAGGTACCCGGACCAGGTAGGCTCTAGGGGCGTCACGTTCACGATGATGCCACATCGGGCGTAGGTACTCTTCCCGACGCACACGACGAGGACGTCCCTCGGAATACGGAAGTGCTCCTCGGTTCTCGCCAGAGCGAAGGAGTTGGGCGGGATGATACATTCGGTCTCGTTGACGTCCACGAACGAACGTTCGTCAAACTCCTTGGGATCCACGATCACGTTGTGGACGTTGGTAAAAACCTTGAACTCGGCAGCCACCCGGATGTCGTAGCCGTATGAAGACAGGCCGTAGGATATGCAGCCGTCCTTTACCTGCTCCGGCTCGAAGGGGTCGATCATTCCGTGCTCTTCGCACATCCGCCGGATCCAATGGTCGCTCTTGATCGGCATATTCGGTGTTGGGTTGAAGGGAAAACGGTCACGTAGACCGGGCAGAATAAGTACTTTGGGCGGGCAAGCACACCCCCCGTGATGCCCCCCCCGAGCGTAGACCACGGGATTGCTTACTCGAAGGTCGTAAATTTGAACTTTTTTGGCCTGAAAAGGGCACCGAAATCGGGTTGACACTCGTTCAAGACTTGGAATACTTTACAAAAGTCCCAAGTGAACAATTTCACAAGCCAGGTCCAAAGGCCGCCATGTCGGGATCATACATCCCGCTTCTGATCCTGTTCGGTGTCTCTCTTGTGAACGCGCTTGGAATGGCTGTCGCATCTCAGATTCTGAGCCCCCGGCGATCGACCCCACAAAAGTCCATGGCGTACGAGTCGGGGATGATCCCGCTCGGGGATGCCCGCCTTCGTTTCTCGGTGAAATTCTATATGGTCGCGATCGGTTTCATCGTCTTCGATCTGGAGACGATCTTTCTGATCCCGTGGGCGGTCGAAATGAGGGAGTTGGGATGGGGACCGTTCGTGGCGGTCAGTATTTTCGTCGCTGTCTTGGCTTTGGGGCTGGTATACGAATGGAAGAAGGGAGGTCTCGAATGGGATTAGGGGACGGCAAGAGCGAAGATCCGGGGAGCCTCGCCGACGCCCAGGTGCCAGGCCAGGTGGAGGAGCGAGAAGGCGGGCTTCTCGGGTTCGGAAGCCCCACGTTCCTCACCACGAAAGTGGATTTCGTGGTCAACTGGGCTCGCCGAAACTCGCTTTGGCCAATGCCTTTCGGTACCGCGTGCTGCGCCATCGAGATGATGGCCTCGGCCGCCTCGAATTTCGATCTTGCCCGCTTCGGGATGGAGCGTATGTCCTTCAGCCCGCGCCAGGCCGACGTACTGATTTGCGCCGGTAGGGTTCCCTACAAACTCGCGCCCGTACTACGTCGCATCTGGGACCAGATGATGCAGCCCAAGTGGTGTGTCTCGATGGGTGCGTGTGCGAGTTCCGGAGGGGTGTTCGATGTGTATTCCATGGTCCAGGGAATCGACACAATCATCCCCGTCGACGTCTACATTCCGGGTTGTCCGCCGCGTCCCGAAGGTCTCATCTACGGCCTGATGATGATCCAGGAAAAGATTCGCGGCGAGAGCTTGTCGGAACATTACAGTCTCCGGGCAGAAGATCCCTCGCTCGGAGGCCGCCCCCGCGCCGGCACCGAAGAAATCGAGGCGCTGGCGGGGCCTTTCGGAAACTCGACGCAACAGGAGCGGCTCAGTTCCCTCGCTCAGACCACGCGCCCAGAGCGGTCAGAGGACTTGCTGCCTTAGTGATCAGTTTCCGAGGTTCGCGAGCCACCAAAAGGGCCCAGCATGGTGGATGAAAGCGGCTCCGCATTCGACGCGGTCGAGCAAGGCCCACAGGCCTCTGAGGGTGATGCGGGAACGCCTCGACGCGACGAGGGTGATCTCTCGGTGCACCCGTCGGTGACGGCACTTCAAGACCGCTTCGGCGAAACCGTCCTCCACCATGAAGTCCAGGCCGGCGATCAGCATGTCGTCTTCGTGGATGCCGCCCGTAACCGAGAGATTCTGGAGTGGCTGAGGGACGACCCCGAGCAGCGCTATGATCTGCTCGTTGACGTGACAGCCGTCGACTACGGGGGTGGCAAGCCGATACAGGTCGTGTACCAGTTGTGGTCCGTGGGGCACAAGCGGGCACTGCGAGTCAAGTGTGAACTCCCGCTTGAGGGTCTCTCGATCAACAGCGTGGTTCAGCTTTGGAACGCCGCGAATTGGCTCGAGCGGGAGGTCTACGACCTGTTTGGTGTGGAATTCGTGGACCACCCGGACCTTCGCCGTATTCTGATGCCTCAGAACTACGCGGAGGGCCATCCGCTCCGGAAAGACTTTCCTTTGCGGGGGCGCTTTTCCAGGGCGGAACAGACGCGGCGGGCCCTGTCCCAGGACTATCACGACGACTATACGCCCGAATCCTTGGAGGTAGGTGGTGCTCCTGGGCTCGCGCCTCCGGAGTCGGACCGTCCGGGGGAAGAGGCGCCGTGACCGAGAAAATCCTGGAGTTTCCGGAGCCCGGCCTTCGTTCGGAACCCATGCTCGTCAACCTCGGTCCGCAACACCCAGCCACGCATGGTGTTCTGCGGCTGATTTGTGAACTCGAGGGCGAGACGGTGCTCAAGGTTACGCCCGACATCGGCTTCCTCCATTCCTCCTTCGAGAAACTCGGTGAGTACCGGACCTGGAACCAGATCGTTCCGCTCACTGACCGCATGGATTACCTGGCGCCCCTGATGTACAACTGCGTCTACGTCATGGCCGTCGAGAAACTCATGGGACTCGAGGTGACGGAGCGCTGCAAAATAGTGCGCGTGCTCTGCATGGAGATGGAGCGGATCTTCAGCCACCTGCTCTGGCTCGGGACGACCGCCATCGATGTGGGCGCGTTCACCCCCTTCCTTTACGCGTTTCAGGAGCGGGAGCGCATCTACGATCTCCATGAGGCATTTACGGGCGCGCGCATTACCACGTCGGCCACGCGGGTCGGTGGGATGATGGCTGACTTCCCCGAGGGCTGGACGGACTCGCTCCGCGACTTCGTAGAGACCTTCCCCAAGACACTGGACGAGATCGATTCGCTTTTGACCACGAACGGAATCCATCTCGGGCGCACCCTCGATATCGGAGTGATCTCTGGAGAGGACGCGCTCAACTACGGTTTCACCGGCCCTAACCTCAGAGCCTCCGGTGTGGATTACGATCTCCGCAAGGACAACCCCTATTACAACTACGAGACGTACGATTTCGATGTCCCGATCGGAGAAAACGGAGACTGCTACGACCGGTATCTCGTGCGCATGGAAGAGATGCGGCAAAGCTTGCGCATTCTCGACCAGGCGCTCGGACGGCTTCGCGACGGACCGATCAACGTGGCGGATCCTCGAGTTTCGTTGCCGAGCAAGACCGATTGCATGAACGACATGGAGTCGATGATCCATCACTTCAAGTTGATCACCGAGGGTATCATGGTCCCGGCAGGTGACTGTTACTTCGCCATCGAGGGTTCGAAAGGGGAGCTCGGCATGTACTTGGTGAGTGACGGTGGTGAGAAACCGGTACGGTGGAGGATTCGCCCTCCCTCCTTTGTGAATCTGTCGGTGATCGCCAAGCTGGCCGAAGGCCATCTGGTTTCTGATCTGATCATGATCAACGCGTCGTTGGACATTGTGCTGGGTGAGATCGATCGATGAGTAAAATCCCCTTCAGGAACCCCGGATGGGCGGGCAATGTGGGTGAGTATAAGTTGACCGAGGAACAGGTTCGGGGGATCGACTTCGTGGGGGTCCGTCCTCTCGAGGGCGGGCACGCCGCCGCCGCGTCCACGTATCCGTTCATGTTGGAGGCAAAAGACCCCGGGGCACCCCTCTTCGAGGGGCCGTACCAGACGCGCTTCGAGAAAATCCTGACCCGGTATCCGACCAAGCAGGCAGCGCTACTTCCGGCTCTCAACTTGGCACAGGAAGTACGGGGTCACATCTCCCCAGAGACCATGGATCGGGTGGCGCAGCTCCTTGAACTTTCGTCTGCCTACGTGCGTGGTGTCGCCACCTTCTACACGATGTACAACAAGCGGCCGGTAGGGCGGCACCTCGTCCAGGTGTGTACCAACATCAGCTGCAATCTGTGTGGGGCCCAGGACGTGCTCGAGGCGTTCCTGAAGCACACGAACACGGAGATGGGAGAGACTTCGCTAGACCGCGCGTTCACGGTGATCGAGGCGGAGTGCCTGGCGGGTTGCGGTTTTCCGACGTGCGTCCAGATCAACTCCCGGTACTACGAGAATGTGACCGTCGACGAGGTTCCTCGGATCGTCGCCCACCTGAGGGGCAACGGGGATGGCTTTGTTCCACCGGACAACCGTGACGACGCGACCCACACCAAGTTCGCTGTCGACCCCCCCTCGACCGGGCCGGAGGGCGAGGAGTAGCCGTGGGGTACCCCTACAGCCACGAGAAGGAAGTTCCCATCCTTTCCGAGCACTTCGGTGATCCTGAGGCCCGGACGCTCGAGGGTTGGAAGGCGCGGGGAGGTTATGAGGCGCTGAAGAAGGCCTTGGACATGAGCCCGGAAGACGTGGTGGAAATCGTCAAGGCGTCTGGGCTACGCGGTAGGGGAGGGGCCGGCTTCCCGACCGGGCTCAAGTGGAGTTTCATGCCCAAGGACAAGGCCAAACCCCACTACCTGCTCTGTAACGCCGACGAGTCCGAGCCGGGAACGTTCAAGGACCGTGAGGTTCTACGCTGGGTGCCGCATCTGCTCATCGAAGGGTGTGTCATCGCTGCCTATGCGATGGGCGCCGAGCATGTGTACATCTACTGCCGAGGTGAGTTCTTCGAAGCCACACAGGTGTTGGCGAAGGCGGTCGAAGACGCGTATGAGGACGGAATTCTCGGGGACGACGTACTAGGCTCCGGGCAGAAGATCGACGTGACCGTTTTTGCGGGGGCGGGTGCCTACATCTGCGGTGAAGAGACCGGGCTCATGAGCTCTCTCGAGGGGCGTCGGGGCGAGCCACGTGTGAAGCCGCCATTTCCCGCGGCGGTGGGGGCCTTCGGCATGCCGACTACCATCAACAACGTCGAAACTCTTGCGGCGATCCCGCCCATTGTTACGAACGGCGGTGAGTGGTACCGCCAGTGGGGCACGGAAGAGAGTCCGGGCACCAAGCTTTTCTGCGTGAGTGGCCACGTGAACCGCCCAGGAAACTACGAGCTCCCGCTGGGCTTCCCGCTCAAGGATCTCATCTACGAGGTGTGTGGCGGCATGGTCGAGGATCGGCCGCTGAAGGCCGTCATTCCGGGTGGAAGCTCCGTTGCACTCTTGTGCGCTGAGGAAGCCGAGAACTGTTCTCTCTCCTACGAAGGGGTGATCGAGGCTGGATCGATGCTGGGGTGTGCCTCGGTGATCGTCATGGACGAGACCACCGACATCGTGCACCAGGTCGCGCGCATGGCTTCGTTCTACGCGCACGAGTCGTGCGGCCAGTGTACGCCGTGCCGAGAGGGCACCGCATGGGTCACGACGATACTCAAGCGTATCGAAGACGGCCGTGGCACAGAAGATGACCTCGACACGCTCGTCGAAGTCACCGATCAGATGATCGGCACCACCATCTGCGTGCTTTCAGACTCGGTGGCCCCTCCGGTGCAGTCCTCGATCGAGAAATTCAGAGATGAATACCTCGCCCTCATCCGCCGTGGTGAACGGGTGGGGGCCGCGTAGATCGATGGCCAAGAAGGCTACGGCCAAGCCCGCGGGCGTGACCCTGACGATAGACGGACAGGAACTCACGGTGCCCGTAGGGACGACGCTGCTCCAGGCGGCTCAGGGCGCGGGCACGGAGGTGCCGCACTACTGCTATCACCCGGGCCTTTCGTCACCGGCGATGTGCCGGCTCTGCCTGGTCGAGGTAGAGGGTGCGCCCAAGTTGCTTCCATCGTGCACAACCACTGTGGCGGACGGGCAAGTCGTCCACACCCAGAGCGACGATGCCACCCGGATGCGGCAAGGCGTGCTGGAGTTCTATTTGCTGAACCACCCGCTCGACTGCCCTATCTGTGACCAGTCGGGGGAGTGCGACCTGCAGGACTACGTGTTCGCCGGGGGTCGGGAGCACGGTCGTGGGCGTGAGGCCAAGCGGGTCTTTGGGCGGGACGATTTGGGAGGGGACGTCCTTTTTTACGCAGACCGATGTGTCATGTGCACGCGTTGCGTGCGCTTCATGAATGAAATAGAGGAGAAACCACTGCTCACCGTGGTCGAGCGCGGTAACCGTGCGGTGATCGACACCTTCTTCGACGAGGGATTGGAACAGTCCGATTGGGCCGGGAACGTCGTGGATATCTGCCCAGTGGGGGCCCTCGTTTCGAAGGACTTTCTCCACAAGGCCCGGGCGTGGGACCTGGAGCATACCCCCTCGATCTGCCCGAATTGCAGCCAGGGGTGCAACATTGACCTGCACACGCGTGACAATCTGGTGCACCGCATGAAACCCCGAATCAACTTGGAGGTGAACGGGCACTGGATCTGTGATTACGGACGTAGCCGGTACGAGTGGCTCAACCGGGGGGACCGCCTGGAGGTGCCCGTCATGAACGCCGAGGGACGCAACACGACGATGAACTGGACGACCGCCCTCGAGGCTCTGAAAGTTCGGATCGGCGCGCTGGGCAAGAGCTCGGTGAAAGCAGTGGTGTCGCCCTTCTGGTCGAACGAAGACCTCGGTGCGGTTTCGCGCCTGGTCGAGACTCTGGGTGGTGGCTCCGTTGTTTTCCGCTCTGCGCAGGCAGAAGAAGAAGTCGTGTTGCAGGGGTACGAGGGGTTGGCTCGCCGGAAGGCCTTGGCGCCCAATGGACACGGTGCGGAATTGCTTGGATGCACACGGGTCGGAGACGACTTGGGGCAGGGAGGTCTGGAGGACTTGATTGACCACGAGGGGGTGGTCCTGGTTCTGGGGGACGCGCTGGACGATCAGCCCGAGGATTTTGCACCCAACGCGGGCCTGGTGCTCTATTTGGGGGCGTACACGTCTTCGGCTCTCGCTTCGGTTGATTTCCAGTTGCCGGTCACGACGTTCGCGGAACAAGAAGGGACCTTCACGAATCATGCTGGCCGGGTGCAGCGGTTCTGGCCTGCGCTGTCGGGGCCGGGAGCGGCCCGCCCGGCGTGGTTGGTCCTCGGTGCGCTCGTGGGAGCCCTGCAAGGTGAGGACGGGCCGAACACGGCCGAGAAATCCTTCGATCTCGTGGCCCAAGCCATAAAGTCCTATAAGGGACTGGATTACGAAACGATCGGCGCTCAGGGTGGGCCCTCCGGGGCACCCGTACCCGTACCGGTGCCGGGGGACTGACGTGGATCTGAGTCCGATTACAGGTGTCCCGCTCCTCGTGGCCACATCACTCAAGATCGCCATCATGTTCGGCGTGGTAATGCTGACTGTGGCGTACACTACACTCGCCGAGCGGCGAGTTTCCGCTTTCATCCAAGACCGGCATGGCCCTAACAGGGTCGGACCGTTCGGGCTGCTTCAGCCGATTGCGGACGGCCTCAAGAACCTCGTCAAGGAAGAGGCGCTACCGGGGGCGGCCTCGAAATCCTACTTCATGCTCGGGCCGATGTTGGCGATGGGGCCAGCGCTCGTGACGTTCGCGGTGGTGCCTTTCGCNGCGCCGCTCCCCACGCAGTGGGGGGTCGTCGACATGATTATCGCCGACGTGCCGATCGGCATCCTCTACATNCTGGCGCTCGGCTCCCTCGGTGTGTATGGGATTGTGATCGGGGGATGGGCCTCCAACAACAAGTATGCNTTCTTGGGNGCCCTACGAGCTTCCGCCCAGATGGTCAGCTACGAAGTAGCCCTCGGTTTGAGCCTGATTGTAGTGCTCATGATGGCTGGCAACGTCACGCTCACTGGAATTGTTTGGCAACAGCAGCAGTTGGGCTTTTGGTTCGCGTTCCCCCTGTCCTTGGGTTTCATCCTGTTCGTGGTGTCGGCCTTCGCGGAGACCAACCGGTTACCGTTCGACATGCCNGAGGCGGAGTCGGAACTCATCACTGGATTCCACACCGAGTACTCCTCAATGAAGTTCTCGATGTTCTTCATCGCTGAGTATGCGCACATGCTAACCGCGTCGGCGCTCATGGCTACGCTCTTTTGGGGCGGGTGGGACCTACCAGGGTCGTGGGACGACGCCTACTGGTACCGGGGTGAACTGATCCGTGGCTTCGATGAGTCCGGCGCCACCATCGCNGCGGCTCCGGCCGTCTGGAAGACGTTGCTGACCTTCGCCGCTTTTGCCCTCAAGACGGCGTTCTTCCTGTTCCTCTACATCTGGATCCGGTGGACGGTGCCACGTTTTCGTTACGATCAGGTGATGCAGCTGGGGTGGAAGATCATGCTGCCCACGGCGTTGGCGTACCTCATGGTCGTGGCCGGAACCATACTGGTCCTGGACCAGGTCGAAGTTTCCGGATTTGCCTTCGGGCTGACGCTCACCGGCGTCAGCGTCATCTGCACCNTGGCGTTCGTCTTCTTCCTCGATCGTGGCCGAATCATCGGAGGTGCGGCGTCTCCTTCGAAACCTGGCCCGGCTATACTCGAGCNAACCCCTGGTGACCAGGGCATGATCGCCGGCGAAGGAGCGACGGTCGGTGATTAGGAGATCAGGGATTATAAATAAGGTTATGNGATTTGTCCTAAGACGTNANGGAGTNACATAATGGCCATAACCACGCGAGTCATACAAAGGCCGGAGCCCGGGNAGACCTCCTACCTGAGGGCCACGTTGAAGGGGATGGCCCTGACGCTCCGGCACATGTTGAAGCGAAAGACCGTGACACGACAATACCCCGAGGAGCAGACCGAACTGCATCCCCGGTGGCGAGGCACGCACGTCATGGAGGTTCATGCGGACGGGCGGCCCAAGTGTGTTGCGTGTGGTCTTTGCCCNACNGTGTGTCCAGCCAACTGTATCCGGCTCGTGGGTGGNGAAGACGACAAGGGCAACCGCTACCCCATCGTGTACGAGATCGACGAGTTCCGGTGCATTTTCTGCGGAATGTGTCAGGAGGTGTGTCCGGTCGAGGCGATCCATGTNGGCCGTGACTTCGAGAACGCCGAGTATACCCGNGACCGCTTTGTGTACGACCTGGATCGGCTGATGAAGCAGGACCATCCTTCGACCTTGTTATGGGACCCAGCGGACCCGGNCGGCGAGTGAAGGGCGCGTGACTGAAGTNCTNTTTTTNGTCTTCGCGGCGGTTGCGGTTGGGGGCGCGGTCGGGGTGGTGGTGAGTCGCAGTCCGGTGGCGAGCTTGCTGTTCATGGTTGCGACGTTGGCCAGCACGGCGGGGATCTTCGTAATTCTGGAGGCTCACTTCCTCGCGGCGGTGCAGATCATGGTGTATGCCGGCGCGATCATGGTGCTTTTCTTGTTCGTGATCATGCTGCTCAACCTGGGGCACGAGTACCAGCGCGACATCCGGGGGAANATNGCGCTTCTCATTGGATTTGCGGTGACGGGTGGTATAGGTGGGNTGCTGCTNCGGCAGCTTGGGGGAGGTACGNGCGGTCTGGAGACCAATCTTGGCCCGGGTGACGCGATCGATGCGGCGTTGCTGGAACACGGGGCCGTGGGGGCGATCGCACGGCCGCTCTTCACGGACTACGTGGTTCCGTTCGAGTTGACGGGNATCTTGCTNCTCGTGGCCATCGTGGGCGCCCTCGTTCTNGCCAAGAAGGCGTCCTGACGTGCTGGCCGAGTCTCTCGTTTTGGCCGGGATCATCTTCGTGGTGGGTACCTTGGGTGTGATCGTACGNCGAAACGTGATCATCATGTTTCTGTGCATCGAGCTCCAGTTGAATGCGGTCAACCTCACGTTCGTTGCCTTTTCGAGGTATGTGGGCATCGAGGGTCAGATCTTCGTGNTCTTCGTCATCGCCGTTGCGGCGGCGGAAGCGGCGGTCGGTTTGGCGGTCATCATTTCGATCTTCCGGCATTACGAGACGGTCAACGTGGACAACTTCAACCTCCTNAAGTGGTGAGCCGGTGCCGCAAATCGGTCTCTTTCTGATGCAGGTGGACGGACTCGTGGAATCAACTGCCACGTGGGAACCCGTCCTTCCGTGGCTCATCATTTTACTGCCTCTACTGGGCTTCTTTGTAAACGGGGCGCTCGCACTATCCGCGGCCCGGAAATCAGCGGATGNGGTCCGAGCGGGCGGGGAGTTCGACTTCTTCGAGAATGGCCGGCCCCGCACCCACAGCCTACCCACCTGGGTGGGGCCCGGGGTTGTGTTCCTGGCGTTCCTGCTCACCCTCGTCAACTTCATCGGGATGCTCGGCGCCGATCTACACGAGCCTTGGATCCGTAGCTATTGGCAGTGGATCAGCACGGGTGAACTGCAGGTGGGCGCTGCGATTCAGCTCGATCAGCTCTCGATGATCATGATGATGATCATCACTGGAGTGGGGGCGCTCATCCACGTGTTCAGCGTCGGGTACATGCAGGACGATCCAGGCTACCCTCGATACTTCGCGTACCTGAACCTGTTCGTTTTCTTCATGCTGGTGTTGGTGATGGGAGCCAGCTATCCGGTCATGTTCATCGGCTGGGAGGGCGTCGGGCTCTGCTCGTACCTCCTAATCGGATTTTGGTTCAGCGATGAGGCCAACGCTTCGGCCGGTAAGAAGGCCTTCATCGTGAACCGGATCGGTGATTTGGGTTTCCTACTTGCGATCTTCTTGTTGTATGTCGTTTTCCAGCGGGTGGATTTTGCGGGTGTCTTTCTCCTGGCCGAGGAGCAGCCGTTCACGTTCCTCTTTGTCGACGCCGAGTCGGTTTTCGAGTACGGCGGCGCGGTCGTCACGACCGTGACACTGTTGTTTCTTTTGGCTGCCACGGGTAAGAGCGCCCAGATCCCTCTCCACATATGGCTGCCCGATGCCATGGCCGGTCCGACACCCGTGTCTGCCCTCATCCATGCCGCCACGATGGTGACGGCGGGGGTCTACCTGGTGGCGCGGTCCTCCGTCCTGTTCGCACTCGCACCGTTGAGTAGTGCCGTAGTGGCGGGAGTGGGTGTGCTTACGGCGCTCTTCGCAGCGACCATCGCCTTGAAGCAGAACGATATCAAGAAGGTCTTGGCCTATTCCACGATCTCTCAGTTGGGCTACATGTTTTTGGGTGTCGGCGTGGGGGCTTATACGGCGGGCATCTTCCATCTGATGACACACGCTTTCTTCAAGGCGCTCCTGTTTCTGGGCGCCGGGGCGGTCATCCACTCCGTGCACCACGCCCTTCATCACACGAAGAAGGATTGGGACGCCCAGGACATGCGGAATATGGGTGGACTCAAAGCCTACATGCCGTACACGTGGATCACCATGTGGCTCGGCACAGTGGCGATTGCGGGGATCTGGCCCTTCGCGGGATTCTTCTCGAAGGACGAAATCATCTGGATGACCGGTGCGATGGCGGGTGCTGAGCAAGCGCCATACGCCACCCTCTATACCGTCTACTGGATCCTTGCGTTGGCCGCGGCCATGCTGACCGCGTTCTACATGACGCGACTGATGGTGATGACGTTCCACGGCGAGAACAGGACGGGGTCGAGAGAGGCCGAGCATCTCCACGAAGCTCCAAGAACCATGTGGATCCCTCTCGTGGTCCTGGCGTTGCTGTCCGTCTTCGGAGGTTGGATCAACGTGTCGACGGACCTACGAGAGTCCGTCCTGGGAGGCTTCGGCCTTCTTCCGATGGGCGAGTGGCTCCACCACTGGCTCGAGCCCGTCACCGAAGCTGCCCACCTGATACAGGAAACCAACCTGGGGGAGGTCGCCGAGGTCGCACCGCTCTTCGGGGGCGGAGAATGGGTGTGGGGACTCATCTCCTTCGTCGCGGCTTCGGGCGTCGTCTTGGCTACTCTACGGTTCCTGGGNGGCCGCAAGGTTACGGTAGTGGTGGACGATCCCGAACCGACGGGGTTTGCCCGNATCCTCTACAACAANTGGTACGTGGACGAGTTCTACCATCGGTGGGTGGTGGNTCCCGTGGTGACCACCTCCCGAGTCCTGTGGCGGGTCGTGGATACCAAAATCATCGATGGGACGGTCAATATGGCGGGCAACGCGGCTCGGGCACTGGGGTGGGTGGCCAGCCTCTTCCAGACGGGTCAGGTCAATACCTACGCGTTTGTGCTGACCCTGGGTGTGCTGGTCATCCTTTCGATGGTCGTGTTCTAGATGTTGAACGCATTGGCATACGAAAGCTGGGTGCTCCACGCACTGATTTGGCTTCCGCTTCTGGGGATGGTCCACGTTCTCTGGGCCGCCGAAGATCGTGCCAAGGAACTTGCCCTGGGTTGGAGCCTCGTGGTCTTCGTCCTGAGCGTGGGACTTTGGTGGGCCTACGATCCGGACCTGGGCGGGGGGTACCAACTCTCGAGCAGCTTACCGTGGATCGAAGCATGGGGTGTGAATTACGCACTCGGCCTGGACGGGATCAGCCTGTTCATGGTCATGCTGAGCACCTTCACGACCCCGCTCGCCATCCTGGGGTCGTTCAACTACATCAAGAAGCGACAGAAGCCGTTCTACGCGCTCATGCTTCTTCTCGAGGTCGGGGTCGTTGGGGTGTTCACGGCCGTGGATCTGTTTCTGTTCTACGTGTTTTTCGAACTGACGCTGGTTCCGATGTATTTCATCATCGGAATATGGGGAGGAGAGCGTAGAGTCTATGCAGCGATAAAGTTCTTCCTCTACACCGCGATCGGATCCCTCCTGATGTTGGTGGGGATTCTGTACATGTATGCCCGGGGCAAGGCACTGCTCGGCGTCGCGTCCTTCGCCTTCGTGGACCTGTTCCAGATTACGCTGACACCGGGTGAGCAGATGTGGTTGTTTGGGGCCTTCGCGTTGGCGTTCGCAATCAAGGTCCCCGTCTTCCCGTTCCATACCTGGCTGCCGGACGCGCACGTAGAGGCGCCGACGCCGGGGTCCGTGGTGTTGGCGGCGGTCCTGCTCAAGATGGGGACCTACGGGTTCGTGCGATTCCTGTTGCCGTTTTTCCCTTATGCGGCTCAGGATCCGAGGGTCGTAACACTCATGCTCACCTTGGGTGTTGTCGGTATCATCTACGCGTCGTGGGTGGCGGCCGTTCAGCCCGACGCGAAAAAGCTGGTGGCGTACACCTCCGTAGCACACATGGGGTTCGTGGTTATCGGTGTATTCGCCCTCAATCTGAACGGACTCCAGGGGGGGTTGTTGGTCATGATCTCCCACGGGATCTCCACGGGCGCCCTCTTTCTGCTCATAGGCATGCTGTATGAGCGCCGCCACACCCGGCTGATCGCAGACTTCGGCGGTATCGGGCGTGTCGCACCCTGGCTGACGACTGCGTTCGTGATCACGGCGCTGGCGTCCATCGGGTTGCCTGGCACTAGTGGGTTCGTCGGGGAGTTCCTCGCGCTTCTCGGTACCTTCGAGCTCCATCCAGGCATGGCCATCGTCGCGGCAAGCGGGGTCATTTTTGCCGCGTATTACATGCTGCCGATGGTGCAGCGTGTCTTCCTCAACGCGCTGGACAAGCCGGAGAACCAGGCCGTTCAAGACCTGTCCCGCCGCGAGGTCGCCATCTTGGCGCCGATGATCTCTCTCATGATCGTCATCGGTGTACATCCGAGCCCACTGCTGCGCAGGATGGAGCCCAGCGTCCAGATGGTCCTCGAGCGTGTGGACACGGCGGCCCCGGTTGGTGCGGCCCTTGTCGAGTTCCGCGAGGAAGAGACGGATCCGAGTGATACTCCGGACGTGATCCTCGACCGGATCAGATCCGCCGCCGAGCCGATGGACTAAGAGCTATGGAACTCGATTTCAGTAATCAGGCGCATTTCATCGTAGCTCTGGCACCAGAGGTCATCTTGTCGGTATGGGGGATCGTTGTCCTTCTGGTCGGGGTCAGTTCCCGCCGTCCCGATGGTCCGCGGACATCGGCCGACCTGGGATGGCTTTCTGTCCTGGGAATCCTGGCGGCCGCTCTAGCGAACGGTTGGCTTTACAGTGTCACTGAAGTGGGGACGCATTCGATGATCGCGCTGGACCGCTTCGCGTTGTTCTCGAACTGGATCATTCTTTCCGGCGCCGTGCTCGGTGTGCTGATCAGTCAGGGCTACATAAGACGGCAGGGCCTTCAGGCGGCGGAGTTCTACGCGTTGCTGATCTATGCGACCGTGGGATTGATGGTCATGGCCGCCGCACGCGACCTGATCGTCGTCTTCCTCGGCTTGGAGATCATGTCGATCGCGGCCTACGTATTGGCGGCCATCAACCGGAGGGATCCCCGATCGGCCGAGGCCGGACTCAAGTACTTTTTGCTGGGTGCTTTCTCGACCGGTTTTTTTCTCTACGGGATAGCCCTCGTATACGGCGCGACGGGCAGCACGCATATCGAGGCCATCGCGAATTCTGTTGCGAGCGGAAATGCGCACGACGCTCTTCTCGTGTTCGGTATCGCGCTTCTGGCGGTCGGATTCTCTTTCAAGGTCACGGTGATTCCGTTCCATATGTGGACGCCGGACGTCTATGAGGGAGCGCCGACCCCGGTTACGGCCTTCATGTCCGTGGCCGTCAAAGCCGGCGCGTTCCTGGCGTTTTTTCGTGTCTTTTCCGTCGCCTTCGAGGGTGCCTACGAGGTTTGGTGGACGATTCTGTGGTGGCTTGCCGTGCTCACGATGGTGTTCGGCAATCTCATCGCCACGGTGCAGGTCAGTGTCAAACGGATGCTCGCTTATTCCGGGATCGCACACGCGGGCTACCTCATGGTGGCGATCGTTGTTGCTAACAGCACGGCTTCCGCCGGGCTACTGTTCTATCTGCTGACCTATACGCTGATGAATATCGGCGCCTTTGCCATCGTCATCCTGGTATCTGGTGAGGGAGAGGACCGTCTCGAAATTGAGGATTACGCGGGATTCGGTTGGAGGCAGCCGTTACTCGGTGTCCTCCTCACGGTCTTTCTGCTTTCGCTGGCCGGTTTTCCTGGAACGGGAGGTTTCATGGCGAAGGTCTACCTCCTACAGGGGGCGATGGAGTCCAATTTCGTTTACCTCTCGGTGATCCTCGTGCTCACGACCGTGGCTTCGTACTGGTATTACTTGCGCGTGGCCTGGTTCATGTGGATGAAGGATGCGCCTCCCGATGTCGCCGGTGAGCCGATCCAGGTATCCTTTGCTATGCGCGTGGCCTTGATTGCCTGCGTGGTCCTGATCCTGTATCTGGGTGTTTTCCCCGGAGCAACCTTGGCATTGGCACGTTCGAGTGTCGGTGTCCTTTCCGCCCTGGGTCCAGAGTTGATCGGTCTGGTTCCCTGAACTCCATGCCTGCTTCCATATCTGCGCCTGAACACATCTTCCGCCAGTACGATATTCGCGGTCTTGTCGACGCTGAACTGACTCCCGACGTCTGCGAGGGCGTCGGGCGTGGCTACGCGACCATGGCCTACCAACAGCTTGGCCGGATTCCTCGCGTCGCTGTGGGGCAGGACAACCGTCCCTCTTCTCCGGCACTGGCCTCTGGCTTGATCCGAGGGCTCAACGGCTCCGGCGCCGACGTCGTGGATATCGGGACCGTTCCCACACCCTCGCTCTACTGGGCCGAGCAGACCCTTCCCACGGATGGCGGAATTCAGATCACGGGTTCCCACAATCCTCCGGGGTGGAACGGCATCAAGATGACGCTCCAGGCCATGTCGGTATACGGCGACCGGATTCAGGAAATCAAGCACGCCATAGGTACGGGTGAGTTCAGAGAAGGTGCCGGCACTTCCGAACGCGTCGATCTCCTGGATCGTTACGTGGCGGATCTGGCCGGACGGTTCGACCTTTCGCGTCCGGTCAAGATCGTGCTGGATTGCGGAAATGGCGTTGGATCGCTCGTGGGCGTGGAGTTACTCGAAGCGCTCGGTGCCGAGGTCGTTCCCCTGTATTGTGAGTCGGACGGCACGTTCCCCAACCACCATCCGGATCCGACCGTGGACGAGTACCTGGTGGACTTGATCGACACGGTACGCCTCGAGGGGGCCGAATTAGGGATCGGGTTCGATGGAGACGCAGACCGTATCGGGGTGGTTGACGAGAACGGCCAGATCGTTCGCGGAGACCTCCTGCTGTTGCTGTTCGGGCTCGACATCCTCCGCCTACGGGGGCCGGGGCAAAAACTCGTCTTCGACGTGAAGTGTTCTCAAGTGGTTTCAGACGAATTTTCGAGGGCCGGTGGGGAGGCGATCATGTGGAAAACTGGACACTCCCTGATCAAGGAGAAGATGAGGGAGACGGATGCGGCCCTCGGGGGCGAGCTGTCCGGCCATATCTGCGTCGCCGACAATTACCTCGGGTTTGATGATGCGCCTTATGCGGCTTGCCGGCTGATGGACCTGATCGCACGGTCCGGGCGTACTCTCTCGGAGCTGGTCTCCGACTTTCCGGTGTACGTGTCCACGCCAGAGTTGCGCATTGAGGTAACCGAAGAAACCAAGTTCGCCATCGTAGAGGCGGCTCAGAACCACTTCAGGGAGATTCGAGACGTGGTCGAAGTTGATGGTGCACGAGTGAAATTCGACGGTGGATGGGGCCTCCTGAGAGCTTCCAATACGCAGCCGATCCTAGTGGCGCGTTATGAAGCCGAAACCGAAGGGCAACTGACCACCATTCGCGGTGAGATCGAATCGTGGCTGCGGACGAAAGGTGTGGAGGTGTAAAATGGATCACTCAAAACTCAGAGGCGGTCGCCTCCTGGTCACGATAGGCATCGCGTTGCTGACGATCTCGTTGCTCGGACGGATCGCGGCCCAGGCCTACATAGAGATTCTTTGGTTCAATTCCGTCGGGTACTCCTCGGTCTTTTGGACTCGATTTTTCTGGGAATGGGGTGTGCAGCTGATCGGGGGTCTGTTCGTGGGTGTGGCGTTCTTCTTCAACCTGCGAGTTATTGCGCGCGCGCTCGGTGGAATCCGGATCAAGCGACAGGTGGGCGATCTCGTGATTTCAGAGCAAATCCCCGAGAACTACGTGGTTTGGGGCATCGGCGTATTTTCTGTGTTGGGGGGAGCTTGGTTTGCTGCTTCAATCCCCGGGTCCATGGGTCTTGACGTCCTCTTTCTCCTCAACGCACCGGAATGGGGAGTGACGGATCCTATCCTGGGTCGGGATCTGACGTTCTTCGTCCTCCGATTACCCCTTCTGAGGGCGGCGGCGGTCGCCGGGCTAGTTGTTTCCTTCCTCATTTTTACACTTTCCGCCGCGGGTTATGCCGGCACCGGGGCGCTCCAATGGGGACAGGGGCGATTGGTAATCGAGGACCGCCCTCGGAAGCACCTTGGCGTTATCGCCGCCGTGTTCTTCGCCGTGTTGGCTGGGCAGTTCTACGTGTTCCGTTACGTGCTCCTGCTGAACGGATCCTCTGGCGTACAGGGAATCTTCGGATTCACCGACGCCGGGGCCCGCATGCTCGCATACAACGTCCTCGCCGTGCTCGCTCTCGCCGTGTCCGCGGCCGCGTTGTGGACCGGCTTCAAGAACCGTCTCCTGCCCCTGATGGTCACCTTCGGACTCTTGATCGTGGGTGGACTGGCTGTGGGACAGGTGTATCCGTCCTTCGTACAGCGCTTTCGGGTAGAGCCCAATGAGCTGGAACGGGAATCGGAGTACATCCTGGAGAACATGCGGTTCACCAAGATGGGGTTCGACCTGACGGATCTAGAGCGACGCGAGTTTGATTACGAGCGGACCCCCAACGTGGACTGGCTAGCGGCGGCCGCCCAATTCGAGGGCCTTCCCATCTGGAGTTCACAAGCGCTTCTGACGACCTACCGACAGTTGGAGGCCCGCTACCCGTACTACGAGTTTTCGGGGGTGACCGTGGACCGCTACGAGAGTCTGGACGGGTTGGTCCCGGTAACGCTAGCAGTACGGGAGGTTCTTCCGAGAGGGATCCAAGATCAGAACTGGCAGAATCTACACCTCCGGGACGAGTACATCCGGGGGATGGGGGCGGTCGTCAGCGCGGCTACGGACCGCACACCAGAAGGGCGTCCCTCGATGTTCGTGTCTGGGATTCCCCCGGAATTTTCGGCGAGCGACGACGCGCCATTAGGTGTCAACTTGACGCGCCCGGAAGTCTACATAGGAATACGCCCCCAGGAATATGCCATTGTCGATCCCGTGGCTACGGGGGATGCGGCAGGTGTGGATAGGGGGGAGCAGCAGCCCGGGGTCGATTTTCCCGCGGGCATACAACTCGATTCACCCTTGAGGAGGCTGGCCCTCGCTTGGCGTTTCCGAGATTGGAATCTACTCATCGCCGGGGAGGTGAACCGGAGCAGCAGATTCGTGTTCCGAAGGGATGTTCTGGATCGAGTGACACGAATTTCTGGGCAGCTTCTCCGGTTTCCTGAGGCCCCCTACCCGGTCATTCACGAAGGGCGCATCGTCTGGATTCTGGAGGGATTCACCTGGACGAGTTCTTTCCCTCTGTCGACGCTGCAGGATCTCGAGGCGGGAAGGGCGGTTCGGTACGTCCGAAACAGTGTGAAGATCACGATCGACGGAGTCACGGGCGAAGTGAATTTCTACATCGTCGACGACGTGGATCCACTGCTTCAGGCATATGCCCAGGGCCTTCCAGGGCTGTTCCGGCCCTTGAGCGACATGCCGGGGGGGTTACGCGACCACATCCGGTATCCCCGATCCATGCTGAGCCTCCAGGCCCGTGTCCTCTACCAGTACCACCAGGAGACGTCTCCGTTGTTCCACGGCCAGCAGGATGTTTGGACCCTGCCGCAGGAGTTGGCCCAGGGTACTACCCCCGTGCCATATCAGCCGGAGTACGGGCTATATCGGCTTCCGGGAGAGGAGGAGAGTGACTTTCTCCTCACCTCCGTGTTCGTGCCCCGTGGACGGCAAAACCTTACGGCCATCTTGACCGCTTCGAGCGATCCCGACCGTTACGGCGAACTCGTTCTGTTCGACGTCCCCGTCGAGGATCAGGTACCAGGGCCACGTCAGGTGGAGGCGCTGATCGAGCAGGATCCGGTCATCTCGCAGCAGTTCTCGTTGTGGAGAACCGGCGGGAGCCAGGTGTGGACCGGGCATCTGCATCTGGTACCGGTCGGCAGAACACTTCTCTACATGGAGCCGGTGTTCCTTGCTGCCGAAGAGGACGCGATCCCTGACCTCACGCGGTTCGTCGTAAGTGACGGATACCGCGTTGCGATGGAGGAGACGCTTCAAGAATCGATCCAGGCACTGGCCCGGATCGCCGACGCGTCTGCCCCTGACCTGATCTTCGTCGACGGTCCGTTGGATCTGCCCTCCCTTGACACCGACCAATGGCCAGCAGAGGCCTTGGCGCTGCTCGAGGCGGCCGATGCCGCCCTACGTACCGGTGACTTCCAGGGGTTCGGAGACGCGCTCGACGAACTCCGAGCCCTCCTCGAGCGACTTTCCACCGGTCCCACGAACTAGTAGCGCCATGGACATCCATGAGTATCAGGCCAAAGAAATTCTACGTGCCAACGGCATACCAGTGCCTCCTGGAGAGGTCGCCACCACGCCCGACGAGGCGGTAGCGATCGCGGAACGATATGGGGGGACTGTGGTCGTGAAGGCTCAAGTTCATTCTGGGGGACGGGGTAAAGCGGGCGGTGTGAAGCTGGCCGCCTCGACGTCCGAGGTCCGTGAGCATGCCGAGAACATTCTGGGCATGAAGATTTCGGGCCTTACGGTGGAGAAAGTGCTCATCACGCCGGCGGAAGACATTGATACGGAAGCCTACGTGGGTGTCCTCATCGATCGAAAAGCGCAGGCGGCCACATTCATCG
>PCCM01000009.1 GCA_002731735.1 Gemmatimonadota bacterium | reverse complement strand
GTTTCAACCGAAGACAAGAGCGGGCCGCCGACCGTTTCGGACTTGGACTGATGTACGAGCAGTACGCGACCGTGGCGGGAAGCTTGGATTTCTTCGAGCGCGACCTTGGTGTGACAGGCCTTTCCGAGACCATCGCCGATTTTGCAGGGACCCATCCAGGATCCCCGACACGCATCAAGGAGATGCTCGACTTTGTGGAGGAGCAAGGGTGGCCGCTCGATGGAGAGCTTCTGCCGCCCCTGTTTCAAGAGTCTGCCGCTTCGGACGACGACGAGGGAATTGATGCAGAGAGTGGTCTTAAAGGACGGGAAAGAGTGCGGTGAGTGGACCTTGACCGGTGAAGCCACGACCTACGACCCCCGTCCCCTCAGCCTAGAAGGCGGGAACTAGCCGCCTAGTCCACCCGGCCAACTCTGTGGAGAGTGGTTTGTCCGACTCACCAGATAAGGTTGCCGAAAGGAGAAAAAGAAAAAAGACAATGGTTAAGGTGAATCCTTCAAGCTCTGTGGTTGCTCTAGCTATCCTGATCTTCGGATTGTCAGATCTGCCACTCAACGCTCAACAAAGTGAAGAGTTTCAGCCGCGGAACGTCATTAGCGCCAATCCGATTGGACTTCTCATTAATACGTTCAACGGAGAGTTCGAGCGGGTCATCTCCCCGACTTCCACGATTGGTTTCGGGGGATCCACCTCCAAATACGACGCCCCGACGTATCCCGACGCTGGTCCTCCCCCAGAGCCCCCGGCAACAGGAACAGACGAATACGGCTATCCCATCTTCAATTATGCCGATCCAGACTACCTCCAGGCCTACGAGGCTTGGGAGCAGAACAGCCAGCCAATCTGGGAAGACATCCAATACGTCAACTTCGACGTGTTCTATCGGTTTTATCCAGGCAGTAGCCGCACCCGGACCTACAGAGCTCCTATCGGATGGGCATTTGGTATTAAGGCGGGCGTTACCTCGGTAGACGGTGCCGGGGTAGGCGATGGGACCTACATCGGTTACGGGTTTGACGTCAATCGTAGTTGGGTTCTGGGACCGAACGAGAACTTCTATATTGGCCTCGGATTTGGGCTGAAGCGACTCGTCGGAGTCCCGAAGGTCGACACGGACTGGGGCAGAGAATCCGCCTTGGCAGGTAAAATCCCGTGGATTGGCGGTGATCTTTACTCAACCATCCGAGTCATAAACGTCGGCTTTGTTTTTTGACCGGAGTGAGGATTAATAAACCCTACCCTTCATCCTTGGCACCCAGCCACACCTAGCTATCCAGCACTGTTTTGCGCGTCCAGTGTGGTGATCCCGGATAAGTTGCGGAACAGCGAGGTGAGGCTGCTCATGCGGCTCGTTTAACAGAATGACCTGGTTTAGCATCTGGAAAATGTCCTCGGGAAAGTCCGCCCTACTGAGCGAGTCGATATTATGCTGAAGCTGTGGTTGAAAAGAGCCACTTATTCTGGCTCCGCAGCCCACATTTTTGTCTTACTATCGTTTATCATCGGATGTAGCGAATCCCTCGGCATGGATTCCGAATCCCCCAACCAGGGTTCCGCCGATCTCTCCGAGTATTTCATCAACCCCGAGATCTGTAAGGATGACGTGGGTCCTGATTGTACCCAGCTTCGTTTAGGCGATTCACAAATGACCACCCTGGCTCCAGAACGGGGGAAGCTTTATGCCTGCATGCCAGGGAACCCAGGGGCACCGGGAAGTGACCGGAGTAAAATCACTTGGATTGATGAGACTAACAGCACGTGGAACCTGTTAGTGAAACCCTTTCTTCCAGAGGGGTCGTTCTCCCCACCTATCGGCACTTCAAGCGTTATAGAATCGGGATCAAATCGCACAATTTCCGGGAANAATTTACCGGTCGANGGTAAGATCGGAGACTGGCCGATGACTGATTATCCTGCTCTCACTGCTATCGACAGGAACCCTGGGATTCCAGCNGAAAATAATTTNAGTTTCACTCTTCAGCTTAATCCNACTGAAGCTGCGACCCCNTCTTGTGTCTCTCTTGGTCCAATCGGTATGACNCTCAANGGCGTTGTGTTCTATNACGCAGTGGACGGCCGTGGAAACGACGCGCTNGCCCACGAGATTGTGGACGTGTATGGTGGACATCCAGCACGGTCAGACTACCACTACCATTTCGTCCCATGGAGACTCGATGGAGTACCTTCTCTGGAGGATGGACATTCAGGATTGGTGGGCTATATCCGCGACGGGTTCGGAATCTACGGATACAAAGGGATCGGTGGGAAAGAGTTGAGGAATGACGATCTAGATGAATGTCACGGACACTCTCATACCCCGATTGGTTATCATTACCATGCCACTATCGAGTATCCCTATACGATAGGTTGCTATCGAGGGACACCCATCTAGAGCATGTGGCGAATCCGAATGACGGCCCTGTTAATGCTCGTGGCCATCTTGGTGCTTAGTTGTAGCACGGGCGATGGGGTCGAACATGCGGGCAAGAGGCGGCGTTGATCAGTAACACGCGAGATGTGTTGACGTCCATCACCACGCGCCGCGACAAGGCGAAGTTGGAGGCTTGGATCACCACGGTTTTGTGGGGGGTGGTCGGGTCGTAACACGGCCCCGGTTCCCACTTCCCCCTCCCGTGGGACCGGATCGGGGGCAGGCGCGTCCGAGCAAGAGGATCCCCGGCCCCCAAACTCAGCTTGCCGCCGCCCGCCGCCCGCGCCAATATGCCGTCGTTCGTACACATCGATTGGCAACCACTGGGCAACCACGAGGATCTGTATGACGACCACCACACGGTGCCGCCCGACGCACGCCCCATTCGCTAGGGGGCTGCTCGTCGGGCTGGTCCTCTGCCTCGCCGCCTCCGCAGCGGCCCATGCGCAGACCGTGCGTGAGTGGCGCTACGTACCTAATCCCGACGGCCAAGGTTGCACGCTAGGCCTGAGGGAGGTGCCCCTCCGAGCGCCTGATCCAGGGGAGATCCAGGTCAGGGTGCGGGCGTCTTCGTTCAACGGCCGGGACCGTTACCGCCTGGCGGGTCCCTGCGATGATGTGCAGGTCCCTCTGTCCGACGGCGCGGGCGAGATCACTGCCGTCGGGGCCGGAGTCACGCGCTTCGAGGTGGGCGACCGGGTGATCACCACCTTCTTCGCCGAGGGGTGGATCGACGGGAACCAGCCCCCTACGGCCAATCCGTACCGTCGTGGTGGCCCGGGCCCTGGTGTTCTCACCGAAGGGCTTGTGGGCGACGCCGACGGCTTCGTGGCTGCTCCCGAGTACATGACGTACGAAGAGGCCTCCACACTGACGATCGCCGGGCTCACTGCCTACAACGCGCTGTTCAAGTACGGAGACCTTCAGCCCAATGACTACGTGCTCCTGCAGGGGACCGGAGGCGTCTCGAGCTTCGGCCTTCTCTTCGCGGCCGCCGCGGGGGCCAGACCCGTCATCACCTCGTCCAGCGACGAGAAACTGGCCCGGGCGGTTGAGCTCGGGGCGGTCGGAACGGTGAACTACCGCCGGAACCCGGAGTGGCAAGAGCAGGTGCTGGAGCTCACTGGAGGAGTCGGTGTCAAGCACGTCCTGGAGATCGGGGGACGGGAAACGCTCCCACGGACGCTCCAGGTGTTGGACTTCGGGGCCCATGTAGCCCTCATCGGAGGGCTCACCGGCTTCGGCGGCGAGGTGCCGTTCTTCGTGCTGTTCAACAAGAACGCTTCTGTGACCGGCTACCAGGTGGGCTCACGCGTGGACTTCGAGGCCATGAATCGGTTTCTCGTGGGCCACCAGATCCACCCGATGGTGGACCGCGTCTTCGAGTTCGACGATGCCGTCGAAGCGTTCGACTTCTTCATGAACGGCGATTTCATGGGCAAGGTCGTCGTCCGACACTGACATGGATGAAGAGCAAGAACCCACTGGCCGGCGATCGAAGGTCATCAAGAGGATCCTGCTCGGATCCGCAGCCACCGTGCTGCTCGTGGCCTTGGCCGGTGGCAGCTACTGGGCCCTGACCTGCCCCTGTGAGGGCACACCCGGATTCGTGTTGCTAGGTGAGCTGCACGAAGAGCCGGTCACCGACTGGGGCTTCGCGAACGACGTGCAGCTGTGCCAGATCCAGATCAACATCGGGTGGAGGCCCCACTCGGTGAACCTGAACTGCATGGCGACTCCGGAAGGAGACCTCTTCCTCAGTTGCTCCTTCGGCGCTCGCAAGTACTGGTGCCCGCGGGTGGAGACCAACCACTCGGGCCGCTTACGCCTTGATGGGGTCGTGTACCGAGTCGTCCTGAACCGGGTGGCGGACCCCTCCGTGCTGGAGGCGGCTTGGACCGCCAGGGTGCTGAAGCTCCAGAACCCGGACGTGCAGAGTGTGCAGCCCGCTGGATCAGTCCCGCGTCCCGACGCCGAGCGCCCGGAGAGCTGGTGGACCTTCCAGGTTCGATCCGCTACCTAGGAGTCCAGAAGAAGACCTCCCAGTCGCGGAGCGGATCAGGCCCACCAACAGCTATGTCCATGGGCATGCGGGTCCTGCCCGACCACAGCTCGAGCATCGGAATTCGCGCGTCATCCAGGATCTCGGTGGCTTGCATTGCATACGTCTCATCACCGATGCGCAACCACCCCTCGTTGCGCCCCTCTCTCACGCGCCGCGCCCAGTATCCCCCGTCTGGGCGGGTCGCTGTGATCACACCCTCGGGAGTCCCCACAAACGAAAGATAGACCACGAACGGCGGGAAGCCGCTCAGCTTCATGATCAGATTGCCCCCCACGTCATTGAGTGAGCTGAAGTCTCTGGGTGGGGCACTATCCGTCCCTCCGATTCTCACTCCGGGTGTGCGCGAAAGTCCTTCATTGCCCGGATAAGGAGCCGTGTACACATAGCTCAACGCGCCGACCAGCAGTACCACTGTCGCGGCGATTATTCCGATGTTCGGCTTGTTGTTCATCCTGCATCCTCCGTGTTGGTCTGGGCGCGGACGAGTGACCGGCCGGGTCAGAAGGTAGCCCGGTCGCGGGGGGCCGCTAGTATCTTCAAGGCCATGGACGTACAGATCTTCGGCGTGAAGAAAGACGCCGACACCCGGAAGGCGCTGCGCTTCTTCAAGGAGCGACGCATCAAGGTCCACTTCGTGGACTTCAAGACTCGTGGCCCGTCCAAGGGTGAACTCCGTCGTTTCACGGACAAACACGGAGTCGACGTCCTGATCGACCGCGACGCAAAGCGGTTTCAGGCCCTGGGCCTCCAGGCGGCCTACTACGGCGCCGACAGGTGGATCGAGATCGCCATGGACGAGCCTCTCATCCTACGGCTACCTCTGGTGCGCCGGGGGCAAGACGTGACCGTTGGTTACGACGACACCGAATGGAAGCGCTGGCAGGTCGGCTGAGCGAAGGAGCGGTCACGCGCGGTCACAACGCAAAGCCCCCCGACGCCTTGCGGCGCCGGGGGGCTTTGCTATAGGAGATAAGCTCGGGCGTTAGTCCCGATCGAGTACGGGCCGCGCTTGACGATCCGCTCGGATCTTCTCGATTCCCTCTTCGTCCAGATGCGTGACCGCGATCCAGAAGTGTGACATCTCATCGGCAGTACGATCACCGATACTGACCCACTGGTCCGGGTCGGGGTTGTACCGGTTGTCCACCGTGTTGTCGTACCACGAAGTCAGGATGAGCTTGTCGCCCACGTCCAGGAGCGGCGCCACGCCATCTTCGAAGATGTGGCTGTGATGCCAGAGCGCGCTCCAGTTGGAGACCATGCCCACCATCTCGGTTCGACCGTTCTCACGGAGAATCCGAAGCGATGCGGCCACGAGCCGGGTGTGACCGTGCGGCTGGAAGCTGTCGACCCGCACTGGCGTGCGGAAGGTATGGAAGCCCTGCGTCATGAGGGACCCGTGCGGCGCGATGTCGAAGCCCCGACCGCCTTGGAGGCCGTAGAGCGTCAGCGTCTGCCGATGGTCCCCTTCGTAGCCCTCAGGGTACAGCCAGATCCCGACCTTCACCTGTGCGCCATCGACCTGCACGCCATTGGGCCAGTAGTGGATGTCGAACGACACCTGCCCGTTGGCGGGTGCGGTGCGGCAAGCACCTTCCGGAATGATCTCGCCGACCTTGCCTAGCGCGTACTCCGAGAGCCGACCTCCTCCACCATCGCCACCCCGGAAGGTGGTGTTGGCGTGGTGTGTGACGGCCCGACCGTCAACCGAAACCGCCTTGGTTTCGATCGCCCGGATGCACCGCGGCGTGCTGATTCCACTCGGCACCGATGGCTGCCACCAAAGGTCCTGGCCTATTTCCGGAACATCAAAGGGGTCGGAGACAACGACCACGTCGGGCGCTCCGAACCGCTGGGCCAGAGTGAATTCGGTGGGATCGGGCCACTCGACGGGCGGGGGCATGTCAGCGGGGTTGCCCTCGGCCATATCGGAGTCCACCCACGCCACGATCGTCGCGATGTCTTCCTCACTCATCCGAGGATCGTACTTGAGATCCTGGATTCCCGTGTCGGTGTCGTACTGATAAGGCGGCATCTCCCGCTGCACGACCATATCCTTGATCCGCCTCGCATACCGCCGCGCATCCTGATAGGTCATGAGCGGCATCGGTCCGATGGAGCCCTCCTGGTGGCAGACCTGACAGTTTTCCTGGAGGATCGGAGCGATGTCTGCGCTGAACGTCAGTTCGGCATCGGCCGAGTTGGAACTCGCGAACTGTACGTTCTGTTGCGCCGCGAGCGTGTGACCCATCCCGAGCGTCACGAGCATCGCTAGGACGCTCGACGTGACGATCCGGGTGGTCAGGCGAGAGATCGATACTTGCTGCATGGTCTAACTCCTCAGCAGTGTGAGATTACTCTACTACTCTAACTCTGACGTAGCCGTTAGACCAGCAGCACTGGTTGCCCGGGCTGCTGTCACCGGAGGTGAAGTTGTCGATCCGGATCCGGATCACGTACTCCCCCGGAGTGTCGAACGTCGCCTTGAAACTTCCCATGTTCGCGTCGTCCCCCTCGGTCGGGAGCCGAACAGACTGCCCGATGTTGACCGGGCCGGGTTCCTGCGGTGCTCCGCGGCCTCTTCCGAACCCGCGACCCCCGCCTCTTCCGCCTCTTCCGCCGGCCGCTCCCGGTTGTCCTCCGCGGCCTCCACCGGCAGCAGCAGCGCTCTCCGGTGGCGGAGGCAGCTCGACTAGGGACTCGAAGGCGATCTCGCCCCCGACCGGTCCCTGAAGCTTCCACAGGGTCATGTTGACGTCTCGGAGGTCCCGCTCGCCGCGGTCGAAGGCCCAGAACTCAACCTCGATGGGCTCGCCGACGGCGGTGGAGAACGTCTCGGGGCTTTCCATGCCCTCGACCCCGATCCCGTCGGGACCGTNCTCGGCGAACCGAATACGCGGCCGGAGCGATCCNCGCGCCTGGGGGGTCGNACTCAGNTCGTAGGCGGCCTTGATGATGAGACCAGGNGACTCGAGNCTGCCGGGAACNTTGGTCGTGTATCCGTCCGTCGTGAGNGTCCACCANACGTCGCCTTGGAAATCCGCGGGAACGANGACCCCNAANACGCCTCGCTCACGCGGGCCGCCGAATCCCCCGTACCTCACGACCGGAAACGTCGNCGGCTGGCCNCCATCNTACACGGCCGGCTCGATGAAGTTGTCNGGNCCGAGNGCAATCTCGACCAGATCTGAATCGTTCCGGTTCATGAACCCGAACGANAGCGTGTACGTCCCGTCTTCGTTCTCGTANNAGCCGTCGAANAACGGAGCAACGAAGTTNCCNNTCGAGTTGGNNGGCGCCAGCGGGAATTCNCGCCGCGTCCAATCCTGCGATTCAGCCNGCAGAGGCGCGAGGGCCGTCAGGCNAACGGCGACGCCAACGAGGGTTATGGGCAGTTTTGGCAATTTAATCTCCTTATGCTTCNTGACGATGCCGNAATAAACTACGGCCGCNGTGCCGACTTTACGAATNCCTCTACTCAAGACACCGGAGTAACCAGGAACGTTAACGACACCCAAGGACTTGGCAAGCCCTATTGAAGCGACTGAGGTCGGACCCTTGGGCGGTAGGTTTGGGGGTCGACTCCCTAGGGCCGCACTCGACCGCAAATGAGGCCCCTGTTACGCTTTGGGCGTAGTGGGGGCTTTGTTGCGGGCTGGACTTCGGACGGCAGCGCTCGGCACGACCTAGACGCATGTTGTCCGACATGTCCCTCACCACTCGAACGCCCATTTCCTGTGAACGGCGATGCTCGGGACGTTCCCGCGGGAACGCGTAGGGTCGCATTCGAGCCGCCGACTTGTCGAGAGGCCTGTGCAGGCCGCATTATGCGTCTCCTTGATCGCAGGAGTAGTGGTGAAACGCGGGCCCGAACCGACGAGGGACGATTCATGAGACTGCTATCGCAGCTAACCCAGACCTGCCTGACAGTGGGCTTGCTGAGCGTCGCGCTGACGGCAACGGCACAAGAGCCGGGAACCGCATCAGGAGAGTGGCCGTCGTATGGTGGCGACCTCACTCACCAGCGCTACTCGCCGCTCGACCAGATCACGGCAGAAAATTTCAGCGATCTGGACCTGGCCTGGCGATTCAACACCGACAACCTCGGTCCGCGGTCCGAGGGTAACTTCCAGTCCACGCCCTTGATGGTGAATGGCATGCTCTACTCGACGGCCGGCTCTCGACGTTCCGTGGTCGCGCTCGATCCCGAGACGGGCGAATTGCTCTGGATGCATCGGCTCGACGAGGGCGCACGGGGTCGAACGGCCCCGCGCCAGCTGTCCGGCCGCGGGCTCGCGTACTGGGAGGACGGTAGGGGTGGTGTCATCCTTTATGTCACGCCCGGCTACCAGATGGTGGCCCTCGACGCCCAGACCGGTGACCGGATCCAGAGCTTTGGTGATGCCGGTATCGTCGACCTGAAACAAGACATCGACCAGGATCTCGAACCCACCTCCGAAATCGGGCTGCACGCAGCGCCGGTGGTCGCGGGCAACACGATCATCATCGGCGCGGCACATCGACCGGGTGGTGCGCCGCCGTCGCGCACGAACGTGAAAGGTTTCGTCCGCGGTTACGACGTCCGCACCGGCGAGCGGAAATGGATCTTCCACACGATTCCCTATGCCGACGAGTTCGGGAACGATACTTGGCTCGACGATTCCTGGGCGTACACCGGGAACACAGGGGTGTGGGCCCAGATGACCATCGACCCCGAGTTGAACATGGTCTACTTCCCGGTCGAGGCACCGACCGGTGACTACTACGGCGGGCATCGCGGTGGCGACAATCTGTTCTCGGGCAGTGTCGTGGCGGTCGACCTGGACACGGGCGAGCGGGCCTGGCACTACCAAACGGTCCACCACGACATCTGGGACTGGGATCTGCCGGCGGCTCCGGTACTGCTGGACATCACTGTCGACGGGCGCGAAATCAAGGCCCTGATCCAGCCGACCAAACAGTCATACATGTTCGTGCTCGACCGCGAGACCGGTGAACCGGTGTGGGAGATTGAGGAGATGCCGGTGACACAGGGTGACGTACCGGGCGAGTGGTATTCGCCAACCCAGCCGATCCCGACCAAACCACCCCCCGTCGACGAGATCGATCTCGGCCCCGAAGACCTGGTCGACTACACGCCCGAGCTACTAGCGCAAGCCCAAGAAATCTACTCGAGATACACCGTCGGATGGCTGTACGACCCGCCCACCGTGGCCATCGCCAACCAGAGCCTCGGCACGCTCCAGCTACCCAGTTCGACCGGCGGTGTGAACTGGCCCGGCGGATCGGCTGACCCAGAGACCGGCTTCTTCTACATCTACACCAAAACCCAAATCGGCGCGCTCGGGATGGTCAACAACCCGGACCGCTCCGACATGAACTTCATCCGTGGCCGCCCCGAGGGCGTCAACCCGCGCGATGCTTCCACGAGCATCCAGGGGTTCCCGATGATCAAGCCGCCGTGGGGTCGCATCACCGGCATCAACATGAACACCGGCGACATCGCGTGGCAGATTCCGCACGGCGAAGCGCCGGACAACATCCGGAACCATGAGTTGCTCGGTGGCATGGACATCGGGCGAACCGGTTGGCCTGGCCGCGTTGGCGTGCTGGTCACCAAGACCGTGGTCGTAGCCGGCGAGTCCGGTCGATACACGACCGAGAACGGCGAGCCCGGTGCGATGCTGCGCGCCTACGACAAGGCGACCGGTGCAGAGGTCGGTGCCGTTTACATGACGGCCCCGCAGAGCGGGTCGCCGATGACCTATCAGGTGAACGACCAGCAATACATCGTCGTCGCCACGAGTGGGGGAGGCGAGTCCGGGGCGCTGTTGGCGTACCGTCTGCCCTAGGGGTCTAGAGCGTGTAGCCTTCCTCCCGAAAGTGCCCATCGACCGTGAACGTTCGATCGACCCGGCTTCAGGACCTGGTCCAGGCACCTGCGAATGACCTCCGCCATGGACACGCCCTGTTCTTCGGCGAGACGTCGGACGTGGCGGGTTTGACCCTCCGTCAACTGGGTCTGGGTACGTACCATGCGCTGATGTAGGCACATCATTACATCACATCAACTCGTCTTTGGCGCGACACCCAGCGCCTGATGCCGACACATCACAGTCGACAACCCCCCCGGCTGGCTGATACCATCACGCTTAGGCCAAGCGTTGGTGATGACCTATGGGTGCACGAGTGACTGGGGAGGACGTATGCGACGAGTGATATTGGGCATGGCGATGGTGACTCTGATCGCGGCGGCCTGCGCCGAGACTCCCGAAGTCGTCGTCCTGCCTGACTACGCGGCACAGGTCGCTGAGCTGCCTCCTCCGCCCGACGACCGATCGTTGCCCGACGTCTCGCCCGACGGTCCAGTGGGCGCCTACGGGTTCAGCCGCTACGTGTACCAGCGTCAGGGCGACGAGATCGTGGCGACCCTCATTGAGGGGCCCATGGGTCACCAGGTCCGCTGTCAGCAGCTCGCCCAACAGTGCTCGTATCTCGAGCTCCGGGCGATCTACGATGCGGGCGGAGAGATCCCCGACTACCTCGAGATGGACCGCAACACATTAGGTGAGTTACTCGGCCAGCTCTCTCGGGTCGAATCAGCTGTCTTGCAGTACGAGACACTCGACGACGCCTGCGCGGCGGGCCTGAGCATCTCCTCCGCCCAGACTTCNAATATGGGCATCCATGTGACCGATCCCGGGGCCGGCTTTGCGTTCAACCCNGATCGCCCCCAGATGATTCTGTTCGCCAAAGAGGGTGGTGAACGGATCCCGAGGCTCGACATCGGCCACTGCGATGGCGACACGTTCGTGGGCGAAAAGGGCTTCCAGCCCGTCGGTGCCGTGTTCAACATTCAGCTCAGCGAGGACCATCCCGACGCCTTCGCGGGCGAGCTCGACAACTGGCACGTGCACCACAACACTTGCGCCGGCGGCACGTTAGAGAACGCGAACGCTGTCAATCGTGAGGCCGAGGTGACCGCCGTGAGCGTGTCGGCGGAGGAGTGCCGGGCGGGCGGTGGTCAATTCGCGCCGGTGATTCCGAGCTGGATGATGCATACCTACGTCGTGCCCGAATTCGATGCGCAGGGTGGGGTGTTCTCGATGTTCAACCCCAGCGTCTGGCCCCTCGTCTCCTCGCCGGAACGGCTGCTCGAGATCCGCACCGTCGGCGAGGACGATGCGGTGGCTGCACCCATCATCAACTTCAGCTTCGGCGACATCGAGGCCAAGGTGGGCGAGACCATCCGCTTCGGCAACGCCGACGGAGTGCCACATACCGTCACAGCGGGATCGTCGATCGATCCGCGCCCCGACGAGTTCGACAGCGGTCTGATGGGCACTGGCGCCACCTACGACGTCTCGTTCGACCAGCCGGGCAGATACCAGATCTTCTGCGCCCTGCACCCTGAGATGCAAGCGACGGTGGCGATCAACTAACGACCACTTGGGGTGCCCCATGGCGATGAGGTCCTGTGCAAGAGTGGCCGTAACACGGCGCGAGTTCGTGGCCGGCGCGGGCGCGGCACTTGCGGCCGGCTCGTTGACCGGGTTCCCTGCGATCGCCCAAGTCAGACCGCTCAAGGTCGGGGTCTTCGTCAGTGAGGTGGATACCCAAGGGATCGATGAGTTGGTCGAGCCCTATGTCTCCCAGATGCGACTCGGCCTCGAGCTTGCGGCGTTCGAGATCAACACCATGGGCGGCATACTCGGGAGGCCCGTGGAGTTCGTCTACCGCGATGACGGGGGGAGCCCGCCGTCCCAGGCCGCCGTGACGGCACTCGTCGCCGAGGAAGGCTGCGAGGCCATCGTCAGCGGCTTCCTCATGGCCTCCCCGCGGTTGATCACCGTCCGCCTGAACGCGTTGGACGCGTCGGTCCCCGTGCTCCATGGCCTGTGGACCGACGGCTCCTATTGCGGCCCGTTCACAAAACACTTTGGACCGACGGCGAGGCAGATCGTCCCGTCGATCCGCGCCTATCTGGGCGATCTGGACGATGGGTTTCGGGCTCGGCCGTTCTCGATATCCAACTGGACCCCGTCGGGGCGCAGCGTTTCAGAGTATCTGTACGGTGCGCTCGGTGGCGCCCACACTGGCGATGCGTTGGTCACGACGCCGGTGTTGGGAAATCATCCCGGCGAATACCGCGCGGTGATGCGGTGGGCCCATGAGGTGGAGTCCAACATCATCTGGAATGCGGATCCACGACCCTACGCGGTTAACGCGGTCAACCAGGCCGTCGAACTCGGGATCGCGGAGGGCAAGATCTTTGCGCATCTCGACTTCAGCGAATGGCAGGCGTCACAACTCGTGCCGGGCGCGTCGATCGTCACGTGTGTTCCGTTTGTCGCCAGCGATCCGAGCCCGGCCGTCCAGGACTTCGTCGCACGCGCGAATGCAATGCCGGGCGGTGAGCTCGTCACCCACGTCGCCTTTACCCACTACAACTCGTTGATGGCGCTGAAGGCGGCAATGGAGCGGTCCGGAGAGGCGAGCGCGGAAGCGGGGTTTGCCGGCCTCGACGGTCTGACGATCGAGACCGCGACGGGTCCGCTCACCTTGGATGGTGCCGGCTATCCGACAATGCCACTGTTTGTGGCCACCGCGGAGGGTGGGGGACAGCTGCAGGTGGTCCAGAAGATCGATCGGATCGAGTCCAGGGCGACCTGTTAGCTAGAGCCTCAGAACACCGTAGACTGTACGCGAACCGTAACCTCCACGTCCGCATACAGTCCTCCGTCGTCGGCACGACCCCTGAGCACGTAAGTCCCCGGCTCGGAAAACGTGACCTCGCTCACCCACCGTCCGTCCTCCGGAGCCTCCGGGACGACCCAGGCGACGGTCCAGGGCGAATTGGCGAAGGGCCGTGTGTCCTCCCACGTCTTGATCTGGGGAGGGTCGAACTCCACGGCTTCGCCGGGGCCCCGGTACACGAACCACGTGTAGTGCAGACCCAACCTCTTGCTCACCGTCCCCGAAGCGGTTCCCCTCCCGAGGGCTCGCTCCAAGAGTTCCCGCGGGGTGGGCTCGTTGTCCTCTTCTTCGGCGTCTTCTGCGTCGTCTTCTACGTCGTCCTCTTCTACGTCGTCCTCTTCGGAATCCGTCCCCCCCCCGAAGAAGCCAACGCTTGTCGGCTGGCCGTCGTCGGTGACCACTGCCGCCAGCGTCAGCACCTCGCCGACCCGCACGCTCCGCTCCACCCCCCCTTCCAGTTCGATCTCCTGCGGCACGTTCGCCCGGATCTCCGGACTACTGGTCCCCGCGCCCAACGCCCCCGTCTCCGACATGATGATCATGTTGTCGGTGTAGAGATCCGCACGGAGCGTGCCATAGGCGCGGTACTCCTGGCCGTTCGCCCGTAGCGTCCACACCAGTTCTTCTTCCTCCCCGAAGTCCGCCGGTACCCGCACCTTGAAGACGTAGCGGTTGCGTCGGGGAAGGAAGTGCGCCGGCTGGCCCTGGTCGGGCGGCCCCGGCGAAAACTGGTTGTCCAGCCCGACCGGAACCTCCAGTTCCTGCTCCCAGTTCTCGTTCATGTAGCCGAAGAGCATGTCGAACGAACCGTCCGAATTCCGCTCCCACCCTTCGTAAGCCGGGTAGACCGGCTGGCCCTTCGAATACGACAGCCGCTGCGCCTCGGCCCCCTGGGGAGCCGAGGACAGGAGGCAGACCAAAAGAAGAACCGAGGCCCCTCGCATCTTCATCACTCCTTGGTCGCCGTTCCGGACAGGGTGCCCAGCCCGCCAAGGTCGACCTCGGCGTTCAAGACTTCATCACCGTCCCCTGCGGGCGTCAGGGTGACGGTGACGGGCAGCGACTGACCCAGTGCGGACAACGTGAAGCCCAGGACGAGCGCGTCGCCGGATCTGGAGATGTTCTGGGCAGTCTGGGGGTCACCTAGGGGAGTGTCGACCAAAGCAGCGAGCATCCCGTCGGTCCCCTCGGAGAACTCCAGGACCATGTTGAATGCCCCCTGAGGGCTCTCCAGCGGCAGGGTCCACGTGCCGAGGAGCTCCTCGGCGGAGCTCGCTTCGACCTCCGAAACGGCGGCCCCTTCTCCATCGCCCTCCTCCTCCTCCTCCAGTTCCGGGAGCAGCGGAATCGCGGCCGTGCACAGCGGGCAGCCGATCACGTGATCGTTGACGCCCAGGTCCAGCACTTCCCGCCGGTTCGCCATCTCCTCCACGAATTGCTCGTCGGTCAGCCTCAACGAGATGCCCAAGTCGAGGAACATGTTCGACACCGACCGGTTGCCCGAGCCCTGCCAGTTCCTTGGATCCGGGATGTTGAAGTTGGCCTCCGTGTTACTCATGTAGCCGACGATGTGCATGATCGTGCCTTTCGGCAGCAGCGGCTCGTAGTTCTCCGCGAAGGAGTACGTCCGCACCCAGTTGTGGTCGTACCCCACACAGCTCAGCGTCTCGATGTGCTGTTTCCAGATCGCCTCCAGACACATCCGGTCGCCCGGCGCATGCAGGTGAGGCTCGAAGGCGACCATCTTGATGTGATCCTCCAGCACGTCATAGGCGTGCAGCTCCTGGCCGCCCTGGTTCGGCACGATCGAGATGTTCTGCCCGTCAGCCAGGCCCACCCTTCCCGACTCGTACTCCGGCTCGTAGTCCTCGGGAAAGAACTCGAAGCCGAACTCCAGGTGCGACCTCGTGTCCCGTCCGTTGGAGTGGAGGTGGATAGACTGGGACGAGATCTGCGAGCCCGCCTTGAGCAACTGCCCCCGCTCCTCGCTGAAAAAGTCGGGATTGCGGCCGACCTCGTGCACAGGCCAAAACGTGCGCTCCAGCAAATGCTCCCCGGGCACCCCAGTGCTGTAGATCAGGTGGTGGACGACCCACCGGGATCCCACGGTCTGTCGTCCCGAGCCCTGAGTGGGCACGTCGTTGACCTCCCGGATCTCCACCGCCTTCACCCAGCGGTCCTGCTCCAGCCCGACGACATCGAACGTCTCGATCTCGCCCCACCAGTCCGCGGCTCCGCCCTCCACAACGAACTCTCCGGAGCTCACGATCAGGTCCGGCTCGATCCGCCAGCCGTCTTCAGTCCGCAGATTCAGCTCCACAGCCAAGTCCGCCAGGTCGCCTTCCGGCGCCCCGTTGTCGGCCCATGCCTGGATCATCGACAACTCCACGTCCGTCAGCGACGGGTCCTGCTTGTATTGTTGGATGCCGAGGTCCTTCTCCACGTACCACGGCGGCATCGCGCCCATCCGGTCCCGGATCGCCGTCTTCGTCTTGATCCTCCCGGCGTACCGTCTCACCTCCTGGTAGCTCGTCAACGGCATGGGACCCGCTCCACCCGCGCGGTGGCAGTTCACGCAGCTCCGCGCGAGTATCGGCGCGATGTCCTTCGTGAACGTCACCCCTGTGGGATCGATGCCGAAGTCTGCGGCCGCGAAGAGGTGTGGCTCGTGGTCACCCGATATGTGGGCCTGGGCCGTCAACGCCGCCGGCACACATAAAAGTGCGGCGGCTACGAGGGCGATACCGGTGACAGCGCTCGAAGGGAGCGCCCCGGGAATGAGTCGGTCAAAGGTCGAGCGATGCATCGTCATGGGACGGTTCCTCCAGTTTAGCCGGTGTCTCCCGGCTGTCGAGAAGGAAGAATACAGAAGAAGCTACAGGAGCGAAAGCAGTTTGAGCCCCTAGCTTCGTTCTTGCCGTGGCAGCCGACATCCCGGGTCCCATTTGTTGGGCACTGTGGCATCCGTGGACTGGGGTCTGCCAGCAAAGTTGAGGTCGCGACTGGCTGTTGTGAGGTGCGCGTGCGCATCATATGCCGGCAGGTGGGTGGCTCCGCTGAAGCGGGATCCCGACCCGACACTGGTCTCCTCGTGCCCGGCTGAGAGAGAGTTAGCCATAACGAAGCTCTGGAGCATCTCCGTTGCCGCAATGATTCTCGCAGTCGCGGCCAGCAGGGTGACTCCGGTTGCCGCGCTCCAGCACTGAGGCACGGGCTGGGTTATTGCCCCTTACATGGGCACATTGACACCCCCGCACGCTCCCCGTAGCTTTTCCCGGATAACTCGGTCAATGTGACGAACTGACCGTGGTATTGATCACCCTGCACGTTGGAGGTATCGAATGTCTCGCATCATCTCGGTTCTTAGCGTTACAGTGGCCGTAACCGCTCTCATCGCTCCGCGATCTGCGCTCGCTCTGGCACAAGACCATGCCCACGAGCCAGGGACGGAAGCACACAGCCATGTGGGTGCTGCCGTTAGCTGCGAGACGCTTGCCACGCCGCCGTGGGCCGGACTGCCTGATATGGATCGCCTGAAAATGAGTGCCCTACGGCAGGAGATCACCGCCCTGAACACACCGGAGCTCGCAATTGCCGCTGGGTTCAATCCTGCGTTGGGTGATATTCCCGGCATGGGTGTGCACTACGTGAAGTCGGGCGGCGGCCCGGACGACGTGGACGTCAATGCGCCGAACCACCTGATGTTCGCCGAAATGGATGGCACGGACAAACTCGTGGGCGCCGCTTACGCCTTTGTCGACGCGATTGACACCGATGCGGTCGTTCCGTTCGACAGCGACCTTGCCAACTGGCATGACCATCCCCAGTTCGCCGGCGACGGTCAGACCCTGCACATGCTGCACATCTGGTTCATTCCGTCTTCGAATGGTCCGTTTGCCGGCCTCAACTTCTGGCTGCCGTACCGTACCGCAGGTGTCGCGATACCTAGCTCGTGTTGGATGGCTGATGATGCGGACGCCCTGCGGATTCAGACCGTGTCGTTCGGGCTCGTGCCGCCGCGGCTGTTTGGCCGCCAGGCGGAGGCAGCGGGGCCGAGCCCCGAACGGATCGAGATGATCGCGGCGTTGGACGCCGCCGCGATTGCTGTCGACCACGATGCCTGGGTCGCGGCCGCAGACGTCTTCATCGCC
>PCCM01000008.1 GCA_002731735.1 Gemmatimonadota bacterium | reverse complement strand
ACTCTCGGCTGTTGATCACAGCCCGATCCCGGAGTGCATAAGTGTCCGATCAGGTCGACCACCTCAACGCCGCCCTCGAGGGCCACTACGCCATTGAGCGTGAGCTCGGCGAGGGTGGCGTGGCCATTGTCACGATGTTGCCCCCGGTGACCAGCAGTTCGTAATGCTGCGGCTCGGTGACACCGAAGACGAACCCAGCGAATTCATCCTGGTGGAGAACTGGGCCGATGAGTTCATGGGGCGGGTGGGGAACTGAGGCTCACCCAAAGTCGGGAAATCCTCTTGCTACACGAAAAAGGCGGGACGCCCCACCACCGGAGCGCCCCGCCCACTACAGGGAGCGTTGTTTCTTCAGCCATATAGCTTCTTGCTTGGAGCTCCGCTAGAACGTCGCGATCGCATTAAACGGACTCGCCGTCCCATCCGGCACCGCCGTGATCTGCCAGGACACCATGAACTCCCAGCGCTGTCGGCTCGCGGCCTCGCGAGACACGTCTTCCAGATAGCCATTGTCCACGAGCGGCAGCCCGATGATGACCTGCGTCAGGGTGTGCACCGGTCGGTTGATGCCCCGCACGCCGGACGGCTGAACGTCGTTCACGGCGTCGCTGACCAGGAGGGATACACCCCGCTCCTTGAGCCAAGGAAGCACGGAAGCGTGTAGCCCTGCTCCTCCCTGTCCATAACGCCACGGGCCCAGCGCTTCACGCCTGGCCCAACGGCCGCCCCGAACGAGTAGCACGTCACCGGGGCTGACGGTGATGCCGGCAAAATCTTCCCACTCTTCGAGGTCGGACACGTAGATGGGCGTGCTCGGCTCCAGATAGTCCAGGCCTCGCATCAGCGGAATGTCCACCAGAATGCCCCGCGTGACGTAGCCGGGACCCATGTCATTGATGCCGAGGTCCCCGACGCACCCGTCGGCGGTCATGTTTTGCGGATAGCCGTTGAAGATGACCTGCTGGCCGTTCTGCTCCATGGCATAGTGGCAGAGCGCGTCCATGTGGGCGAGTTGGCCGTCATGCAGCGAGAAGCTCATCGCGTCGAGCGCGAAGCGTGGCTCGCCGGTGACCGGATCGACCGAGGTCATCCAGTGCTCGGTCGGCCCGAACGTCCCGCTGTCGATCGCGTCTTCTTCGGTCACGAAGTGTGCGAGCGTGACGGTGACGCCGTCCTCTACGAGGCGCGTGGCAGCACGGGTTTTTTCCGGGGTGATCATATTCAGCGTACCACGCTGGTCGTCCGGGCCCCACTTGCCCCAGTTCGACAGCTCGGTCTCCCACTTCTCGAGCGTCTCCAGCGTGACCAGGACCGACGGGTCCTGGGTGGACGGATGCACCTCGAACCTCTCCTGCGCACCCTGCGCTGCGGCGCGAGCCGAGGCCAATCCCACCGGGGACAAGGCCAGAGAACCCGCCACGAACACTGAAAATAAGAGCTTCATCTCAATCACCCCTTTTTTTATGAATCCAACCTTTCTCGTGAATCCAATTCCACTTTCCCGCTTACCGCCTGGGCTGCCTGGGCGTCGCCATCGGGACCGGTGCGCTCATCAAGTTCGCCCGATCCGCACCCTGCATAGGCGTGAATTTCAGCGACCGTCCAAGGACATTGTCGGCCCCGTACCAGTTGCCGTCTTCGTCGATCGCAAAAGCGTGCAACTCGCCGAACTCGTCGGGACCCCTACCGTTGGCGTCCCAGGAGTAAAGCCGGTTTCCGTCGGTATCGAACTTCACGAGGCGGACCGGCTGATTGTCGGAGACCCAGACCTCCTGGTTGGCCGTGATGACGATGTGGTTCGGAAAGTTCAGGTTCGGCCAAGTCGCGAGGTGTTCTCCCATCTGTTCGAACACCTGAATGCGATCGTTGCTGCGGTCGGCCACGTAGACACGGTCTTGGTCGTCCGTCGCCACGGCATGCACCGCGTTGAACTGCCCTTCTTCCGAGCCACGGGTTCCCCACTCGAGCAGATAGTTCCCGTCACTGTCGAACTTCACGATCCGGGAGTTGGTCAGGCCGTCGGCCACCAGGATGCTGCCGTCCTGCGTGAACGCAACGTCCTGGGGACGTCCGAAGTGCGTCTGATCGTCCCCGGCTTCGTCCCACGTGCCCAGCGAAAACAGGAGCTCGCTGCCGTCGTTGGAGAAGACGTGGATCTGCTCGCGGCCGTCGTTGACCACCCATACGCGGCGTTCGGGATCATACGGGCTGATCGCGACCTTGTGGGGACCGGCGGTGCCTTCGAACAGATAATCCCACTGGGTCCACGAGTCGATCAACTCTCCGTCGCCATCGACAATGAAGATGACGTTGCGCATCTCTCGGGCGCCTCTTGGACCGAGGGCGCTGAGACCCTCCGCGGAGCCGTAGTAATGCGTGAATCCTGCGGGAAGGGGATCCGGTACCGCCAACTCACCGCGCTGGATGATAAAAATGCGATCGCTCGACTCNACNGCCAGCCCNGGATGTGAGCCCCATACGAAGCCTGATTCGGCGAAGGGTTGCAGCCAGTCTTCGACCACATCGTAGGGATCGTCGCCGTGGTTGGGTCCGGCCGGATGCACGACCGGGGGAGTCCGGCCTTGGCCCGCCAACGGAAATGAGGCAAAAGCAGACGCCACCAGCACCAAACCGGCTAGTGAGACTCCCTTAATGGGTTTGCCCATGACCGTGTCCTCTCGAATTCGTGAAACCGACCCGTAAGAGTAGGTGGGAAAGAGTATATGAAACAGGGCGGGAATCAACCGTGGAGGATACAGCCCCCGACCTTGCCTTGGGCTGTCTAGATTGTCCACCTTCCCACTTCATGAATGAGATCAAGAAGCTCCTCGTCGCCAATCGTAGCGAGATCGCGATCCGTGTCTTCCGCACGGGCCATGAACTGGGTATCCGCACGGTGGCGATGTACTCGCATAATGACCGGTACGCGCTCCACCGCTTCAAGGCGGACGAAGCCTATCTGATCGGCAACCCGGACGAACCGATCCGGGCGTACCTGAACATCGAGCGGATCGTCTCTCTGGCCCGCGAGAATCAGGTGGACGCCATCCACCCCGGCTACGGCTTTCTGTCCGAGAACCCCGATTTCGCCCGTGCTTGTGAGCGCGAGGGGATCATCTTCGTCGGCCCCCAGGCGGAAGTGCTCGAACGCCTGGGCGACAAGACCTCGGCACGCAAACTCGCCGCGGATGCGGGGGTGCCGGTACTTGGGGGTAGCGAGGAAACGATCACCGATGTGGCCGAGGGGGAGCGGCAGGCGGAGGAGGTGGGGTACCCCGTCATTCTCAAGGCCGCCAAGGGCGGAGGCGGTCGGGGGATGCGGGTGGTAGGAGATCGGAGAGAATTCCCGGACGCCTTCGAGGATGCTCGCCGGGAGTCGCTGGCGGCTTTTGGCAGTGCGGACGTCTTCATCGAGCGTTTCGTCCAGAAGGCGCGCCACATAGAAGTCCAACTCCTGGGCGACAAGCACGGCAACCTGGTCCATCTTTTCGAGCGCGACTGCTCCGTGCAGAGACGGCACCAGAAGGTGGTGGAAATCGCTCCGGCGCTGGCGCTGGACGACAACGTGCGCCAGAGCCTGCTCGATGCGGCCCTGGCGATCGGCCGTGAAGTGGGCTATCAGAACGCGGGTACCGTGGAGTTTCTCGTCGATCAGGACGAGGGCAACTTCTACTTCATCGAGGTTAATCCCCGTATTCAGGTGGAGCACACGGTCACCGAGGAAGTGACCGGCGTCGACCTCGTCAAATCGCAGATTCTGGTTGCTCAGGGGGCGGCGCTCGACGACGAGGAGGTCGGCCTGTCCTCCCAGGCCGACGTGCGGACTCAGGGTTTCGCCATCCAGTGCCGCGTGACCACGGAAGATCCCGGGAACGACTTCATGCCGGACTACGGACGTGTGTCACACTACCGCTCGGCGGCAGGGATGGGGGTACGGCTCGACGCGGGTAGTGCGTTCAGTGGTGCGGTCGTCAATCCGTATTACGACTCCCTGCTGGTGAAGGTGACGGCCCGAGGAACGCGCTTTGTCGACGCGGCCAGGCGGATGGAGCGGTGCCTGCAGGAGTTCCGCATTCGTGGTGTGAAGACGAACATCCCCTTCCTGATTCGGCTGGTGACGAACGAGGAGTTCCTGGAGGGTGGGTGCACCACGCAGTTCATCGATCAGACGCCCGCGCTGTTCAGGTTGCCCAAGCGGCGAGACCGTGCGACGCGAGTTTTAGCGTATCTCGGGCACACGATCGTCAACGGCAATCCTTCGGTGAGGGATCACCCGCGCGCCGCGCGCCGTGAGCCTGCGCCAGTCCCGAGAGTGGATTACCAGAGTCCGATCCCGGACGGTTCACGGCAGATCTTGCGGGAACTCGGGCCCGTCAAGTTCGGCGGCTGGATCTCTGACCAGCAGCGGCTGCTCCTTACCGACACGACGTTCCGGGACGCCCATCAGTCGCTGCTGGCCACCCGCTTCCGTACGTACGACTTGCTCGGGGTAGCCGACGCGTACGCTCGGCGGGGTTCGGAGTTGTTCTCGATCGAGATGTGGGGCGGAGCCACGTTCGACGTTGCGATGCGGTTCTTGAAGGAGTGCCCCTGGCGGCGCCTGACCGACCTGAGGGAGCGCATTCCGAACATCCTCTTTCAGATGCTGCTTCGTGCTTCGAACGCGGTCGGGTACACGAACTATCCGGACAACCTCGTGCAGGGGTTCGTCGAAGAGGCGGCCGGCGCAGGTATCGATCTGTTTCGTGTGTTCGACGCCCTCAACTGGACGGACAACATGCGGGTGGCGATGGAGGCGGTGCTCAAGACGGACGCGCTCTGTGAGGCTTCGATTTGTTACACGGGGGACATCCTCGATGAGGGTCGCACCAAGTATGACTTGAAATACTATGTGAAGCTGGCCAAGGAATTGGAGGGGATGGGCGCACACATCCTCGCGATCAAGGACATGGCTGGGCTCTGCAAGCCTTACGCGGCCGCCAAGCTGGTGCGGACTCTCAAGGACGAGGTGGGGATTCCGATCCACTTCCACACACACGACACCTCGGGCGTGCAAGCCGCGGCGATCCTGAAAGGCGCGGAGGAAGGACTCGACATCGCGGACGCCGCCATGGCCCCGATGTCCGGCACGACGTCCCAACCGAATATGAACACGGTGGCTGAAGCGCTCCGCTTCACCCCCCGCGATCCGGGCCTGACGAGACAGGACCTGGACGATATCGCGGACTACTGGAGGGCCGCCCGCGAGTTCTACACACCGTTCGAGGGCCAAGTACTACCCGCGACCGCCGACCTGTACAGCCACGAGATGCCCGGCGGCCAGTACACCAACCTCTTCCAGCAGGCGCGTGCCCTGGGGCTGGCCGATCGATGGGCCGAAGTCTGCCGCGTGTACGCGGATGTGAACGAGCTCTTCGGTGACATCGTGAAGGTGACGCCCACCTCCAAAGCCGTGGGCGACATGGCGCTGTTCATGGTTGCAAATGAGCTCACGCTAGAGGATGTCCTCGATCCGAGTCGGGAGCTGGCGTTTCCTGCTTCTGTCGTCGATCTGATCGGAGGAGGCATGGGGCAGCCACCGGGCGGTTTTCCCGCAGAGGTGAAGAAACGCGTGTTACGTGGTGGGCCGGGTCTGAGCACTCGCCCGGGTGACACGCTCGAGCCTGTGGACTTCGAGGAGGCCGCCGCGACGGTACAGAAGATGTTGGGCCGGGAGCCCGCTCGCCGCGACGTGATCTCGTACCTGCTCTACCCCACGGTGTACCGCGACTTTGCGGACTTTCAGGGCAAGTACTCCGACACCTCGGTATTTCCCACGCCGGTCTTCTTCTACGGTCAGGAGGCTGGTGAGGAGATCGCGATCGACATCGAACGCGGCAAGACGCTCATCGTGAACTTTCTTGCGATCGGTGAGCCCCGTCCAGACGGAAAACGTACCGTGTTCTTCGAGCTGAACGGACAGCCCCGGGACGTCTCAGTGGTGGATCGAACACTCGAGCCCGAGGCGCTGGCCGCGGTGAAGGCCGATCCGGACGATCCGAAGCAGATTGGATCGAGTATGCCCGGCATGGTCGTGGGCGTGGCCGTGCGTGCGGGCGAGACCGTTGCACAGGGGGACAAGCTGCTGAGCTTGGAGGCCATGAAGATGGAGACCACCCTCTACGCGGAGACCGACGGGAAGGTGGCCGAGGTGCTCGTGTATCCGGGGAGCCAGGTGGCGCCCGGTGACTTGATGGTTCGTTTGGAGTAGAGTTCACGCATGAAGGACTGGAGACCCCAAACGTGGGCCGTGCGAGCCCAGGCCGAGGAATCGACGCACCACGAACACTCGGTGCCGATGTTCCTGACCTCGAGCTTCGTCTTCGAGGACAGCGAAGAGATGCGTGCGGCGTTCGCTGGCGAGATCGACCGGAACATCTATGCCCGGTTCACCAATCCGAACGTCGAGGAGCTTTCGGAGAAAGTCCGCCGCTTGGAGGGCGCCGAGGCGGGGCACTCCATGGCCACCGGCATGGCTGCCGTGTTCGCCACGTTTGGAGCATTGCTTTCCAGTGGGGATCACATCCTGGCATGCCGGTCGCTCTTCGGATCGACCCACACCATCCTCACCAAGATTCTGCCTCGGTTCGGGATCACACACACGTACGTCGATGCCGCGGACCCCGATTCGTGGCCCGGCGAGATCCGTGAGAACACGCGCATGATCTTCGTGGAAACGCCCACGAATCCGGCGGTGGACCTGGTGGATCTCAAGTGGCTCGGGAAGTTGGCTGCGGAGAAGGGCGTCATCCTGGTCGTGGACAACTGCTTCGCCACACCGATCCTGCAGCGACCTATTGAGTTCGGCGCACACCTCTCCCTCCACTCCGCCACCAAGTACATCGATGGACAGGGCCGTGTGATGGGCGGTGTGGTGGTGGGCGGAAAGGATCTGGTGCAGGAGATCTACGACTTCGCGCGCGCCACCGGGCCTTCGCTGTCGCCGTTCAACGCGTGGGTGCTCTCCAAGAGCGTGGAGACGCTCGAGGTTCGGATGGAAAAACATTCGGAAAACGCGTTGGTCGCGGCGCGGTGGTTGGAGGGGCGGACGGGCGTCGCCTCGGTGCGTTATCCGTTCCTTCCTTCCCATCCCCAGTACAAGATCGCAAAGAGCCAGATGTCCGGCGGCGGCGGTGTGCTCGCGTTCGTCGTCGAGGGCGGGCTCGAGCAGGGCAAGCGTTTCATGGATTCCGTGAAGTTGTGCTCGCTCACCGCGAATCTCGGGGACACACGCACCATCGTCAGCCATCCAGCGTCGACGACCCACGCCAAGCTTACCGAAGAGGAGCGCCAAGCGGTGGGTATCACGCCGGGGTTGATCCGCATCTCGGTAGGCCTGGAAGACCTCCGGGACGTGATCGCTGATGTGGAACAGGCGTTGGAGGCTTCGACTACCTAGGCCCCTTACTGCTGGGGCCCAGGTTTTATCTGAGCCCCTTACTACCGGGTCTCAGGTTTTACCTGAGTTGGAACCGGTTGTCCGGGTCGGTCCGGATGATCAGGTACTCGATATCGGTCTCCAGCTCGCTGAACCAATGAGCGGTGTGGCCGGGGATGATGATGACGTCTCCCTTGGTGACTCGACGCGAGACGCCCCCTTCGATACCCCGGCCCGGTGTGAGGTCGTTGGAGTCGGTCAAGGTGCCGCCCGTGACCAGGGTCGCCACCCCTTCCACCATGTAATAGATCTCGGTGGTGTTCACCTCGTGGAGGTTGGCGCCACCCAAAAATTCCTTCGGACGGAACACGCCCCAGACCCCGACCTGGTAGTTGCCGGTAACGTTCACTATTCGAATCGGCCGGTCGCTGACGGCATCGCGCGGCAAATCGTTGATGAACTTCTGGATATCGGCCGAGGTCACGTCGGTCGCTTGCGGGAGTTCCTGCGCGGAGACCGGTCGAGCCGTGAGGATCACGAGCACCGCGAATACGGTTCTGAGGAAGACAACTCTGATCATCGACGGTTCCTCGGTTGGGAGGATAGGCAAAGCCAAGAAGAGGCCCCTTTACGGGCGGGATAACCTAAGTGAGCGGGACTCGGCCGGCCAACGTCTAGGGTACCCTCGTCACCTCACGTGCCCTGCCCCCTCCACGACGAACCGCTGTGACGTCAACTCCTCCAGGCCCATTGGCCCGTACGCGTGCACCCGCGACGTGCTGATACCGATTTCGGCGCCCATACCGAGTTGAAACCCATCGTTGAAGCGCGTCGATGCGTTCACCAACGTGCACGACGACTGAACTCGTTGCGTAAACTCAGCGGCCGTCTCCGCGTTTTCGGTGACGATCGTGTCGGTATGATCGGAGCCGAACCGGCGGATGTGATCGATGGCCGCATCCATGTCGGGAACGACCTTCACTGCCACGATCATATCGAGGAACTCATGGCCCCAGTCGTCTGCGTTGGCGGCGACCACCGCCGGGTCGACGGCGCGTGCTGCCTCGTCTCCGCGGACCTCGACGCCCGCCTCATGGTAGCCGGCGACGAGATCGGGCAGGAACTTTGCTGCGATCTCTTCATGGACGAGCACGGCCTCGGTGGCGTTGCAGGTGGCCGGCGCCGATGTCTTGCCCGTGACCGAGATCTCCAAGGCCTGCTCGAGATTCGCTTCGGGGTCGACGTACACGTGGCAGATCCCGTGGAAGTGCTGCACGGTAGGAATGGAGGAATTCTCGCTCACGTACCGGATGAGCGTTTCGCCACCGCGCGGGATGACCAGGTCGATACAGTCGTCGAACGTGAGCAACTCGGCGACGGCCTCACGCCCGGCGGCCCCCACGAGCACGAGCGCCTCCTCGGGTAGATCATGCTTGCGAAGTGTGGCGTGGATCACTTCGGCGAGTGCCTCGTTGCTCTCCTGCGCCTCTTTGCCGCCCTTGAGGATGCAGGCGTTGCCTGACTTGAAGCACAGGGAGAACGCGTCGATCGTCACGTTCGGTCGTGACTCGTAGATCATCATCACGACGCCGAGGGGACAGCGCACGCGTGTTACGCGGAGACCGTTCTCGAGTGTCTGGTCTCGGGTGACCTGCGCGACCGGGTCGTCGAGGTCCGCGACTTGCCGCAGCGCTTCGGCCATCTGCCCGAGACTCTCCGCCGAAATGCCGAGCCGCTTGAGCTTCGGAGTCGAGAGTCCGTCTTCCTCGGCATAGGTGATATCAGCAGTGTTGGCTCGCAGGATGTCCTCCTCTGCGGCGAGGAGCGCGCCCGCCAGATCACGCAGGTAGTCGTTTTTCTGCTCGGTCGTGAGTGTCGCCACGTGCTGTGCCGCGTCTCGTGCGGCTTCTGCAGCCCTCCGTACCTCAGTCATCCCCTTCTCCCGTTCGTCTAGTCGTCGTCATCGTCAGCGAAACGCTCCTCACTGTTGTTCTTCGAATCGAGCAGGACCAGATCCTCTCGATGGACGATTTCCTCGACGTATTTGTAGCCGAGCACCTCCAGGAACTCCTCACTCTGCCGTCCCTTCATGCGCTGAATCTCCGATGCCGGGTACGATACGAGGCCTACCGCGAACGCTTGCCCGCTCCCATCCAGCAGATCAACCCGCTCGCCGATCCCGAATTCTCCCTCGACCTCGACGATGCCGGCCGGCAAAAGGCTGGCCCCACGCTCGACGAGCGCACGCTTGGCGCCGTCGTCCACCGAGATTGAACCGACGGAGCGCGTCCGGATGGCGATCCACCGCTTCCGCTCGGTAAGTCGCTTATCGGCCGGCACGAAAAGAGATCCGACATCCTCGCCGCTCACGATGCGCGAAAGGAGTCCGGGCTCCTTGCCGGACGCGATCACGGTTGGGACGCCCCAGTCACTCGCCAACCGGGCCGCCCGAACCTTGGCCTTCATCCCCCCAACACCCGTTTCACTCTGGTCATCGGTGATGTGGTCGTCGATCTCGGAGCCGACTTCGATGGTGCTGATCACCTCGGCACCCTCCTTGGCCTCCAACTCATCGCGAAACCGAAGCACGCCGGCGACCGTGCTCAGGATCACGAGCAAATCCGCCGTGATCAAGCTCGTCACGAGCGCCGCGAGATGGTCGTTGTCGCCGATCTTCGCTTCGTCGTCCGCGAGCGGGTCGTTCTCGTTGACGATCGGGAGGATGCCCCGCGACAGGAGCTCCTGCAACGTGTGCCTGGCGCTCAAGAATCGGCGCCGGTCCTCGATGTCGTCCTGCATCATGAGGAGTTGCGCCACCACCGTGGCGCGTTCCTCGAACACGCTCGCGAACATCGTCATCAGTTGATACTGACCCACCGCCGCCGCCGCTTGCCGCTCCACGACCGACACCGGGGGCCGGTCACTTCCCATCCCGAGGTACCCCGCCGCGACGGCGCCCGACACCACCAGCACGACCTCGAGGCCCTTGTCACGCAGCGTTGTAACGTCTTGGGCGATACGCTCGATGACGGGCGGATCGAGACGTCCAGCGGGCGCAATGATACCGCTCCCGACCTTGACCACCACCCGGCGGAGTTCGCCGAAGTCCCGGCCGGATCCCGACGTGGACGTCACGCAACGTCCCCGTCGTCGAACAGCAAGGCCGCCTTCTGGGCGGAAAGAACGAAGCCCTTGATCATGGCTGAGCTGAAGCCTTGATGCTCCATCTCATTGAGCCCAGCGATCGTGCAGCCACGGGGCGTCGTGACCCGGTCGATTTCCGACTCGGGGTGATGGTCGTCACGGAGGACGAGCGAGGCGGCGCCTCTTGCCGTTTGCGCGGCTAGCAACAGCGCGTCTTCGGGGTGGAATCCGATCTCGATACCGCCTTGTGAGGCTGCCCGAACGGAACGGAGAAAAAACGCGATACCGCATGCGCACAAGGCCGTGGCCCCGACCATCATCTCGTCTTCGATCCGGATGGTGAGTCCCACGCCCTTGAACAGCGCCTCAGCCTCGTCGAGGGCGTCTGCTGAATCGGGATCGGCCGCGAGGCACGTCATCGATTCTCCGATCGATACGGCTGTGTTCGGCATGGCCCTGACAACCTGAGTCGGGGCCGGGATCATCTCCCGCAACTGAGCGACGGTAACGCTGGAGACCACCGAGATCACCTTGTGGCGGGCGGGATCGATATCGCCCCGGATCTCGTCGACTAGAGCCACGATCTGCTGCGGCTGGACCGCCAACAGAACAGTACTGGCCCCCTGGAGAGCAGCGGAGTTATCGCGCCCGACCGGGAATCCCTCCTCAGCCAGCGCGTCCAGGCTCGGCGGATGCAGCGAAGTGACGTGGATCTGATCGGGCGGCAGCGTTCCGCTGCGAACCAAACCCCGTGCAAGGGCTTGGCCCAGATTCCCGCCGCCGAGAATTGCCAGGCTAGCGGACGATGATGCGGATGTTTTTTGTGCAGACATCGGAAACCTCTCGGAAACAAAAAAACCGGCTCCTGGAATGGGGGCCGGCGAACGTCAGGTCTCGGGGGTCGAAGCTCGTTCTATCGAATCTCCCCACGCAAGACAGGACGCGCCCGCTCCCTAGGAAGTGGACGGTCGGTCGGCGGTCGGCGTCGCGGTCGTGCGTGCTGGTTCACGGTCGGTCCGGTCGAATGGGTCGAAAATAATGTCGAAATGGTCAGGAGAACCATATGACAGACGATAGCGAAGCTGTGTGGCATGTCAACGATACGTCTATAGCAGGATACCCCGTTCGTGAAGAGTGGACACCTTCTCCAACGATGTGAGGATGGAAGTAGGGCGCGTACTTTGTAATAGAAAGTACTTGACAATACCAACGCTGCGGTCCAGGTTTGTCTCGTCATGCTGAAACGCCACCAAGCCGATCAAAGTCCGGAGCCCATCTCCCTGGCCGCCCGAGCCATGGAGGATCTGCTCTTCATCCGCCGGACTATAAAGGGTGGCGCCACCTTCACGGCGGTTCCGGGATGGGGTGGCTTCGGAATGGGAGTCAGCGCGCTGGCTGCTGCTGCGCTCGCTTCAAGCCAGCCGACTGCTGAGAGATGGCTTCTGGTCTGGATCCTCGAGGCGTTGCTCGCTATGGCGATCGGTGCGGTTGCAATCCACCGGAAGGGGCGCCGGGCGGATCTTCCCGTCCTTTCCGGAGCAGGTCGCAAGTTCGTTCTTAGCTTCCTACCTCCTGCTCTCGCTGGAGTGGTACTCACGGTAGCGCTTTGGCAGGCCGGAGCTGACTCACTACTTCCGGGGGCATGGCTTCTACTCTACGGCGCCGCCGTCGTCACGGCCGGCACCTTTTCGATAAGGATCGTCCCGGTGATGGGGATGTGTTTCATGGTCGTCGGAGCGTTTGCGCTCCTCGTGATGCCTGCCGCCGGCGATCTCTCGATGGCTGTGGGATTCGGGGGGCTGCACATTGTCTGCGGCGTGACTATTGCGAGGAGGCACGGTGGCTGAGGGAGCGCGGGCCCGCCGCAAGGCCCCGATCAAGGGATTGACCATGAGCATCAATGTACAAGCCGAGAAGACCAATCCTGCCGCGCTCGACCGGATTATCCATGGGCGTGTCCGCCTTGGGATCGTAAGCGCACTCGTGATGGAGGAATCTCTCACCTTCAACGAGCTCAAAGAGCGTCTCGACACCTCCGACGGGAACCTCAGTGTTCACGCTAGGCGGTTGGAGGAAGCTAGTTACGTCGAGATACGAAAGTCTTTCGACGGTCGGATTCCGCGGACGGACTATCGCCTCACGCAGACCGGACGACAGGCGCTCCAACGATACCTGGGCCACATGGAGGCGTTGATCGAGAGCGTACGAGAATAGGAATCGTTTTTTTTCCGGAGAGATACTTTATAATACGAAGTACTTTACTGTTTACCGTGTGGAGGAAGTAGGAATCTTCAGAAACGAACGGGGGGAGATTGAATGATGGCGCCTCGGAAGAGTAAACATGCCCAGACTTGATCTCCATTCTACACAAGAGATTCAAGGCAGCGAAAGTCATAGGATCAGACGAAACCGAAAGCGAAGAACAGATTCTGGGCTTGATAGCCGCATGTATTAATGATCTTGAGAATAGGATCGAAGACAGCGAGATCGTTGAGGCATTCCTAGCGGACATATCCAAAGACCACCATTAACCCATGAGGAAACATGCGTATAGTAGAAAGTGATCTAATGTGGGCCACTGATATCCAATCAGAACTCAATGAATTTGCCAGCCAACTCAACGGTGAGAAGACAAAATGCGACTGTTGTTCTCTCATGAAATGGGTTGATTTCGACCAGGGCGTGCTTCAACGCGCCCTAAAGAGTGCTGCCACCCAGGTGGGCAAGCTCAAATCATTGATAGAGGATCAGATAAAGACCCAATCCAAAACCATGGAAGGGGTGACCCCGCTCATGACCAATCGTTTTGTTGGAGATAACGGGGTGGACGACGGCAACTCTCGCCCCGACAACGTCGGGCGTAGAAACTTATCGGGCGCCGGTAGCCTTAACTCGTGCCAGAGGTGCAGAGCAAGATCAATGGGCTCGCGAGGGCGGGAGCCCGAACACGAACGGAGGGCCGCACCCTGACCGACCGCTGCTTGCCTGTGACCGCCATCCTCGTGGCTGGCGTCGGGATGGGGTTCGCCGGAGACCAGCTTCTCCGGGCGTCCGGGGGCCCCGGCCTCAACTTCTTCCTGTTGTTTTTTGGTCTCGCCGTCTCCGTCTGGACGGTAGCTCAGAGCGGCGATTCACCCCTCAGTCGGGAGGCGTCGTTGTGGATTGGGGTGGGGCTCCTCTGTGGTGCCGCTCTGCTGTGGCGGGGCTCCGGCTTTGTTCGTGTCGCTGCCTTTGTCGCGGCGTGCACAGCGTTCGCGCTGCCGGCTCTCAACGCGGGGCGCGCCTGGATCAAGCGATCCGGAATCCTGGACGTTGTCGAGGCCGTGGCGGGAGCCGGGCTTCACACGGCGTTCGGAAGCGCTCGGCTGATCAACGGCGCGAACTGGGGTGAGGTCGGCACGGACACGTCCCGAGGGACCGCACACACCGTGGCGCGAGCTGCTTTGGGTGGGGCGCTCCTCGCGCTCGTCCCCCTTGTCGTTTTCGGAGCGCTCTTCATTTCGGCGGACGAGGTGTTTGCCACGATTGTCGGAGACTTCGTAAGGATCGACCTGCAGGCGTTCGCCGGGCACTTGGCGGGCACAGCCGTCCTGACTTGGCTTACCTGCGGCTACCTCGTCGGCGTTTCGTCGGGCACGAGATTGGAGGCGGTTCGACGCCTCCAGCCGGCCCGTCCGACTCTTGGGATTGCCCAGGTGGCCACCGCCTTGGGCCTGGTGGACCTCCTGTTTCTAGGCTTCGTGATCGTCCAATTCCGCTACCTTTTCGGAGGAGGGGCTTGGGTCGAGGTTACGCCGGGTCTCACCTACGCCGCCTACGCGCGTGCCGGCTTCTTCCAACTCGTCGTCGCCGTGGCACTGGCCATCCCCTGGCTTCTCGTCACCCACGCTCTGCTCGGTGACCGCAGTCTGAAGGCACATCAGGTGTTCAACGCGTTCGCGGGCGTCCACCTGCTTCTCCTCTTGGCCATCGTGGCCTCCGCGATCCAACGTATGCTGGCTTACCAAACGGCCTACGGACTCACGGAGGAGCGCGTCGTGGTCACCGCGGTGCTCGTGTGGTTGACGGTGGTCGTGCTCTGGTTCGGGGCGATCGTGTTCAGCGGCCGTCGCGACCTCTTCGCGTTTGGCGTCCTCGTCACGGCGTTCGTCCTCGTCGGTGCGCTACAGTTCATCAATCCTGCCGGTTTGGTCACCCGTCACAATCTCGACCGAATCGCGGACTTGGGTGAGGTGGACGTCGAGTACCTCGGCTCGCTCGGCAGTGACGCAGCACCCCTTTTGCTTGCCCGCTTGGACGAGTTGGCGGACGAGGAACAGTGTTTGGTGGCGAGTCGGCTGCTTAGCCAGTGGGGCCCTGAACGACCGGGGGAATGGAGGAGCTTCAACTGGTCCGAGAGCCGAGCGCGGCACGCCGTGGATGATGACCTCGGGGCCCTCCGAAGTTTGGCGGGTCCGGGAGAGTGCGACCTGTGACGGAGATTGTCATGCCCCGTTGGCTGAAGGTCTTTCGTGGGATGATCGGAAGCAGGGATGACCTGCGACAAGGCCCAACGGCTGTCTCGCGAGTGGATAGAGGCGCGAGTTGGCATGTTTCCTGAAAAGCTGAAGTGGCATCGAGGGTTCAGATTACCGGGAGAGTAAATAGTGAAATACGACATCATTTGGCGCGGCGTCACACCGGATGGCAGAAATCAATTAGATAGCCTGTCGCCCCGGGATTGGGGCTCTGCTGGGCGAGCAGAAAAGACTCTGCGAAAGAGACTTAAGCGTGCTGGCTACACAAAAGTAAGAATCAAGATTCTGCGAAGGGGATCGCAGAAAGAGAAAGGTGGGAACTCTCAGCGTCCCAAGGTATCTGATTGGACAGGGCGAACGCGTAAAAAAGCGGTGGGGTCACACTTGAAATCTAATTGGCTCTTCAATCCGCCCCACCCGGACCCGCCTGCCGGGCGTTTGTCGCCAGAAGCCTACAGAAGAGAAAGAAGAGAAGCCCGACTCCAGCACCCAGTGAGGGGGAGCGAGAACTTGTCGACCGAACTGCCGCGTGCGGTGATCGCCAGAAGAGCCGGGCGTGCGCTGGAGTCTGGAGACGAATCACCCAGACTCAGAACACCAGGATCAGCGGGATCAGAGTCGACGCCGCCAGAGTGATCAAGACGATCGCGACCACATTCATCCAGATCCCCGAACGCACCATCTGTGGGATCGTCAGGTAGCCGGACCCGAAGACGATCGCGTTGGGTGGTGTCGCCACCGGCAGCATNAATGCCATGGCTGCCGANAACGCNGCCACCGCCATCAGCGTCGTCGGCGCGAAACCCAGCCCTGCCGCTACTCCGGCCATGATGGGCATCGCCATCGTGGAGGTGGCCGTGTTCGAAGTCACCTCCGTGAGAAAGACGAAGAGCCCCGCGATCAGCGCGATCAGCACGATCGGTGGGATCGAGCCAAGGCCGCTGACGCCGGATCCGATCCACGTGGCCAACCCCGAGCGGTCCATGGCCCGAGCCAGCGAGAGGCCGCCGCCGAACAGCACCAGTACGTCCCATGGAATTTTCCTGGCCGTGGGCCAGTCCAGGGCGAAGACGCCCCGCTTGCGGTCGACCGGGATGAGGAACAGAGCCAGAGCTCCCGCCATGGCGATGGTGCCGTCCGACACGAACGGCAGGTACGTCTGGATTCCAGGGATCGATACAGCCGCAATCTCCTTGGGCGAACGAAACACCCAAGCAAGGGCCGTGAGGGTGAACACCACTGCTACGCTCTTCTCTCCCCGGCTCGCCCGTCCCAGCGCCGTTCTCTGCTCAGCCAGCACAGCATCGGCATCTCCCGATATCTGTCCCGGGGGATACAGGAAGTAAACGAGTAGCAGCCACGAAAGGGGTAGCATCACTAGGACGAACGGGACGCCCACCATCATCCACTGGCCGAACCCGATCTCGATGCCCAGCATCTCGCTGGCGGCCCCTGCCATGACGGCGTTGGGCGGGGTTCCGATCAGGGTGGCCGAGCCGCCGATGTTCGCAGCGTACGCGGTCGCCAGCATGAGAGCGATGCCGAACTCGTAGGGCCCTTCCTGGTCTGAGGGCCGAAATATTTCCCCCAGCGCAAGCCCAATGGGAAACATCATTGCCGCCGTAGCGGTGTTCGAGATCCACATGGAGATGAAGGCAGTCGCCACCATGAACCCGAGCACCAGCCGTCGCGGGCTGGTGCCGACCGCCGACACGATGGCCAGAGCGATCCGGCGGTGTAGCCCCCAGCGCTCCATGGTGACGGCGATGAAGAATCCCCCCATGAAGAGGAAGATCAGCTCGTTGGCATAGGGAGCCGCGGCGTCCGGCATTTCGAGTACACCGAGCGCTGGGAAGAAGACCAGCGGAATGAGAGCGGTCGCCGTGATCGGGATTGCCTCGGTCATCCACCACACGGCCATGAGCACCGCAACCGCCGCGGCCCTCCACCCCGTGGGCGTAAGACCCTCGGGAGCTGGTAGCACGAGAATCAGCAGGAAGGCGATCGCACCCCCGATGAAACCCGCCCACTGGATGCGGCGCATTCCCGGTCCTTGGTCGCCCGGCGGGCCCTGGTCTCCCGGGGGGCCCTCCGCTGGGCCGGCTGGCGGATCGATCGGCTGCGTCGGGTTGTTCTGCATCAGGTTTCCTCTAGGCTAGCGCCTAGTCGCATCCCAAGATTTCCTCGAGGGCGAGCTTGGTCTTCGGAAGCAGCTGTGATTGGTCGAAGCACTTGGTTACCACGTCCATGGCTTCGGGGACAGTCGAGATATTGAGGGAACGAAGCAAGCCCTAGGGGCCCCGTGTGGCCGTGGACCAGGCACACCGTTTAGCTTCCCGGTCGGTGTGTGTCAGGCGAATCGGCCTATAACAAAGACGAGTGATCAGATGAGTGAACCGCTAGGTGAACAGCCGAACGTGCGGAGCCCGGACGAGTCCGCTTCGGAGATCACGGAATTCATGCTGCCGGGCGACGTCAACAATCTCGGACACATTTTCGGTGGTGTTCTGCTTTCAATGGTCGATCGGGCCGCCGCGGTTACGGCCATGCGTCATGCCCGCCAGCCGTGTGTGACGGTGTCGATCAACCAGGTCGACTTCAAGGAGCCGATCTACGCCGGTGAGTTGGTGATGTGCAGTGCCCGGGTCAACTACGTTGGCAGAACCTCGATGGAGATCGGCGTCCGTGTGGTTGCGGAGCATCCGATCTCGGGTCGCCGTCGTCACACCAACGACTGTCTCCTGACCTTTGTGGCCATCGATGAGAACAGTCGGCCGGCGCCGGTACCGGGTTTGGAGTTGGTCACGGACGAGGACAAGCGGAGGTTCGGGGACGGCAGGCGACGGCGGGAGCATCGTGAAGCGCTTGAGAAGGAGTTAGCCACCGATTAGAGGGGCCGTTCAGCAGGGGGCGCTCACCCCCGCTCCACCACCATCGCGAACCCCAACCCGCCTGCCGCACACACCGTGATCAGCCCCAGCTCCACATCCCGCCGCTTCATCTCGTTCAGCAACGTGGTCGTGATGCGCCCGCCGGTCGCCCCAAACGGATGGCCGATCGCGATGGAGCCGCCCATCACGTTGATGACGTCGAGGTCTGGGTGGCCCACGGCTTGGCTTCGTCCCAACTCCTCCTCAGCGAACTTCTGGGAAGAGAGCGCCNGGAGGTTCGAGAGCACCTGCGCNGCGAAAGCCTCGTGCATCTCCATGAGGCCGATGTCCGCCATGGTGATGCCCGCCCGCTCCAGCGCCATCGGGGCGGCGTANGCGGGTCCCTGCAGGAGTTGTCCCCCCGGGTCGAGCCCNGAGAACGCGTAGCTGCGGACGAAGCCCATCGGCTCGAGGCCGTCGGCCTTCGCCCGCTCCTCGGACATCATCAGGACCGCCGAAGCCCCGTCGGTGAGCGGCGAGGCGTTGCCGGCCGTCACACTCCCGTGTTNGCGGTCGAACACGGGGCGCAGNTTGGCNAGGGCCTCTTCNCTGGTGTCGCTCCGGATTCCGTTGTCGGTCTGCNCCACGGTCTCGAAACCAGGGGGCACGTAGACGGGGCCGATCTCNGCNGTGAGCCTCCCGTCTTGTGTTCCCGCGGCGGCGAGCTGATGCGAGCGGAGNGCCCANGCGTCCTGATCGGCCCGCGTGATGCCGTTCTCCTTGGCCATACGCTCGGCCGACTCCCCCATGCTTTCGCCCGTGGTGGGCTCGGCGATCTGGGGGAAGTTGGGTACCAGGTCCTTGGGCCGGATCTTGGCGAGCGTGCCAAGTCGCGCGCCGAGTGTCTTCGCTTTGGAGGCGCCGATGAGCTTTTCGGCGAGAGCCTGCTTGATGGTGATCGGAATGTGCGTGAGCGACTCGGAACCTCCGGCGACCACCACNTCGGCATAACCACGTTCGATGAGATTGGCGGCGTCCGCGATCGACTGATTGGCGGTGGCACAGGCCCGGGAGACGGTCACCGCGGGAACGGTCTTGGGCAACGTGGCCAGCCCGACTTCACGGGCGATGTTGGGGGCGTGGGGATCATGTACGACGGTGCCGTAGACGAGGTGGTCCACGTCCTCACCACGGACGCCGCTCCGGNCCATGAGTTCACGCACNGCGAGCACGCCTAGGTCGATCGCGGTCAGGTCCTTGAAGACGGTTCCGGATCGGACGAACGGCGTACGGAATCCTGCGATGATGGCGGTGCGTCTGCTCATGACCNCTGTAACCCACTGCCTCCGACCGCTGTTCCGTAGTGGCGTGTAGTGATGTCCCGGTGGCTAGCCGAAACTCCCGGGGCTAGACTGGTCTCCGTTCCACCCCGGCCCCCTCGACAGTCAGACCGCAAAAGGGGGTGATGCCGGAAACCACGAGGAGGCTGGAAAGTGAGNCGGAGGTGAGCAGCACACCATGAAGGGCGTCACGTTCAATGTATCGNTTCCNCACTTCCTTCTCGCGAAGACGGCTGGGCGTATATCGGATTCGGCCCTCTACGGGCTTCTCAGCGGNGTGAAAATGAGCGATCTCCCCGAGCCNCAGCTGCCGGGGCCTGACTGGGTGGAGATNGAGGTTGTCGCAGGCGGGATTTGCGGAAGCGACATCAGCAATCTGACGTACTCCGCGAGCCCGGCCATGGAGCCGTTCGGCTCGTTTCCGGCCGTTCTCGGGCATGAGATTCTGGGAAGGGTGAAGTCGGTTGGCACCAACGTGTCCAAGGTGTCGCAGGGTCAGCGGGTGACGGTGGACCCAATGATCTCGTGTACGACCCGGGGCTACCCTCCGGAAGATCCGTGCTCCTCCTGCTCCGAGGGGCTTCACTGTACGTGCGAGCGGGCTGGTGAAGACGGCGTCACGTTGATCGGAGATGAGCCGCTCTCGCGGGGCCTCACGATCGGGTATCATCGAGATCTGCCCGGGGGGTGGGGCCAGACCGTGCTCGCTCACGAGTCCCAGGTATTCCCGGTCGATGATGCCTTGTCCGACAACGCGGCCGTACTGCTCGAGCCGCTCTCGATCGCTCTGCACGCCGTGCTGCGCACCCCACCGGAGGGCGAGGAGCCCGCGTTCGTGATCGGGAGTGGCACGATTGCCTTGGCCACGATATGGGCTTTACGAGCGACCGGTTTCCAGGGCCCCATCCTCGCACAGGCCAAGCGGGAGCACGAGCAGAAGTTGGCCCGGACATTGGGCGCTACCGACGTGGTGGCGCCGGGTTTCGAGGCGAGAGACGCGTTGATCGACACGGGTGCGTCCGCCCACATGCCGGTGGTGGGCCCCGAGGTCTTTTCGGGCGGTGGTTTNCCCCTCATCTACGACTGTGTCGGCAACCAGAGCAGCCTCGCACANTCACTCGGTTTCGCCTCACCGCGCGGCCGCATCGTGGTCATCGGGTGCGNGGCGGAGTTCAAGAAGCTCGATCTCACGTTCGTCTGGGCCAGGGAGCTCCGCATCCGGGGGGCAGTCGGTTACGGGCTGGAGACCTGGCGGGGTGAACNACGGCACACCTTCGAGNTCGCCCACGACCTCTTGCTCGAGACGGGTGCGCCGGTCCAGAACATGGTCACGCACGCGTATCCACTCGACCAGTATCGGGNCGCGTTGCGTGCTGCTGCGAACCACCGGAAGAGCGGCGCGGTGAAGGTCGTGCTGCAGCCCTGAGGCCCTTCACCTGTTGGAGGAGGGTGGAAGAGGNGTTCACGGTCCCGCTCCACCGCCTTTGGCGGCGGACTGTCCTGCGCGGGACCGTCGATTCCTCNCCCCNTCCACNCGCAAGAAGAGGAGCCCTACAANGGCAGCTGCAACACCTCAGGATNAACCCGGCTTCGCGANTGAAACCCGTCCACGCCCACACCCTCGATGGTAAGGAGCGCGACCTTCCGGCGGAGGCCTCCGGAATAGCCNCCTAGCCTGCCGTCGCTTCGGACGACACGATGGCACGGAACCACGATCGGAAGGGGGTTGGCCCCTACGGCCTGACCGACGGCCCGCGCGGCGCCTGCTACTCCGATCTCGTCGGCGATGTCCCCGTAGGACACGACACGCCCGTATGGGATGTCGGTGAGCCGCTCGTAGATGCTCCTCTGAAACTTGGTGGCTCCGGAGAGGTCGAGTGGAAGATGGAAGCGCTTCCTCTTCCCATCGAAGTATTGGTTGAGCTGGTGGAGGGCGACCCTGAGCGTGGCGTGTCCCTCGGCATCCCAGTGACCGTCCTCAATCATCNCCGGTGTGACTGATCCGATGCGGCGAACGCCATTGCGGGTGACCCAGACGGCGACGTCTCCGGCGGGTGTGTCGCGGAGGAGCCCCGAGTAGACGGCGGAAGCGCTTTCATGCTTAGGCATCAGTGTGTCGTCTCTCCCTCGGATCTGTCACTGTGAACAGTTCCTCCGACGGAATCAATTTGAAGTCCCTCACCGAGCGCATTACGGAGCGCGTCGAAGGCGAGAAGCGCGCACCGGATCCGCACGGGAAACTTCGAGACGCCCTGTAACGCCCGCAGGTCCCCCAGGGACTTATCAGGCGAGGCGTCCTCACCGTTATGCATCATATCAGTGAAGACGTCTGCTAAGCGAATCGCCTCGCTCCGCTCCGTCCTCTTGACCAGGGCGGTCATCATAGACGCCGAGGCCTGGGAGATGGAACATCCCTGGCCGTCGAAAGCGATTTCTTCGATCCGGCCCCCGTCGAGAAGGATCTGAATCTTGACCTCGTCACCGCACACCGGATTGGCGACATGGGCCTCCACGGTGTGATTGGCGAGCTCCCCCTTGTTCCGCGGGTGGCGGTAGTGCTCGAGGATGAGCTCTTGGTACAGAGAGGTTAAGGGAACTTCCGCCATATGTCCGCCGCCCTCAGGCCGGTCCGAAAATTTCCTTCACCGACGCGAGCCCCTCGATGAGGTGATCCACGTCGTCCGTGGAGTTGTAGAGATAGAAACTCGCCCGCGCCGTGGCCGAGATGCCGAAGTGCTGCATGACGAGTTGAGCACAGTGATGGCCCGCGCGGATCGCGATCCCTCGGGAGTCGAGGATCGTGGAGATGTCGTGAGGGTGGGCATCCCCCATGGTGAAGGAGATGACACCGGAGCGTTCGTCCAAATCGGTGGGCCCGTAAACATTGATGCCACCCATGTCGTCGAGTCGTTCGAGAGCGTAGGAGAGCAACTCTCTTTCGTGCTCGGCGATGGCATTGAACCCAACCTCGTCGAGGAAGTCCGCGGCCGCCCCGAGGGCGATGGCTCCCGCGATGTTCGGCGTGCCGGCTTCGAACTTGTGCGGAATCTCGGCCCAGGTGCTCGTGTCACGCTCGACCATGCGAATCATCTCGCCTCCGCCCTGGTACGGAGGCATCGACTCGAGGAGTGATCGGCGGGCCCACAGTCCACCCGATCCCGTGGGACCACACATCTTGTGTCCCGAGAATGCGTAGAAGTCGCAACCGAGCTCCTGCACGTCCACCCGGCGATGTGGGACCGCTTGTGCGCCGTCGACGAGCACCAGCGCCCCCACCTGCTTGGCCTGATCCGCGATCTCACGTATCGGATTGACTGTCCCCAACGCGTTCGAGATATGGGACACGGCGACCAGCCGAGTGCGATCCGTCAGGAGCTCAGGTAGATAGTCCAGGATCAGACGGCCTTGTTCGTCCATCTCGATGTATCGAAGACGAGCGCCCGTACGGCTGGCCACCAGCTGCCACGGGACGATGTTGGAGTGGTGCTCGAGGGAGCTCAAGAGGATCTCGTCGCCGTCACCCAATGTGTCCATACCCCAACTGCTTGCCACCAGATTGATGGCCTCCGTGGTGCCGCGGGTCCACACCAACTCGGCCGAATCGGGCGCGCCGATGAACTTCGCCAGCTTCACCCGAGCGCCTTCGAAAGCTGTTGTGGCTCGGCGACTCAGCTCGTGGATGCCTCGGTGTACGTTGGCGTTGTCGTCCTCGTAATACGCCGCAAGTGCGTCCAGCACTGATTGCGGCTTCTGCGAGGTGGCGGCGTTGTCCAGGTAGACGAGCGGATGCCCGCCGACCTCTTGAGCGAGGGCTGGGAACTGAGCCCTCAAGGCCATCCGATCGAGTCGAGGAGACGTGGTAGGCATGTCAGTTCACCTCACTTCTACGACAGGCCTCTATGCGTGGGCCCGCACACTTCTGTGACACCACGCTAGATCTGGACGAAGATTTCTTGGCCCCGGATCTGGACGTCGTAGCTCAGTACGGGCTTGATAGCCGGAAGCCCGACGGCCTTTCCCGTGCACACGTCAAACCTAGCGCCGTGGTACAAGCACTCCAATCGATCCCCTTCCAGTTCTCCGTCCGAGAGGGGAAGATCCTGATGTGAGCAACGATTCTGGAGCGCATAAACATCGCCGTCGACGTTGGCCAGAACGATGCGTTCCCGCCCCGCCTCGACCTCCAACAGGTTGCCTGGCGGGCATTCGCTGAGGTCGGCGACCTTCACCCACGTTCCGTCGCCCTCCTCTCCGTCAGCCTCCATTAGACATGTTCGAGCTTCCGCTCGATCGCGCGTGTCACCTTCTCGACGACTCCGCCGAGCGGCAGCCGGGCCATGACGTCTCCGAGAAAGCCCAGCACGACCAGACGCTCCGCTTGCTCCCGGCTCAGCCCTCGGCTCAGAAGATAGAAGAGCGCCTCGGAATCGAGTTGGCCAACCGTGGCGCCGTGTGAGCACTTCACGTCGTCGGCCTGGATTTCGAGGTTGGGGAGCGAGTTGGCTCGACATTCGTCAGAAAGCAGCAGGTTTCGGTTGGTCTGATACGCGTCGGTCCTTTGAGCGTCGGGATGTACCCGAATGATCCCCCGGAAGGCTGCCTGGGCGCGGTCATCGAGCGCGCCTTTATAAAGGAGGTCGCTGCCGGTGTCGGGGGCCACATGATCCTGGCTGGTGTTGTGGTCGAAGTGCTGATCTTGGTCCCCGAAGTAGAGGCCGAGCATCTCGCTGTGCGCGCCTGCTCCAAGCAGCTGAGCGTTGAGGTCGAGGCGGGTGACCGAAGCGCCGAGATTCACGTTCAGGGTGTCGAGCTTGGAGTCCCGGTGGGCGAGCGTCCGTTGTGCCGACTGACAAAACACGCCCCGGCCCAGGCGCTGAACAGAGACGTATTGTATCTGGGCTCCGTCACGCGCGACGACCTCTACGGCGGACGAAACGAGAGTTCGCTTGTCGAAGTCCTCCGAGAGCAATTCCTCGACGTACGAAACCTGGCTTCCCGGCTCGGCCACGATCAACGTGCGCGCAAAGACTGCCGAACCGGCGTGCGAGAGCCAGCGCGTGGCCCTGACCGGAAGATCGAGCTTCACGTTCGGGGGCACGTAGAGGAGCACACCGTCCGACCAGAGCGCGGCGTTGAGTGCCTGGAACTTGCCCTCCTCCGGCGGCAGAACCTCCGTAGCGAGCAATTCTTCGAGAAGACCCACGTGCTCGTTTACGGCGGTCCGAAGCGAGGTGAGGATGACCCCCTGCTCCTCGAGCGCGGGATCGAGGTCGACGTGCACGACGTTGCCGTCGACCAGCACCGCGTGACCCGAGGCCGCAAGGTCTTCCTCCATGGCAGCCGTGAGCCCGGCAGGGCGGGAGCCGTTTTCGGCCGGCATTCCATCGGGCGCGAGCCGGAGGTCGGCGAAGTCCACCACCCGGGAGACATCGGTGTACCGCCACTCTTCCGATCGTGTGCTCGGAAGGGGGGTGTCTTCGAACACCGACCACGCGTGACGTCTGCGCTCACTCAACCACGACGGCGCACCCCGGCTGATACTTTCGACCGCTGATTCGTCCAAAGAACTGGGAGTGTCCTCCTCCGCAACAGGCGCCTCCGCGGCTCGAGGGGAGCTGGACATCAGCCGACCGATCCCTCCATCTCGAGCTCGATGAGCCGGTTCAACTCGACGGCGTACTCGAGCGGAAGCTCCTTGGCGATCGGCTCGATGAATCCTCGCACGATCAGCGCCATGGCCTCCTCTTTGGTCAGGCCTCGGCTCATGAGATAGAAGAGCTGAGTGTCGCCGATCCTTGAGACGGTCGCCTCGTGCCCGACCGTGGCTTGCTTCTCTTCGATCTCGATATACGGATAGGTATCCGTGCGCGCGGTAGCATTGATGAGAAGCGCGTCACACTCCACGTTGGACCGTGCGTTGTTGGCACCCTCATACACCTTGCAGAGGCCCCGGTACGACGAGCGGCCATTACCCTTCGAGATCGACTTCGAGGTGATCGAGGAGGTCGTGTTGGGGGCCACGTGAACGACCTTACCCCCGGTGTCCTGGTGCTGGCCGTCACTCGCATAAGCGATGGACATGATGTCCCCGTGTGCCCCTTCACCCACGAGGTAACACGAAGGATACTTCATAGTGAGCTTGGACCCGAGGTTGCCGTCTAGCCACTCCATGGTGGCGTTCTCGTTCACCACGGCGCGCTGCGTCACGAGGTTGTACATGTTGTTCGACCAGTTCTGAATGGTCGTGTACCGGAATCGCGAGTCCTTTTTCAGGATGATCTCGATCACGCCTGAGTGGAACGAGTCGGTGGAGTAGACTGGCGCCGTGCATCCCTCGATGTAGTGAGCCTGGGAGCCCTCTTCCATGATGATCATCGTGCGCTCGAACTGCCCCATACGCTCCTGGTTGACCCGGAAATAGGCTTGTAGCGGAGTCTCGAGCTCAACCCCTTTCGGAACGTAGACGAATGATCCCCCAGACCAAACGGCCGAGTTGAGCGCCGCAAACTTGTTGTCGGCGGCTGGAATGACGGTCGCGAAGTGCTCCCGGAAGATCTCGGGATGGTTCTTGAGCCCGTCTTCGATCGAATCGAAGATCACGCCCTTGGAGGCCCACTCCTCCTTGAGTGAGTGGTACACCATCTCGGACTCGTATTGCGCCCCGACCCCAGCCAGGAGCTTCTGCTCCGCCTCGGGGATGCCCAAACGCTCGAACGTGTTCTTGATGTTGGACGGGACGTCGTCCCAGGAGCGCTCCATCTGGTCCTGTGGCTTCACATAGAAGTAGATCTCATCGAGCGTCGCCTCGAGATCCGAGAGGTCCCCGCCCCAGGTCGGCATCGGCTTCGACTCGTAGATCTTGAGCGCCTTCAGACGGAACTCGAGCATCCACTCCGGTTCCTCCTTGTGCTTGGAAATCTGCCGGACGACTTCCTCGCTCAGGCCGGGCCTGGTCCGGAAGACGTGCGCCTCATCGTCGATGAATCCGTACTGGTATTCGTCGAGACCGAGCCCTTCAACGAGTTCATTTTCTGGCATGGTCTTCCTTCTGCTGAAGCCGGCCCCCGCTAGAGCGGGAGAGCGACCTGCTGAATCATTTCTATGTTCACGAACCTATGTTCACGAACCACTCTCCTATGTCATGAGCTACTCTCTGCTCAGGTGACTTCGGCTAAGCCGTCACCACCTGCTGCTGCTGCTCCTCTTCTTGCCCTTCATCTTTGTCCTGCTCCTTCCAGTCGGCGTATCCCTGCTCTTCCAGCGCAATGGCCACTTCGGGTCCGCCGGATCGCACGATACGCCCCCCGACCATCACGTGAACCGCATCCGGCTTGATGTAGTTGAGCATGCGTTGGTAGTGCGTGATCAGGAGGACCGTCATATCCGGGTTCTCCTCTCTTAGCGTGTTCACGCCGTTTGCCACGATCTGGAGAGCGTCGATGTCGAGTCCCGAGTCCGTTTCATCCATGAGCGCCAGCGTCGGGCGAAGCACGGCCATCTGGAGGATCTCGTTGCGTTTCTTCTCGCCGCCACTGAAGCCATCGTTTACGGGACGCTCGGCGAATGCCGGATCCATGTCGAGCAGCTTCATTCGGTCTAACAGTTCCTCTTGGAAGTCGAAGAGGTCCACCTCTTCACCGTCCTCGAGCCGGGCCTGTAATGCAGTCCTCAAGAAATTCGCGATCGAAACGCCCGGAATTTCCGTGGGATACTGAAAGGCAAGGAACATGCCGGCGAGGGCACGCTCATTGGGCTCGAGATCCAGGATGGACTGGCCGTTGAAGACGACATCACCACCCGTGACTTCGTAGTCAGGATGGCCTGCCAGCACCTTGGCGAGAGTGCTCTTTCCGGAACCGTTGGGTCCCATGATGGTGTGGATTTGCCCGGGTCGAATCTCAAGATCCACGCCCATGAGAATGTCGAGGTCTTCGTCTGCGACCTTGGCACGAAGGCCAGTAATAGTAAGGATAGATGTATCACTCATGCGGTTGGGAAAGCTGGTCCGAGGGGCCTTATCAAGAATGATTCTTTATTACGTAAAAGCTAGGCCGGCGCTGAGATACCGTCAAGCCAGGGAACGGCATGTATGGCGGCAGCGGTGACGGACTCTAACGCGGTGTCTGGGATAGGTCGAGGGGCCGTTTCTGGGACCTGGGTCGTCATGGGTGGTGGTGCCGCCAAAGGGCTCGCGCATGTGGGGGCCTGGAAGGCAATTCAGGAGGCCGGCATTTCCGTGGCCGGGATCATCGGTACGAGTACCGGTGCGATGATGGGAGCCGCCGTCGCCGCAGGGCAAACCGTCGAGGAAATGGAGGAACGCAGCGAACGTCTCCGACGGCGTGACATCATGAGAGTGAACAGGCGCGCCGTGTGGGTTAACGGGATTCGTTCTCAGAGCGTGTTCCGGGGTGACATACTCCGACAGTTTATCGAGGACCTACTCCCGACCGATGATTGGCAAGAGCTGACCATCCCTCTGATGGTTAATGCGGTGGACTTGGCGTCGGGCGAGATGGTCTGGTTCGGTCATGAGGGCGATCAGGACGCGGGCCTTGTCGACTCTGTCCATGCATCGGCTGCCCTTCCGGTTCTCTTTCCCCCGGTCGAGATGGGGGAGCGTATGCTCGTCGACGGGGGAGTTCTGGACATGCTTCCTATCGAGAGAGCCGCGGAGATGGGGGCCACCCGGATCATCGCAATCGATGTGGGTGCTGGACCACACGTGGATGCCCGAGTCGTGGTGGACGGCGGCCTGATCGCCGTTCATCAGAGGGTTTTTTCATTGATGGCCGGCCATAAGAAAAGGGAATCCGTCCAAAGCTGGACCGGCGTTCCGCTCACGCACGTTTCTCCGGCGTTCGCCGACACGGACGGGTTCGACTTCAAGAAGCGCCGCTTCTTCATCGAGGAAGGATATCGGGCGACGAGTGAGGCGCTGGCCGTGCCCGCCCCGCCGGGCGGCTGATCGACCCTAGTCAGGCGGTGATCTCCTGCCTAGTCGTCGGCTTCGACTATTACCCCCGTGCCGTAACAGAGCATCTCCGCGGCACCGTTCTGGATCATGGAGGTCTGGGCGCGCAAACCGATCACCGCGTTGGCACCCCGCGCCTAGGCGTCTTCCGCGAGGCGCTCGCTCGCGGGCTTCGGCGAGCATCTTCGTGTACCCTTGGATTTCGCCACCAGCTACGTTACGCAGGATGGCCATGACGTCCTTTCTAAAAGGCAGCTTCCAACTTTACTGCGGTTCCGTAGCAGAGCATCTCAGCAGA
>PCCM01000007.1 GCA_002731735.1 Gemmatimonadota bacterium | reverse complement strand
GTCATCGAAGACGGCAAAATCGTCGAGCGCGGGCATCACAACGAGTTGATCAAGATCGACGGGCGGTATCACCAGCTTTACACCCTACAGGCGAGGATCTAATGGGACGACACCGGCTCATCCGCTTGACTCAGCCCAGCATGACCATAATGATTCCGCCATGCGACGGTCACCCTCTCAACGGCTGATATCCGGCCTTCTGCTCCTCATCCTCGGAGCACTAGGAACAGGCCTCCCATCCCATAGCCACGGGGTGGCCCGAGATGACGGCCAACAGTTGGTCGCCCCTGACCACCACGATCACGGGGTCGTCCTGACTGAGCAGACGGACCGAATACCAGCGAGTCCAATGTCGCTGGCGGTGCTCGCCGGAACGACTGCCCTTGCCGATCCTCCGGTTATCCTCACACCGGATGTGGTACGCCGCGAACTCGACCTCCCTCGAGAGCGCGCTCCCCCCTCCACCTCTCCGCGCGCCCCACCTCTCTCCATCTGATTCCGAGCGCCCGCCGGGGCACCAGTAGTGCCTCGCCGGCGCCCGGGCCCCTACCCGTACATCCCTGGATCAGCGCCGTTTCGGCTGCCGCCCACCCAGGCGGTGCCGAACAGGCACAACAATTCCGGAGTAACGCTGTGAACCACGCGACCAAGATGCTCTTGCTGGCTGCTGCCCTCGGCTGCTGGCCCGGCGCCGTACAGGCACAGGAGCCCGCGAGCCACATGAGCCTGGATGAAGCGCTCCGCCTCTTCGCACAAAACAATCCGGAGCTCCGGCTCGCCCACACTCGAGAAGCCGAAGCCGAGGGCGTCGCGCATCAGGCAAACGCGTTCCCGAACCCTTCCGTAACGGTGACATACGAACCTCTGTCCCAGAACGGCCAAAGCTACTCTGAGACATATGTGAACCTGACCCAACGTTTTCCGCTCTCCGGGAAGCGGGGCGCCCGGGCGGACGCAGCGGGCTGGTCCCTCAGTGCCGCCCGTGCGCAGGCGCGGGCCGACAGCGCCAGTCTCTCCTTTCTGGTGAAACGAGCCTTCGTGGAGGCCGGCTTGTCAGAGGTCCGACTGGCCATGGCCGAACGTGTTACCGAGGTCTTTCGCCAGGGCGCACAAAACGCCGTCATACGGGAAGCCGAAGGAGACATCTCACTGTACAGCCTACAACGAATCCGCGTGGAGCGAGTCCGCTACGAGAATCTGCTCGCAGAGGCCGGACTGGCCGCCTCTGCAGCCCGACGAGACCTCGCTCGGTTGATTTTCCCGGACGGGGAGTTGTTCGGGAACGTGGAGACCATCCAGGTGGCCCCCCTGGAGCTACTCGATGTCCCACCTCTCGAGTCGGTCCTCGATCGAGTCCAGGAGAGCAGAATCGACCGGAGACCCGAATTAGCCGTAGCCGACGCGGAGGTGGAGGCAGCCAAGGCCGGCAGCCGACTGNCTCGTGCGGAACGTATCCCCGANATAACCGCCACCGGAGGGTACAAGCAGCAGTCAGACGGCTTCAGNGGTGCCTTCCTCGGTATATCCGTGCCCGTCCCCTTTTTCGATCGACGCGCNGGAGCCGTGGCGTCCAGCGAGGCGCTGATCCTGGCTTCTGATGAGCGGCTCGAGTTGACTCGACGGCAGGTGCAGGCCGATCAACNCAANGCCATNGAGTCCTATCGCAGCCTGCAACTCCGCAGCNCTCTTCTGGAGGAGGATCTCCTGGGCAGCGATCCTGACCTTNTGGAAATGGCCCAGATCGCGTACGACGCAGGGGAGATGACACTGTTGGAGCTCCTCGACGCCGCGCGGGCGCTTCAGGACGCCCACTCCGCCGAGGCCAAACTCAGGTCCGATCTGTGGATCGCGTACTACGACCTCGAGCGCGCCATGGGCGGATTCGACGCNGGCACCGAACCTGAGACCCCCTCACCGGAGATTGGACGATGATCCGGAAACNCCGTCGTTCCACACGCCGAATTCACTCCGTAGGCCGAATGATGGTGANCGGAAGGGTCAGGGTGTCGATCCTNGCGGGATTCGCCCTCGCAAATGGTTCCTGTGGTGGCCCGACCGCCGACGTCCAGGAACCGGAGATGGGCGCGGTGGTGGTGACCCAATGGAACGACTCCACCGAACTCTTCCTCGAATATCCCCACCCCGTCGCCGGGCAACAAACCGGTAATTGGGCGATTCACCTCTCGGATATGGAGGACTTTCAGCCGATTCGCTCAGGACGTTTGACGGTCACCTTCACNAGCGAAGAGAANCAGGTAGAGACGTTCGTGGTGGAGGCTCCGGCCCGGGACGGGATCTTTCTGCTCGATCCCCTGGTGCGGGAGGGGGGCGACTACCGAGTAGAACTTTCACTTGCCAGCCCNCAAGTGAACAGCCTGCACGTGCTTTCNCGGGTCTCGGTGTNATCCACCCTCGAGGAAGCATTCGCGGTCGAGGACGTCGAGGACGATGGTGGGATCGCGTTCCTCAAGGAGCAGCAGTGGGTGATTCCGTTCGCGCTGGAACCGGTCGCGGAGNACGAGGTCCAGCAGACTGTCCCGGTGCCGGGCGAGATCGTTNCTCCGGACGGGGCGCTCGTCCAGGTGAGCGCCCNGGTCGACGGGATCGCACCGGCCGACAAGAACCGCAACGCTCCGTCGGTCGGTGAACCGGTCCGGGAAGGACAGGTCCTGGTTGTTCTGGCCCCCACCGCACAGGAGGGCAGCTTTGCACAGGCCCGTGGCCGGGTTGAGGGGCTGNTGGTGGAAGTCCAACGTAGCGAGCGGCTCTTCGAGGCCGGCGCGATTCCCCGGAGGCGCCTCGAAGATGCCCGTCATGACCTGGAGGTNGCGCGCGCCGAACTCGACGCAATGGGCGGCAGCACGGATGGCGACTACAGCTTGAGCCTACGAGCCCCAATCACCGGCGTAGTTGCGGAGCGGAGTTTTCTACCTGGGAGTCGCGTGGAGGCCGGCGAGCCCCTCTTCACCATCGTGGATCCCTCGACGGCGTGGCTCCGAGTGCAGATGTCGGCCGTGTCGGCGACTGATGTCCCCGAAGGAGCCCGGGCCACGTTTACGATCGAGGACTCGGACGAAGTATTCGAGACGTCGCGGCGTCTGTCGGTCGGAAACNTCATGAACCCAGAGACACGAACCGTGCCCGTGGTCTTCGAGGTTGGATCCGCGAGAGGGCCCTTCACGTTCGGCCAGCTGGCACAGGCGAGTGTGCCCACCGGGGGGGTAACAAACGGCATCGCCATTCCCAACGATGCCATCCTCGATGACAATGGGACCGCAGTGGCATACNTACAGACCGGTGGCGAAACCTTCGCGCGTCGCGTCCTGACGTTGGGCGCCCGCGACGGGAGTCGAACCGAAATCCTGGCCGGGCTCGACCTCGGGGAAAGGGTCGTGACCGTGGGCGCCTATCAGGTCCGGCTCGCCTCCTTGTCCGGCGGTGACTTCGCCGGTGGCCACGGCCACTAAGACGATGCTAGGTAAACTGATCCGCTGGTCCATCGACAACCACTTCTTCGTATTGGTCTCGGCTGCTCTCCTCCTGATCGCCGGAGCCATCACGGCTGTCCGCATGCCGGTAGACGTCTTCCCCGATCTGACTGCCCCTACGGTGACCGTGCTGACCGAAGCACATGGGATGGCGCCCGAGGAGGTGGAAACTCTCGTCACTTTCCCGGTGGAAACCGCCGTGAACGGCGCCACCGGTGTACGCCGGGTTCGCTCGTCCACCTCGCAAGGCATCAGCATCGTCTGGGTGGAATTCGACTGGGGTACTGACATCTTCCGTGCCAGACAGATCGTGAACGAGAAGCTCCAACTCGTAGCGTCGGGACTCCCTGAGGGTGTGGGTGCCCCTGTCCTCGCCCCGATCTCATCCATCATGGGTGAGATCATGTTGATCGCGGTGACCGGAACCGGTGCGGTATCGGACACGGATGTGCGTTCCGTCGCAGACTGGACCATCCGACGACGTCTGCTCGCCGTCCCCGGCGTCGCCCAAGTGATTCCTCTGGGTGGGGACGTCAAGCAATATCAGGTTCTGGTCAGCCCCGCCCTGCTGGCCGCCTTCGATGTCAGTCTGCAGGACGTTTTGCAGGCGGCTGAAGGCTCCAACGTGAACGCCTCGGGCGGCGTGTTCATGGAGCGGGGGCAGGAATATCTCATCCGTGGGACCGGACGAGTTCAGGACCTCGACGATATCGCGCAGACTGTTGTCGCGGTGCGGGGAGCGACGCCGATCACGATCGGTGACGTGGCCGACGTGCGAATCGGAGCCGCCACCCGGCTCGGAGAAGGCTCGGCCAACGCCGAACGGGCCGTCATCCTGACCATACTGAAACAACCCGACACGAACACCCTGGAGCTCACGGACAGAATCGACCAGGAGCTTTCGGATATCCAGTCGACACTACCCACGGACATTCAGATCAACCGAAGCATTTTTCGGCAGGCGAACTTCATCGAGACAGCCGTGGACAACGTCTTGGAGGCGCTTCGCGACGGCGCAATCCTGGTCGTCGTCATCCTCTTCATCTTTCTGTGGAGCGCCAGAACCACCTTCATTTCCGTCCTTGCGATACCGCTCTCTCTGATCACATCGGTGTTGGCGCTGAAGCTCCTGAACATCACCATCAACACGATGACGCTGGGGGGCATGGCCATCGCGATCGGCGCACTGGTCGACGACGCAGTGATCGTGGTCGAGAACGTGTTCCGACGCCTGCGGGAAAATCAACACAGGCCACCCGAAGAGCGCAGGCCCGTTCACGAAGTGGCTTACGGAGCTTCCAAGGAGATCCTGGCCAGCATCGTCATCGCCACCTTGATCATCATGGTCGTGTTCCTGCCGCTCTTTTTTCTCTCCGGCGTCGAGGGCCGCATGCTCCAGCCGCTGGGACTGGCGTACATCGTCTCGATCCTGGCGTCTCTCATCGTCGCGCTCACTGTCACTCCTGCGCTCTCCACCTACCTTCTGCCTCGGTCGAAGGCGATGCAAACGGACGAGGAAAGCTGGGTGGCCCGAACGCTGAAGCGATCCTACGCGACGACCTTAGAGCGAGTTGTCCGACATCCATGGCCCGTCATGACGGGTGCCGCCGTACTCTCGATCGCGTCGCTGGCCGTCCTGCCGTTCCTCGGCCGTTCCTTTCTTCCAGAGTTCCAGGAGGGCTCGCTCGTGATCAGCGCCCTCACGGTGCCCGGCACCTCCCTCGACGAGTCCGACGCCCTAGGACGGCGGATTGAGCAGACCCTTCTGGCCCATCCTGCAGTCGTGGAGACCGCCCGCCGTACCGGCAGAGCAGAGCTCGATGAGCATGCCCAGGGCGTAAATGCCGCCGAGATCGATGCGCGGCTAGAGTTGGCCGGCTACGACTACGACGCGGTTCTGGAAGAACTACGTGCGAACCTGGCCGCGGTACCGGGAACAGAAATTACGATAGGCCAGCCGATCGGCCACCGAATCGATCACATGCTCTCGGGAACACGAGCCAGCATCGCCGTGAAGCTCTTCGGGCCCGACCTGTACGAACTACGAGCGCTAGCCCGGGAAATCGAAGGTGTGATTCAGACGGTCGAAGGCACGGTCGACGTCGCTGTGGAGCAGCAGGCAGATGTCCCCCAGGTCAGGGTGAATATGGCCCGGCCCGCCATGGCACGTTACGGGGTGACGCCCAAGTTTCTTGCCGACGCCATCGACGTTGCTTTCGCGGGGGAGGCAGTCTCCCAAGTCCTGGAGGACGAGCGGGCCTTTGATCTCGTGGTCCGGTTCGCGCCTGAGTATCGGGGAAGCCTCGAGGCCGTGCGCCGCGCGAGGATCGATACACCCGGCGGCCCGCAGGTCACCCTCGGATCTCTGGCCGATGTTCGCTTCGACATGGGCCCCAACGCCATCTCCCGCGAGAACGTCCAGCGCATGATCGTGGTTCAGTCCAACGTTGCGGGCCGGGACGTGGGGAGCGTGGTGGAAGACATCGAAAGCGGCGTGCGGGCGGCGGTCGATCTACCCTCCGGGTACTACATCGAATACGGCGGCCAGTTCGAATCCGCTGGTGCGGCCACCCGCACGATCGGACTCATGAGCCTGCTATCCTTGGCGGCTATTTTCCTGCTTCTATTCATCGAATTCGGCTCCCTTCGCCAGGTTCTCCTTGTCATGGTGAACCTGCCTTTGGCATTGGTGGGCGGAGTTGTCGCCGTGTGGATCACCGGCGGAGTGCTCAACGTCGCGACGCTAGTCGGGTTCATCACCCTCTTTGGGATCGCCGTCAGGAACGGGATCCTGATGGTGAGCCACTACAATCACCTGCTCCATGAGGGAACGCCGCTCCGCCGAGCCGTGATCCAGGGCTCATTGGAACGGCTGAACCCGATTATGATGACAGCGCTCACCGCGGGGCTGGCTCTCTTGCCTCTGGCACTCGCCGGAGGGGAGCCCGGGAACGAGATCCAGAGCCCGATGGCAATCGTCGTACTGGGGGGGATCCTCACGTCCCTGGCGCTGAACATGGTGGTGGTCCCGGTGCTTTTCCTCAAGTACGGAACCGGTGACGATCTTGCCATCGATCCATCAGCTGTCGTACCGACCCAGTAACGATCAGCGGTCGATCCAACGACGACCTCACGGCCTATTCCGTCCCTGCACCCCCGTCCGCGCCAAATCGCCGCCCGCTCTCGGCGAAGTACTCCTCATCGGTCATCTCGCGCCCCATGTCGATCCACTCTTCATCCGTCATTCGCGCCCTTCCATTGAGCACGGGTGGAGCGTCCTTCCCCGCGATGTAACGAAAGCGCCGGGTGGGGTCGTCGAGCGCGTCGGCGATGACCTCGGCCACTGCGCTCGGCGGATCAGCGCCCCCGCGAGCGTTACTGTACAGCGACTGCATCCTCTTTAGATGAACGGCGTAGGGCCCGTCACCCACCTCGACCGCACCACCTTTGTCGAGGATCGGGGTCGAAATGAACCCCGGCTCGATCACGATGACTCGGATGCCGAGCCGCCTCGTTTCGATGGCGACCGCCTCGCTCAAAGCCTCCAAAGCATACTTGGTCGCGGCATAGATGCCATGGCCTGGACTCACGAGCCGTCCCGCTACGGACGACATGTTCACGATCGTGCCGCTTCCCTGCTCCCTCATCTCCGGAAGCACGGCCTGCATCATCCGGAGCGCTCCGAAGACGTTGGTTTCGAAGACGGCTTTGGCCTCCTCGAGGGGGGCCTCCTCGACGCTCGTGAGCTTCAGGATACCGGCATTGTTCACGAGAACGTCGATCCGGCCGGAACGTTCCATGACGTCGCCCACCGCGGATGCCACCGACGTGGAGTCGTCGACATCGAGCCTCATGACTTCGAGATCCAGCCGCTCTTCTTGCGCGGCAGCACGGAGCACGTCGCCGGAGGAATCGGGCGTACGCATCGAAGCGTAGACGGTATGGCCCATCCGCGCGAGGTGAAGGGCGGTCGCCTCACCGATGCCAGTGCTGGCCCCTGTGATGAGCGTAACCGTCATCACTTTGTCAGCCTGTGTGCGAATTTCTTCCTGAGCTTGGCAACTTTGGGGTTGATTACGAACTGGCAGTAAGGCTGATCTCCGTTTCTACGAAAGTACTCCTGATGTTCGGGCTTGGCCGGGTAGAACGCGTCGAAGGGCGTGACTTCTGTGACGATTGGATCGGACCAAACTCTCTCTTCGGTCAAAGCAGCGATCATTGCCTCCGCCGTCTCTTTTTGCTCCGACGAGTGGTAGTAGATCGCCGATCGGTACTGGGGCCCCACATCACCCCCCTGACGATTCAGTGTCGTGGGATCGTGCGTGGCGAAGAAGACCCCGAGAATCTCCTGAAAGCTCGTGACCGTGGGGTCGACCTGAAGCTGAACCACCTCGGCGTGCCCGCTACGGCCGGAGCACAACTGCTCGTACGTGGGATTCGGCTCCGGCCCGCCCGAGGCGCCCGACACCACGCTCTCGACGCCCTCGAGCAACTCGAAGACCGCCTCCAGACACCAGTAGCAGCCTCCGCCGAGGGTCACGATCTCGGATGAACCTTCCGTCACGATGTCAGACGAACCTTCACGTTCACGCCGCTGCCATGCACTCGATTTCCACGCGTCCATTCCCCGAAAGTCCAGAAGCTCCCACTGCGGTTCGAGCCGGCTTGTTCTCGGGAAAGAACTCCGTGTAGACCTGGTTCATGGCACTCCACTCAGCCATATCGGCCAGGAAGACCGTGCACTTCAAGACTCGGTCTATCGAAGATCCGAAGCGCTCGAGCGCATCCTGGATGGACTCGAGAGCACGGCGCGTCTCGGGCTGAATTCCACGCTCACCGCCCGTTCCGAGTTTTCCGGCCAAGTAGAGCACACCTCCGTGTCGAACCCCTTCGGAGAACGGCAAACGAGCGCTGGGATTCAGATACTCGGGAGCCGCAGCCTGCTGAATCGCAGGTGGCGCGGCATCGGCCTCTGAAACGGGTGGTTGGCAAGCGACGACCAAGAGGGACAGGGCAACAGCAGCGACTCCACGAAGCATGGTATCCTCCGGAACGAGATGACTGGCTGGTCGAACTTACGCGTCCCCGCCCCGGATGCACACGGGGGTCCCTCAACCTTGCGGCAGAGGCCTGCACCTAACCAATTGGTCGCCCTCGCCACGTCGCAACCGAGGTCTCACGAGATGAGCCACCAAGAGGTCGAGACGGTAAAGCACGAGGTCGAACCGATAGAGCACAAGATCGAGCCGACCGAACACAGTTTCGAGGCGACGCAAAGCTCGGGTGTCGTCTCGGCCCTGCTCATGTGCCCGGCAAACGCCGATTGCCTGCTGGTACTGGGGCACGGGGCCGGAGCCGGGATGCGGCATGTTTTCATGGAAACTTTGGCCGGTCACCTGGCCGATCGGCGTATCGCCACGTTCCGGTACCAGTTTCCGTACACGGAGCAGGGCCGGCGACGCCCCGATTTTCAACCCATTCTGCTGAAGACCGTGCGGTCGGCCATATCTGCTACCTCGGCGCTTTCGGACGGACTTCCCCTTTTCGCGGGGGGCAAGTCGATGGGCGGCCGAATGACGTCCCTGGCCGCCGCGAAGGAACCTCTCGCGGATGTCCGCGGCATCGTCTTCTTCGGCTTTCCCCTCCATCCTGTCCAGAATCCGGGCATCGAACGGAGTGACCACTTGAAGGAAGCCGGCGTCCCGCTGCTCTTTCTACAAGGGACTCGGGACAAGCTGGCGCAGCTCGATCTGCTCGAGCCGGTTTGCCAAGATCTCGCNCAGGACGCTACGCTGCACCTGGTCGAAGGAGCGGATCACGCTTTTCACGTGCTGAAGAGGTCCGGTCGCACGGATGACNACGTTCAAGANGAACTCGCAGATACGACCCGAACCTGGATCGACAGTCTCGCGCCATGACAGCCCCAGTAACTTTCGCACGAGACGATCCCGATGACGGAGAGGTCGCAATGTCGATCTGGATAGGGTCTGCCTGGACAGGGTCGATGTGGGTAGAAAGGATACGGCGCAGCCTCGCCGGCCTGGCGGCGGCAATCACGCTGATCGCGGCGAGCGTAGCTGGCCAGGAGCTACGACTAGAGCCCCATCAGGAATTGGCGCGTGAACTGTTCCGGGAACTCGTCGAAATCAATACCGTCGAATCCGAAGGGACGGCCGTCGCCGTAGAGGCAATGGCGCGTCGCCTTCTCGCCGCCGGGTTCTCCGAGGAGGACGTCCAGATCGTCGGCCCGAACGATCGGAAGGCAAACTTGGTCGTCAGGCTCCGCGGCCGGGATACAGGTCGGGCACCCATCCTCCTCTTGGCACACCTCGACGTGGTGGAGGCCCTCCCCTCCGACTGGACCATCGACCCTTGGACGTTCACGGAACGCAACGGCTACTACTACGGACGGGGAGTAACCGACGACAAGGACGAAGCGGCCATCTACACAGCCAACCTCATCCGGTACAAGCAAGAAGGGTTCGTGCCCGACCGTGACATCATCGTGGCCCTCACCGCCGACGAAGAGGGCGGCCCGGCCAACGGGGTCCGATGGCTCCTGGAGAACCGCCGGGACCTGATCGACGCGGAGTATGCGCTCAACGAGGGAGGCGGCGGAGCCCTGAAGGACGGCATCCACCAGCTCAACTCCGTCCAGGCCAGTGAGAAGGTGTACCAAAACTTCGACCTGCGAGCCACCAACCCCGGAGGCCACAGCTCGCTCCCACGGGACGACAACGCGATCTATGAACTGGCGAGCGTACTCACGCGCATCAGCCAGTACAATTTCCCGGTCATGTTGAACGAGGTCACCGAAGCCTATTTCCGGGGAACGGCTGCTGTGGAGGGTGGAGCCATCGCGGAAGACATCCGGTCCGTCCTGGAGAACCCGGAGAATGAGAGGGCCGCGGGTCGCCTACAGGCGTTCCCACACCTGAATGCTCGACTCAGGACCACGTGCGTGGCCACGCGCCTGAATGGGGGGCACGCGAACAACGCGTTACCCCAGACCGCCGGTGCCCTGGTCAATTGCCGCATACTCCCGAACCAAAATCCCGCCGAAGTGCTTCTCACGCTTCGAGAACTCGCGGGCCCAGCAGTGGAGGTTACAGCCGCGGGGCAACCCAACCCCAGTCCGCCATCACCCCTCACACCCGAGGTGTTGCAGCCTATCGAGCGGATCACCGAGGAGATGTGGCCGGGCGTACCGGTCGTCCCGGTCATGAGCGCGTTGGCGACGGATGGGCTCTACCTGCGGCAGGCGGGAATCCCGACGTACGGTGTGTCCGGGGTTTTCGAGGATGTGGACGACGTCCGGGCCCACGGCCAAGACGAGCGTATTCTCATCGAGTCGTTCTATGAAGGCCAGGAGTTCATGTACCGGCTGCTGAAGGCGCTGACCTTCTAGAACCCGAAGAGAGCCGCAACGGCGAAGTTGAGAAATCCGAGGAGCAGGATTGCGCCGGGCCACAACCAGCCGACGACTGGTGATCAGCCCAGACGGGATCGTCTATCCCCCCGACATGCGATCGAGGAACCGGCGCTCCTCCAGCGAGAGCGCACGCATCCCACTCCGATCGACCCGGGCCAATAGCTCCTCGACTTCGTTCCGGTTGAGATCGTGCATCGACGACAAGTTGATAGAGGCCCAGCGTCTTCGAGCTTCGCGCTCCGATCCCTCCACCGACGGGGTCTGGTTGACCTTGCGCTGGAAATCCCGCAGATCCTTGCCCAAATGCCGGTCGCGCAAACGAAGGTACAAGGCGCCCACCACGAGCCCGCCCAGGTGGGCGAAGTGTGCCGTGCCGTCGGCCGATCCCGAGAACCCGCTGTACAAGCTGACGGCCACGACGAAGGCTGCGAGCAAACGAGCTTGCACCGGCACAATCCCATAGATGTAGATCAACTCCCGTGGCCAATACATGGCGAAGCCGATAATGATGCCGTAAACCGCCGCCGACGCGCCCACGACAGGAGCGCCGAAATTGATGAATGTAAAGGCAGCGCCGCCGAGACCGCTCAGGAAGTAGAGTCCCAGGAATCCTCTCGAACCCAACCGCGCTTCGAGGCGCGGTCCGAAGAAGAAAAGTCCGACCATGTTGAAGAGCAGGTGCATGAAACCCGCGTGCAAAAACATGTACGTGAAGAGCGTCCAAGGCCTGAACGGTATGTCCGGGATGTAGGCCCCGTTGAATCCCAAAACGTCGACCTGGTCGAGCCCCACGACGGCTGGGGGGAACAGAGTCAGGAGGGCGTACAGGAGCGTTCCCGGCTGCACCACCAGGAACACGATCACATTCGTCACCAAAAGCCGCTTCACCCAAGGGGTCATGTGACGCTCATCTCTCCTGCGTAGAGGGGCACTGCTCTCCTGCATGGAGGAGTGCTACCCTTGAAAACGATAAAACCACGATCCCGCTAAACGAAACCCTTCGAGCCATTCACTCCAGCCGTTCGAGGCCGAGGGCACCCGCGGGAAGTGACGTACGTCCCTCCGACACATACCCCTCGATCAGTTTTCCGGTCACCGGACCCAGCGTAAGCCCGAGCATGGCATGCCCTGTAGCCACAAAGAGCCCGGACTGCCCCGGGACCGGACCCACGTACGGAATCCCGTCCGGAGTACAGGGTCTGAGCCCGCACCATTCCGAGCGGATCACAGCGCCCTGAACACCATGGAGGTAATCCTCCGCCGCGAGGGTCAGTTGTTCCAGGCGTCGCGGTCGCATCTCGTGGTTGACCCCCGAGAACTCGAGGGTTCCGGCCAACCGTGTGAACCCCGCGATGGGCGTGCAAAATACAGACGTCTCGGCAAGAATACACGCAACATCCAGTAGGCGGGCGCTAGCGTCCTCGAGCTCCAGATCCCGGTGGTACCCCTTTCCCGCGCGTACCGGGAGGCGGAGTCCGAATTTTTTCGTCAGGCTCGCGCTGTAGGATCCCGTTGCCAGCACCACCGCCGACGCGTCGAGGATCTTCCCGTCCTCGAGACGCACACCCTTTACGGCGCTCCGGGTACTCAGGACCTCCGAGACGCCGCGCCCAGTTTCGATCCGAACTCCGCGGCGAACCGATCGGTCAGCCAGTTCGAGGACGAACCGATGAGGGTCGCATGTCGCGGCCTCCGGGAAAAAAACGCCGCCCACGACACTCTCCAGAATGGCGGGCTCGATCTCCCTCAATTCATCTCCGGACATTTCCCGGGGGTGATAGCCGTATTGCCGCATCATGGAAGCGTCATGTGCCACTTCAACCAGTCCCTCCTTCGTACGGCAGATCTCATAGTAGCCACTACGCTCGTAGTTGCAGGCAAGATTCTCGGATGCCACCAGGCCGTCGAACAGGTCGAGAGAGGCATGCCCGAGCGGTGCCAACGCCTCCATACTCGCCGCCAGGTGGTGGTCGGTGCAGAACGTTCGGAACGTCCACAGCCACCGGAACAGGCCGGGATCCCATCGAACCGGGATGTACAGCGGGCTCTTGGGGTTGAGAAGATCCAGGAGCGAGCGTCGGATTCTGCCCGGCTTGTTGAGGGGTGGATGCCCGGGCGCGATTGATCCGGCGTTGCCGAACGAAGCAGCTCCACCGATCTCGCCGCGCTCCACCAGGATCACCTCGGCCGACTGCTTGGCCAAGAAATAGGCGCAGCACACGCCGATCACGCCACCACCGACCACTACGACGCGACGGTCAGCGATAGGGGCCCTCCGTCGTTGTTAGAGGCGCGCGCGAAGGTAGGTCTGGGGTGGTCCATACCACATCCAAGCCATCGACCCCCAGCTCGGCAAGGGCAGGGATCATGGCACGTTGCTCGCGTCACACTCAGGAAGCGTTTGCCGGCGAAGAGCGTCTCGCCGCGTCCGCGTGTTTCCGCGGTGCAACGCGGTGAGCCAAGAAAGTACTCACCACAGTCGCTGCTCCATAGACATACTTGTTATGAGAACTCTCATTAATCAAAGGGACGGATACAAATGAAAGTCAGACATCTGACCACCACTGCCACGACGATCGCGGAGGGGAGCGCGGCCCCCTCCAATCCCTCGCCGGGGCTCAATGACCACCCTCCACTTGGCAGGAGTTGGCCCTTCTTCTAAGATTATGGGCGTCCCCTGTCTTCTGACAGGATGCGCGGTGCCGGCGAGTCCTATCACAACGCAGTCACTCGCCTAACCTAGGAGCGCCCTTGACGGCCTCCTTTTCGCGCCCTATAAGTTGCCGGGGTATGTGCGTACTCGCCGCAACGAGGCAAAAGGGATATAGTTGTAAGGAACTTCTTAAAGAAAGGAAGGGGACGATGCGAAACAGACGTCTGACGATTTTCCCGCTGGCCATGATTTTGATGACCGCGTGCGGTGACTCAACAGCAATCAACCCAGAAATGCTTAGCTTGAGGGGCACCTGGTCGGTCCAAACGTGGACCGTCACGCAGGTAGCATCTCCCAATACCGTCGTAAACATGTTAGCCGGTACTGCAGGGGACCCCGTCGAGCAAGACGGTGTCACCAGCGCGTGGCGTTTCTTGTACGACGACGGCACCATGTTGTCGGTTTTCAACTATCCCGACACCCTGGCTACGAACCAGCCCAACCTCACCAGTCTTCCTCGAATTTGGAAAGATGCCTCTCTGTACCCGCTGGAAACGTACTGCGTGGACGCGGTCGCAGAGGTCGAGTTCTGCCAGCCAGCCACGAGCGGCGACGTGATGATAATCAACGTAGCTGATGCGGTGGCGGGGGTTTGGAAGTTCGTCCACTCCGGTGACGACCTGACGCTTACCGCAGATACTATGACCGACGGTTCGGCCATTATGACGTTCGACTTTGGCTCCGGCACAGCAGAGGCCGCCAAGTGGGTGCAGACCTTGGATCGCGTTATTGTCGACTACAACCGATGCCCGCTTACGGACTTGTGTGGCCGTCCCCGCTAGGACGATACGCTAGCACGACACACCAGCACGACATGAAATGAGCGCGGAGGGGGCCACCCTCTCCGCGCTCATTTTTGTTACCCTCTCTGTGCGACCGACCGCGCTTGGTGAACTGAACACTTGGTGTGTGGCCCTCGCCGCCGACATGGATTCTGCGAGGGAGCCGCGG
>PCCM01000006.1 GCA_002731735.1 Gemmatimonadota bacterium | reverse complement strand
CGGGGCGAACGTGGAGTTCTTCGACATCTGGAGCTGAGCCAGAAAACCCTTGCGGTGCGGGGGCTTTCTACCCTTATTGGAATTGGAATTCAAATTGTTATCACGGGTTCTAAGCAGGACGATCGTCGCGATACGTCGAGGTCTACTGTTCGAATCCGAGTCAGGGTGGAGTGAGCTGTGCAAGGACCGTCCAAGAAAAAGACCCAGCCCGCTGAGAAACAGTCAGCGCCCCCAGACGCACTAGATCCTCTACTGGGGGTGCGCCTTCCCCGTCAGCTGCGGAGCCGCATCTCGTTCGAGCGCATGATTGCCGCCGCTCACGACCTCATCGCGGAGTCGGGGCTTGAGGGTGCCACTGTGCAGGGGATCCTGAAGCGTTCCGGGGTGGGCTCGGGGACGTTCTACGCCCGTTTCGACGGAAGGGACGCCCTACTCGCTTACCTGGCCATCCGATTTTGGGCCGAGGCCGAGGAGGGCTGGACCTCGGTACTCTCCGCTCCTCGATGGGCCGCTGCAGGTCCCAAGGAGATTCTGACACAGTTCACGCGAATGGCGGTCGTTTGGACGAGAGCGCACGGGTCTCTGTTGCGTGCCTTCCTGGTTCACGCGATGACACACGAAGGGTACGATCTCCTGGACCAGACGGCGGAGTTGGACAACACGGTCGCCGATCATCTGATTCTGTTACTACTGCCTCGAGCGGAGAAGTTCGTACACGACGAGCCCGAGCAGGCCGTCCGACTCGCTACTCTTCAGGTGTTCGCCACCCTCAGGAGCCGGTTCATCTTCGCATGGGGGAACCGCCCCGACGGGATCGAGGACCAGGAGCTGGCGGGGGAACTCGCCTCTATGTTCCTGCGCTACTTGGGGACCGCCTAACTAGCAAGGTTCGCATCGACCTGACGCGCGCTAGCGGGGTGCCCTGGTGACGTGCCCCGGCGACTCGCCGCCCTACTTACGTGCCCTAGTGGCCAACCCCCTGGCCGGCCATATGACGGGCGTGCATACCCCCCGGCATCAGAGCCTCCATCACGATCTCGTCCCAGACATCGTATCCGGCCGGGGTCATGTGTAGCCCATCCCCGACGAAGAGTTCAGGCCTCGGCAGGCCATCTACCCCGAGCATGGCCGTACCGACGTCCACGAAGTCGACACGAGCGTCCGTCTGGGAGTACGCCTCGATGGCGGCATTCGAAGCTTGCATCTCAGGCCATACGTTCCAACGGGCCAAGCTGGGCTTGATCGAAAGGATGACGACCCGCGTAGACGGCTGCGCGGTGAGGACTGCCTCGACGAACTCCTGATAGTCCTCCAGAAGCTGCTGGCTGCGCTTTCCGGCGCTGGTGTCGTTGTCGCCTTCGTAGACGACGACGGTCCTTGGGGTGTACCTGAGGACCGTCTCCTCTACGTAATGAACCAGGTCCGACATCTGAGAGCCGCCGAACCCGCGGTTGATGAGCGGCATGCCGGGAAAGCGGTCCCCAGTATCCCAGCCCACGATGCTCGAGCTGCCTACGAAGACCGTCGCATCGGCGGGAAAGCTGTTCTTGGCGTCGTACCGAGCGAACGTGGCCATCGCATTCTCAAAGCGAGTGGCATCGGGATCTGCGACCTGCCCGGAGACTAAGGCGGGTGCCCCCACGACCAGAAATCCTGCGACCACATAAAGACTGGAATTCCATAAAGGCCTCATTCGACTCTCCTCCAATTCATCCGACGTCCATCGATGGATACAGACCCTTAACCCGCCGGCACGCATAGGTCACCGCCGATATTGAATGAGGTCAACATCGGGCGCGGAGGGGCGCCCGTCCAGTACCTACTGTAGTGGCGGCCCATCCCTTGACCGCCACCGAACCGTCCCAGTGGCCTTGCTCAGTGACTGGAGCCAGCCCCATTCTTCCATTTATGCAAGACATCCGATTTGCGTTCAGGACACTCCGCAACAACCCCGGCTTCACGCTGGTCGTGATGGCGACCTTGGGGCTGGGAATCGGAATCAACACCGCGATCTTCAGCGTGGTGAATGGCGTCCTGCTCCGGCCTCTGCCCTACACCGAACCCGACGACATCATGACGTTGTGGGAGGCCAACCCGCAGTCCGATGTCGCTCAAGATCAGGTTGCGGCGGCGACGTTCATCGACTGGGTGGACCGCTCCCAGTCCTTCGCCGCACTGGGCGCTTACAACTTCCAATCCTTCGCCCTGGCCGGAGTAGGAAAGGGCGAGGTTCAGCCCGTGACCGGGGCCCAGATCTCTCCCGCGATCTTTGAGGTCGTAGACGTGCAGCCCTCCCTGGGCCGCGCGTTTCAAGAAGAGGAAGCCACACCAGGCAACGACCTCGTCGTGATTCTGTCCAACGGCTTGTGGACCCAGCGCTTCGAAGCCGCCCCCGACGTGATCGGCACGGTCATCTACTTGGGTAAGACGCCCTATACGGTGGTGGGTGTGATGCCCCCGGATTTCCAGTTCCCACCCGGGGCCCAAGATGTCCAGATCTGGAAACCGTTGGCCATCGACGCGGCGCTCGCCGATCCTCGCGGAATGCGTGTCTACAACGTGGTGGGTCGTCTCAACGACGACGTTTCCGTCGAACAGGCTCGGTCCGAGATGTCGGCGATTGCGGTGGGCATCCAACGGGAGAACCCGGAGAGCAGTCGGGGCTGGGGCGTAAATGTCACGCCGGCGTTGGAACAACTCGTGGGCGGCTTCAACACGCTCGTGGCGGTCTTGGCGGGGGCGGCGGCCCTCGTGCTCCTGATCGGTTGCGTCAACGTGGCCAATCTCGTGCTCGCTCGGGCATCGACGAACCAACGTGAATTCGCCGTCCGGGCCGCCTTGGGCGCCGGCCGGGGTCAGCTGCTGCGGACATCTTTAGCGGAGAGCCTCACGCTCGTCTTTCTGGGCGGTGGACTCGGACTCGTCCTGGCCTTTTCCGGAGTGGCTGTACTCCGACGGATCGTGCCGCCGGATATACCGCGCATCGACCAGATAGGAATAGACGGGGCGGTGCTCGGGTTCACCGTGCTGGCGTCGCTCTTCGCCGGCGTTTTGTTCGGACTCTACCCGGCGCTCCGCGCCGTGCGCCCGCGCGTGACCGACGTCCTTCAAGATGGGGGACGTGGCGGCATTGGAGGGCGAATGTCCGGCCGCCTTCTCAACGGGATGGTGGCCGCCCAGGTGGCGCTCGCCCTCCTACTCCTGCTCAGCGCGGGAGTGATGATCAAGAGCTTTTCGGGCCTTCTCCAGGTCGAGCCCGGCTTCCGGACCGAGGACGTCATTGTGGCCACGGTGTCCATTCCGGATTACGGATTCAACAACCCCCAGCTCCAGGCGGAGATGGGGCTCAAGCAGGCGGCGTTCTGGAACCAACTCGTGGATCGGGTAGGCTCGCTTCCCGGCGTGGAAGCCGCGGGTGCGGTGTCCGCGCTTCCGATGAGTCCGCACGGTGCCGATTTCGATTTGCCTGTCAGTATTCTCAGCCGCGACGCGGCCCCCACGGAGCAGCCGAGGGTGCAGTATCGCGCAACGGTGCCCGGGTATTTCGAGGCCATCGGGATGACGCTGATCCGCGGCCGTTTGCTCGACCGTTTCGATCGCGAGGAGGGACGTCCGGTGGTGGTGCTCAATGAGAGTGCCGCGCAGTTGCTCTTCGGCGATTCGGATCCGGTGGGGCACCTTCTGGGTGTACCGATGGCCGGTCGCATCGAGGTCGTCGGGGTCGTGGCGGACGTGCGTCACGCCGGGCTCGACGCCCCGCCGAGCCCCGAGATGTTCGTGGCCTACGAGAACTTCCCTTCCGCCGACATGCATCTGGTCGTCCACAGCCCTACGGGCCAGGCCGATCTCGCCCGAGCGATCCGAACGGAGATCGATGCGGCGTGGCCGGGTCTTTTCGGGACCCGCTTGGTGACCATGGAGGGGTTGATCTCGGAGTCTCTGGCGCAGCCCCGTTTCAACATGGCGCTCCTCCTGAGCTTCGCACTATGTGCCCTCGTCCTGGCCACCGTCGGGATCTACGGAGTGACCTCGTACTTGGTAGTGAGGCGCACGGGTGAGATCGGCGTTCGCATGGCGCTGGGATCCGACGCGTCGAGCACCTTCCGGCTAGTTGTGAGTCAAACCCTCGCCTATGTGCTCCTGGGAGGCGTTCTCGGCGTCGTGGCGTACGCATTCGCGGCCGGTGTCATCCGCGGACTTCTGTACGAGGTGAGCCCGCTCGATCCGCTCACGCTCGTCAGCGTCGTGGCCCTTCTCATAGTGACCGCCGCTGGTGCGGCGGCCATTCCCGCGCGCAGGGCCACGCGGGTTGACCCGGTCACGGCGCTCGCTTCGGAGTGAGCGACCTGACCTAGCTGCCCGTTCCGACCCAGCCGTTGCCCGTCGGCAGGGGCCCCCGGTTCAGGTTACAACTCAGGAACGCGAAGGTGAGGCCGTCCAAGCTGCACTCCGAGTCCTCGGCCAGGTAGGAGGATTCGCACGCCGTCACCGCGAGTAGCGTCATCCAGGCCGTGTTCTGAGCCACACGGGCCAGAGCGCCTGGACACCACCTGATGGTCAAGGCTGCTCGGGTACTAGCACGACGAGTACGGTGTCGAACATCTGCTGGAAGGCCTCAAGGGGGAGCGCACCGACGAGCGGCCCAACGCCGCCGACCATCAAGGTGGGTGTCCCGGTGACATCCAGGTCCCCGGCGAAGCTGGTCTGCGCCTGGACACGCCAAAGAAGCTCGTCACTCTCGAAACAGGTACGATACCTCTCCATGTCGAGCCCGACTTCTTCGGCAAACTCCTCCGCCAGCTCCTCGGGGGCGGGCGCGGGTTTCCAGTCTCCTTGGCGCGCGAAGATAACGTCGCTGATCGCCTCGAAGTAGCCGCGTCCTTGGTCGCGTGCGCACTCGGCGGCGAGCGTCACAGGCACCGAGGTCGGCCAGTTTCCAGTGATGAACGGGAGGGACTTCCAGTAGATTAGCCCCGTATCCACGTACTGTTCGAGGAGGGGTCCCCGAGTCTCTTGGTGGAATAGTCGGCAGTAGCCGCAACCGTAGTCGAAGAACTCGACCAAACGCAGGGGCGCCTCGGGCGATCCGAAATCGACCCCCAGGGAGTCGACCGTTATCCGCTCGGGCACCGACCCAGGGGGCGCTGGCCGCCTGAGCCCTTGAAGGCTGGGGCTTCCCGGGTTTGTGGTGCTAAAACCGTCGGAGGGGCTGTAGCCGTTGGAGAGCAGGTCGCCTGCACCTCTCGATGTCAGGCGCGTGTCGCCCTGTGCGTCCTGGCCCGATTCGTCCGGGGTGCAAGCCGCGACGGCACCGAACGAGACCAGCAAGACGAGCAGAAGTCTGTATGTTCGGTTCATCACAGTCCCGGGTTGCACTACCCGAATTTGATCATCGAGAGCGGCGGGTCATATACAGCCCAGCGGCCACGCCCAGGAGCACCGATCCCCAGAGGACCCGACTCGACATCCAGCTGCGGCCGCCTGCCACCACCGGCTCAGCGTGGGTCTTGGTGGCAGCAGTCGCGCGGCGAACGACTCGCTTCGCGGGTGTTCGCGCCTTGGAACCCGACCCTGATGCCTCGTCGTATTCACACTCCGGACAGGCCGCAACAGCTTTGTGCTCGGTGGTCCGGTTGAGGAAGACCAGTACCTCGCCGCATTCGGGACAAGCACGTTCGGCGGGTAACGGGCTGATCAACGCGTACAGGCCGCTCTTCGAGAGGTCCATCCCCTCGGCGATCTGATTCACGCTTTGCCCGGACCGCCAGTACAATTCGTTGGCTTGATCTGCGAGCTTCTGGTCGTCGCTTTCTTTGGATGCCATCGGACGATGTGGTGTCCCTCGAAAAATCGGTTCGGGCCCCGCCGGGGCCAAGATAGCCGTAGGAGACACGCTTGAACATTCCCGCCCCTCATGGGCATTTGGAGGCGGTACACCGGGAGCCACCCGGCACGCTCAGAGGTGCCGGGGTCGTAGGCCACCCCCACCCCCTCATGGGCGGGACCATGCACACGAAGGCTGTATTCCGGGTGGCGCAGGCGCTCGCGGATGTGAAGGTCGCTGCCTTGCGTTTCAACTTCCGTGGCGTGGGGACCAGCACCGGCAGCTATGATGGGGGAATCGGCGAGAAGGACGACGTGTTGGTCTCGCTCGATTGGCTCGAGGAAAGGCACCCCGAGCTACCGCTCGTCGTGGGGGGTCTCTCGTTCGGTTCGATGGTCGCGCTCTCGGCGGCGGCGGACGATCCAAGGGTCGTCGCCCTGTTCGGCATCGGGCTTCCCATTCGGACCTATGACTACGGATTTCTTGCGGACGTCCAGAAGCCTGTCCTTATTGTTCAGGGTGAGGAGGACGAGTTCGGCTCGGGTCCGGAGGTGGAGCCGGTCATCGCCGCTTTAGGTTCCCACGTGACCCTGGCCAGAATCGCGGGAGGGGACCATTACTTGGAGGGACACATCGACGAGATGAAAGCCGTGGTGAGCGAATATTTCCAAAACGGCCCGGGGGGCGAGGCGGTAGGAGGGAACATCGGATGAGAGATCGGCAGCGCATCCTCGACAACCTGGAGAAACTCTATCGCGGCGAGCTGGACCGGAGTGCCGGGTCCGAGGGCGTCGATGGAGGCCGCCTGGACTTCGAGTTCCAGCGTGACCAGCTCTACCTGGAGATCCTGCTCGACCTGCGGGACCTATTTGGCGCGGCACCATCCGATAAAGAAAAATCCACGTCGTCTCTCCTGGAAAAGGCCCAGCAACTCCGGAATCTGACTCGGCTGCGTTGATTCCATGGCGATCTACACCAAGACGGGGGATGACGGCGACACCGCGCTCTTCGGCGGCGGACGGGTTTCGAAGAACGACAAGCGGGTCGAAGCCTACGGATCCGTAGACGAACTGAATTCATTTGTTGGTCTCGCTCTCACGTCCCTTACGGACGACGACGTCCGGAGTGGACTTCTGCTGATCCAGAACGACCTCTTTTCGCTCGGCGCCAACCTCGCGACGCCGGAGGCGGACGGCTCGAGGCCGCGACCCGAGACGCCAGGCGTTCCCGTGGCCAGGGTCGAGGCGATGGAGCGGTGGATCGACCAAGCCACCGACGGGCTCCCTGAGCTGCGTCAGTTCGTGCTTCCCGGTGGTACGGAGGCTGCGGCGATGCTACACGTATGCCGATCGGTGTGCCGGCGGGCGGAACGTATGGTGGTCGCCTTGGGCCGAGAGGAGCCTCTGCACGATGGGATCGTCCCCTACCTCAACCGACTATCCGATCTACTCTTCGTATGGGCTCGTCTCGAAAACCACCGGGCAGGACGTGAGGACGTGCCCTGGAGTAAGGAGTGAAGTGAGTCGGTGGGAGCTTATGGCGGATCGTGTCGACCGGACTGCGGTTGCGGCCGGCGTGGACCGACCTGGCCGGGATCTCATCGGGGCTGCGATGGAGGTGGCGAGGGCGCCGCGTTTGGACGTCATCGATGACGACCACCATCCCGACTACCTGCATCCGGGCCGCACCGCGGTGGTCCTCTTCGACGACGTCGGTTTAGCAGACCCCCTGGCCCTCGCGGCCGCCTGCGTTCTGGATACGCGCCGGGGTGATCTGGAGCCGCCTGATCGTGAGGTCACCGCGAATGTGAGCGCCGCCGTGACGGACTTCCGCAGTGCCGTCCCTCGCCCCGGGTCCGTCACACTTCTCGAGGACCTGCTNGNGAGTGAGCCTGACGTCATCCTGGTGGCNTTGGCTGAGCGGCTCGATCAGGTAAGGCACGCCCACATGTGGGGCGATCTGGCCGANGCCCNGGAGGCACACCAGGAGGCGTCCGAGGTNTANCTGAAGATGGCCGAGCGGACCCACGCCCTCCTGGCCACACGTTACGCTCACTGGTGCCGTGCGTTCAGTGAGCGGTACCTAAGTAATACGCGGTAACCTTGACGGCCCCACTTTTTCCTGCATTAATGAGGGCCTGTCCGTTTATCCTGGACTTGATCACGCCACGACCCGCATTAGCCCATGACCTATATCATTGCCGAGCCCTGCGTAGATACCAAAGACGGGAGTTGCGTCGAGGTTTGCCCCGTCGACTGCATCTACGAAGGGGAGGACATTTTCTACATCCATCCGGTTGAATGCATCGACTGTGGTGCGTGTGAGCCGGAATGTCCCGTCACGGCGATTTTCCCGGATACGGACGTACCCCCGGAATGGACTAGCTACATCGCGAAGAACGCCGACTACTTCGACGACGTTTGAGGGCTAGGGGTCTATAGGGGCTAGAGCCCCAGCTCCCGCATCCGGTCCAGCGAGATGGTACCTGAAGCGCTTGACGTTTCAGTGATGGCTTCCTTGGGCTGACTCTGCTTCTGCTGACGCATCAACAGCAGGCCCGCTGCCACTGCCGCGGCACCCACTAAGCCTAACGTAAATTTGCGAATGGTCGCCTCCTGGCTCGTTCGTTGTCGAGTACCCTATACCGCTCCCGAGGCGCATAGGTTCCCCGAGACAGATGTTTCCACGTAGGCAAAAGGGCGAATTAGTCCCGTTCTGGCAAGTGGAGCGGGCTGATTGGTTTTTCCGCGGTCGGCTCGGGGTTGTCCGGACGAGCCTGGACCTCCACCATCTGTAGTGTATGAGGCGTCGGGGGGTGGAGCATGGCAGAGGAAAAGGGCCGGACTTTGAAGGATGCCCGGGCGGGTGACCCGGTGGCCCTCGCTCGTGCCTTGGTCGCCACTCCATCCGTGAATCCCGAGATCGAAGAATCGGGGGCGGGAGAGGCTGAGGTCGCGGAGTTGACCGCAGGGTGGCTGCGGGCCTGGGGTCTTTCTGTGGAGATGTCCGAAGTAGCGGCGGGCCGCTGGAACGTCGTGGGTCGCCTTGAGGGCGATGGCGACGGCCCGACACTCCTCCTCAACGGTCATCTCGACACCGTGGGGGTGACCGGAATGACCGTCGAACCGTTCGGAGGCGAACTGCAGGACGGACGGCTCTGGGGGAGAGGGGCGTGCGACATGAAAGGTGGTGTGGCGGCCTTGTTGGCCGCCACGGCCAAGGTCGCTCGGGACCCACTTCCCGGGACACTGGTCGTGGCCCTCACCGCGGACGAGGAGCACGCCAGCCTGGGAATGGAAACTTTGGTCCGCTCCGGGATGAGCGCAGATGCCGCGGTGATATGTGAGCCCACCGGCCTGGCGGTCATGCCCGCTCACAAAGGTTTCGTGTGGCTCGAGGTCGCCTTCCAGGGAAGGGCCGCCCACGGGTCTCGGCCGAACGCAGGCGTCGATGCCATCGAACATGCCGGCCACTACCTCACCGCATTGGGCGCCTTGCGGAGCCGTCTGCGCGCAGGAGAGCCCCATCCGCTTTTGGGTCAGGGATCCTTTCACGCGGGTACGATCGACGGCGGTTCGGCGCCGTCGGTTTATCCCGACGCGTGCCGGCTCGTGCTGGAGCGCCGGACGCTGCCGGGAGAAGGCGCAGCCGGTGTCGTGGACGAATTCCAAGCGATTCTGGACGACTTGGCTGCCGTGGTGCCGGAGCTCGATGCGAAACTAACTCAGGGGTTGGCACGTCCTGCTACCGAGATACCGAACGACTCCCCGCTGGTGGCAGGGCTCCTAGCCGCTTGTGCGGCTGAGCGCGTCGAGCCGATGTTGGCCGGCATGACCGCATGGGTGGATGCGGCTTTCTTGAACCAGGCGGGTACACCTGCCGTTTGCTTCGGTCCGGGCGCGATCGCTCAGGCGCATTCCGCTGACGAATGGATCGAATGTTCTGAGATCGTGACGTGCGCGGCCGTTCTGGAGCGCTTTTCACATGCTTTCCTTCAGGGAGATCCGGGCGAGATGGTGACCGACGTGTTAGCGGAGGCGGGATGAGCGACGACCAGCTGATCCGGCCAGCCAATATGGACGCGGCCCGAGAGCAGGTGGTTGAAGTGCTCATGGAGCATTTTTCCAGGAACGTCATGGACATGGACGAGTTCGAGGGGCTCCTGGACTCGGTGAATCGTTG
>PCCM01000005.1 GCA_002731735.1 Gemmatimonadota bacterium | reverse complement strand
ATGCCGGCAGAGGACCATCTCGGCGGGGGCTGACGGCTTTTGAAGGAGTTCGGCTCAGCCCTACCGGCGCTGGTGGCGACCCCCCCCCCGGGTCCACGCTCGCGGGCGTTGGCCGAGCGCTTGCGTTCAGTCGAGTCCCGCAACGTCACCTATCTGTCCGAGGACTTTCCCGTGTTTTGGGAGGAAGCGAGGGGCGCCAACGTTCGTGATGTGGACGGAAACGTCTACATCGACTTTACGGGTGCTTTCGGAGTTTCATTCGCGGGTCACGGGCATCCTCGGATCCAGCAGACACTCGAGGAGCAGTCCCAGCGGCTCATCCATGGCATGGGGGATGTGCATCCCCCGGCACTCAAGCTCCTACTACTGGAGCGGCTGAGCACCCTCGCCCCTTGGGAGGAAACGAGGAGCGTTCTCAGCTCGTCGGGTTCGGAGGCGATGGAGACGGCGCTGAAGACGTCGGAACTGAGCACCGGCCGCTCCGGCATTATTGCGTTCGAGGGTGCATACCACGGGCTCACGCTCGGGAGCCTCGCCGTGACCGCTCGTCCCGACTTCCGGGATCCGTTCCGGGCTCGCCTTCATCAAGGGGTGTCCTTCGCACCGTACCCAGAGACGGATGAAGAGGCGGCGGTGGCGCTCACCGAGGTCCAGCGGTTGCTGTCGGAGGGCGGTGTCGGCGCCGTCGTGGTGGAGCCCGTACAGGGCCGGGCGGGCGTCCGCATACCTCCTCCGGGCTTTCTCGGCCAGCTCGCCGAGCTGACACGCGCGGAGGGATCACTCCTCATCTTCGATGAGATATTCACGGGGTTGGGTCGCACTGGAGTCGTCTTCGAGCACGAACGCGAGGGTGTTCTTCCCGATCTCGTGTGCATCGGCAAGGCGCTCGGTGGGGGCCTCCCGTTGAGCGCTTGTCTCGGATCCCGCGAGGTCATGGATGCCTGGCCCGAGTCGGGGGGCGAGGCGCTGCATACCAGTACGTTCCTCGGTCACCCACTGTCCTGCGCGACGGCACTGGCCTTCCTCGATGTCCTGGAAGAGGAGAACCTGGCCGCCCGGGCCCTCGACCTGGGCCATCGCATCGTTGGACGTTTGAGTGAAGCCCTCTCGACTCAGACCGGCGTGAAGCAGATTCGCGGTTGTGGACTGCTCATCGGGATCGAGCTGTGCTCTCAGGATGGTGAGCCCGTAGTGGGCGGCGGCGCTGTTGTGGCCGAGGCCGCTTTGAGGCAGGGGCTCCTGGTGTTGCCGGCGGGCGGTCAGGGTGAAGTCGTCGAGATCGCCCCGCCGGCGGTGTCCAATGATGCTCAGATCGATTTCGGCGTCACGTGCCTGGTCGAGACCATCAACGAAGCTCTGTCGTCAAGGGGCTGACGTCGCGAAGTCGACACCTTCGGCCAACTTCACGTCCTTCTCCGTAAGACCGTTGGCGCTGTGCGTTGTAAGCGTGAGACTCACGGTCGTGTACCGTATGTCGATGTCCGGGTGGTGGTCCAGGTCGTCTGCCAAGGCGGCGACGCGATTTACGAAGACGATGGAGTCACGAAAAGACGAGAACTCGAAATCCTTCGTAAGAGCGTTTCCCGACCTGTTCCACCCCTTTCGGCCTTTCAGCCAACCGTCGATGGATTCGTCGTTCAGGATGTCGGTCATATATCTCCAAGCGTTCATCGAACGTTACGTATACGGGTTTGAGATCTGATTAGTTAACCCAGAGCTACCGGACCGTTCCGGGACTTGAATCGGCCTTGGATGGTGTATATTCTTTCGGCCCTCGTTCGAGAAATTGGGCTTTTGCCCCCATCGTCTAGTGGCCTAGGACACCTGGTTCTCAGCCAGGAAACCGGGGTTCGATTCCCCGTGGGGGTATGATTTCAGGTAGCTTGTCAGGTCGCTTAGCTCAGTTGGTAGAGCGCTACGTTCACATCGTAGAAGTCACTGGTTCGAGTCCAGTAGCGACCATCGGAATCGGTAAGGAACTGCCGGATCTGTTCTTGCTCTGCGAGTCCCTGCCTCCACCATTTTTGGTATGACGGCCTACTCCGGTATGACCGCACGACTGTTGGCATGACAGCCCTCTAGCCGACATGTGGATTTTCGTAACCGTCGGTGGCGCCACGGGTGCGCTTGCTCGCTATTGGTTGTCCGGGTGGGTCGACGAGACGTTCGCGGGCTTCTTCCCGCTCGGCACGCTGGTCGTCAACGTACTCGGATCGTTTCTGCTCGGGTTCGGGATGCAGACGATGGAGGCCGTTCCGGTGAGCGCCGAAGTCCGGACGATGCTGACGATCGGCTTTCTCGCGGCGTTCACGACGTTCAGTACGTTTTCTTACGAGACCGTGATGCTCCTTCGTGACGGGGATTGGACCCGGGCTACGCTTTACACCGGTCTAAGCTTCGTGCTCGGGCTGACCGCCGTACTCGTCGGGATCGGGGCGGCATCGGTTCTCTTAAAGGTGAGGGGGTAGCATGACTGAGCAGTTCAGGGGTGAGCGGACCCTCATGCGTGTGTTCATCGGCGAGAGCGACCGTTATGTGCGGCATGCCCGGGTGCGGCGAGGGGTCGACGACGACTGAAGGCATCGGGCACAGTGTTCTCAGAGTAGTGCGATCAAACGTCGGTGGCTGCCCGAGGCTCGTCAGCGTCGAGGAAGCGCGCGGCGATATCGGGCGTGGGCGTCATACAGACATCTCGCTGACCGAACCAACGGTAACGATTGCGCGCAACCAGGTTGTAGACCGCGTCCCGGATTGGGCGGGGTAGCACAACTGCCAGACGGAGCAGCAGGAACCAAGAGCCCAAGCCGCGCAGAATTCGGAGGTCGGCGGCCGAACGCACGTGTACTCCGTCCGAGTCCAGGAGGACGATGCTGTCCGGGAGCGTGTCGATCTCGTTCGCATCCAAAACTTTCATCAACTCCTGGCGAGCGGCGTCCGACTGGAGGGAGGCGAAATCGAATCGTCCCTCCTCGTCGTGCTCGATCACCCACTGGACCGCCGAGTTGCAGAGGTTGCAGACACCGTCGAAGAGGATGACGGGCCGCTGGCGGGCCATTTTTTCCTACCCCTCGCTCTCGAAGATCCCTGTCACCTGACCCTCACCGATGATATGGCCTTCGATCGCCGACATTACCGCCTCACGCGCCAGCCCGGCGGCAAGCTCGAGGTCGGTGTCCAGGGCGTAGAGCGAAAACACATAGTGGTGGACTCCGGCTCCAGCCGGGGGTCGCGGGCCGAAGTACCCTGGATTCCTCATCCCCATGACGCCCTGAGTCGTGCCGGCGATGGCTGCAGATCCGGTCAGAACAGGCGTGTCGGAGGGGATGTTTTCGGGGAGGCCGGTGGCGGTGCCCGGAATGTTGTAGATGACCCAGTGGACGAAGCCGTTTGGCATCGGTACGTCGGGGTCGGTCAGTACAAGCGTGAAGGCCTCGGTACCCTCGGGAGCCCCACTCCAGCTTAGCTCCGGCGAGAGGTTGTCGCCGTAGGCGGAGTTTCGGAGCGGGATCGCCTCGCCGTCTGCGAACGCCGAACTTGAGACGGTAAGTTCGGCCACCTGCGCCTCGACCGTGGTTCCAGGCATGACCAGTAAAACAAGGCTCGAGACTGCCCAAACCGAGAATATCTGTTTGACTAACATGTAAAGTGGGGTTCCTTTCGACTACGGGACGCTCAGTTCCGGGGCCCGCGCGTGATGGGCGTACCCCGGATCGACGGTACGCCCACGAAGACACAGAAGGCTATGCGAACGTTGAATGAGGATCAACCGCTCAGTGTACGGTCCTCTCGGCGGCCGGTGACGGCTCCGACGTCGCGGCTAAGTGAGGACCCCATACTGGAGGATCAGGAAATGAAAACCACGCTACTTCATGTACGTCGCCTAGCGGTGGCCGCTACACTGCTGGGAGCCATCGTCTCTCCGCGGGCTGTCTCCGCCCAATCCGCGCTCGACGCCTCCGAGGCCGGGGCATTCATGGGAAGTTGGAGTGTTTCAGTGCAGTCGGATTTCGGTCCGCTCGAGTTTCCCCTCGTGGTCACGGACCAGGGCGGCAAGGTCGCGGTCATGGTCGGACTACCCGATCCCACCGGTGCTGGTGCCGGCGATCCGGTTCCTGTGACCAATGTCACCCGGTCCGGCGAGGGCCTCGTTCTGAACTACGACTTAGACGCCCAGGGGCAGTTGGTGCCTGTGTCCTTGACGCTGACCCCGAATGGTGAGGATCTGGCAGCTGTATTCGACATCGGTGGCGGAGCGTTCAGCGCCGCCGGGACCGCTAAACGGGCGTCCGACTGATTCTTACCTGGAGGATAAGGAAATGAAAACCACGCTACTTCATGTACGTCGCCTAGCGGTGGCCGCTGCACTGCTGGGAGCTATCGTTTCTCCGCGGGCTGTCTCCGCCCAATCCGCACTCGATACTTCCGAGGCGGGGGCGTTCATGGGAAGTTGGAGCGTCTCGTTGCAGTCGGATTACGGTCCGCTCGAGTTTCCCCTCGTGGTCACGGATCAGGGCGGCAAGGTCGCTGCCAGCGTTGGATCACCAGACCCGGCCGGTGGCCTGACGTCCGTGACCGACATCACCCGGTCCGGTGAAGGTCTCGTTCTGAACTACGAGTTCGACGCCCAGGGGCAGCTGGTGCCCGTGTCTTTGACGCTGACCCCCGACGGTGAGGATCTCGCAGCCGTATTCTCCATCGCTGACGGAGCGTTCACCGCNGGCGGGAGCGCCAAGCGAGCTTCCGACTGAGTTCGCCCTGATTCGACTAGCTTCCGACTGAATCAGGTCGGGGGTTGCCGGGCGAGGGGAAAAAGGGAGGGACGAGGGGGAGTTACGTCAGCCCTCCTCCCCGAGGTACTCGCGTCGGAACTGGGAGTGCGCCAGCGCATCGGTCGGCGTACCGAGGTGGTGGGTTGTTCCGGCGACACACCAGATAATCGCGTCAGAGATCTTGAACAGAACCCGGGCGTCGTGCCCCGANGTGATGACCGCGGCCCCCTTTTNAGCCAANGTCCGTAGGGAGTTGCCGACGTCCTCCTGATTGTGTGGTGAAAGTCGGACCAACGGCTCATCCACGATCAACACCTTTGGGGCGCGAGCCAAAGCCAGAGCTAGGGAAACGCGCATTCGCTCTCCANCTGACAGGGATCGGACCGTTTGATCCAACAGGGCCTCTATTCGCATCTCTGATATCGCTTCGGCGATCCCCTCTGAGCCGAATGTGGCGGCGAGGGCCCTCAAGTGGTCTCGTACGCGATAGGCCGGTGAGACGAGTTGCGTCTGCGGCACGAACATCAGCCCCGAACGGGCCAGGCGGGGAAGAGATTGATTCTCTCTGACGTCACCGAAGAGAGAGATAACCCCGTAGTCGGGGCGGAGGACGCCGGCAGCGATCTTCAAGAGGGTAGTCTTCCCGGCTCCATTACGGCCGAGCAGGGTCGTTACCTTGCCGGACTCGCCCCACATCGAGGCGGACTTCAGAACCTCCACTCTCCCAAAGGACTTCCCGATCCCTTCGGCACGGAGCGCGTACGCTCTCTCGGGGTTACCCAATTGCCGCTCTCAGGCCGGCTTCCAACACGAGGCATTCAGCGACGACCACCAGTACGATCCCGCGAAACGAATGTCCAAGGTTGGACAAGAAGACAATCTCGGATCTTCTACCCAACTCCAACCGGATCACCAGCACGATCACCGCAATCAAGAAAAGGGTGCTGCCCGCACTAGGGATCAGGGACTGGGGCAAGGGAGTGCCTGTCATCATGGTGGCCCCGAAACTCGTGGCTGCATGAAGGACGAGCCATAGGACCAAGACGCGAACCAAGATGGCGTCCAGGAACGGCCTCGGAGGTAGTATGCGGTTCAATCGTACCTCGTCAGTAGACCCTGACCCTCAGCGCCCTCATCCGAGTGTCGGCGAATCCCGACCCCCCTAGGAGAAGTCCACCCCGAAGAACATCACCGCTATCAGAATGGCCGCCACCGCGACCGGAGCGACGAAGCGCATGAAGAACCGCCACGCTCCGTAGCTGAACCAACGCGGCTGCGTTCCGTCTACGAGCTCAGACTGCGTGATCTCGCGGGAAACGACCCAGCCGGCCGCGAGGGTGATGCCCAGTCCGCCGGTGGGCAACATCCAGTTCGACACGAAGTGGTCAGCCATACCGAACCAGCCGGCNTTTCCTCCGAAGAACATGTCACCCAAAGCTCCACCGAGCTGAAGGTTGGTGATGGCCGGGACCGCTCCGAATGATACGGCCGCCAGGATCGTAAAGAAGAAGATCGTCCCGCCACACATCAGCGTCGCCTTTTGCCGGGCGATTCCGTGGTTGTCGATGACGTAGCTGGCCACGACCTCAAGGAGAGACATGGTCGAGGTCAGCGCAGCGAGGGCCACGAGTATATAGAANAGTGGGCCCAACACCCGCCCGAACGGAACCTCGGTAAAGAAGAGCTCCGGGAGCGAGATGAAGAGCATTCCCACCGAGCTACCGCTGACCTGCTGATCCATGCCCGGCACGCTGAAGATCACCGAGAACATGACGACCGTTGCGATGAGCGCGATGAGCGTGTCTAGNNCGACGATGATCGCCGACGCCTTCACGATGGACTGGCTCTTCGAGATNTAAGAGCCGTAGGTGACCATCGCACCCATACCCAGCGAGAGCGTGAAGAACGAGTGTCCGAGNGCCTCGAGCACGCTTGCACGATCCAGTTCCGAGAAGTTCGGTCGGAAGATGAATCTCAGCGCGTCACCGGACCCACTCATCCCCAGCGCGGAAACGAAGAGCAACACCAGAATTCCGAACAGGACGGGCAGGAAGAGTTTGGCGATCCGTTCGATGCCCTTCTGTACGCCGAAGTACACGATGGAGACTGTCGCGATACTGAACGCCAGGGAGATTCCGAGCTGAAGTGCTCCGTTCCCCGACTGAGCGCCAAAGAGATCTCCCATATTGGCGTCAGTGGGGAACCCACTGATCATCCAGGACGACGACTTCGCGAAGTAGTAGAGAGACCACCCCGCGATCACCGTGTAGTAGCTGAGCAGCACGAACCCGCACAGCACCCCCCAAAGGCCGAGCCACCCCCATGCCGGACCGACGACATCCTTCAGTGCGCCGACCACGCCCTTCTTGCCCTTCCGGCCGATCAGCAACTCGGCCATCATGATCGGCAGGCCCACCGCTGCGATACACACCAAGTAGACGAGCACGAATGCGCCGCCGTTATTCTCCCACGTGATGAACGGGAATTTCCAAAGGTTGCCCAGCCCGATGGCGCTACCGGTCGCCGCCAGGATGAAGCCCATGTTGGAACTCCAATGTTCGCGGGGCTGGCTCATCGGTTACGCTCCGTTGGAAGGCAGACGCAGGAAAACTGCGGCCCTGGTAGAATTCGAAATTCGGGGCCAACATATGGGAGGCTTTGAACTTCGGACAAGCGAACGAAGCAGACTAGTTTTCCCGTTTTCGGGGTTAGGGGTACGTTCGATCCATGACGATGACACGTAGGACGCTGGTATGGATGGTCGGCTTGCTTACGGCTACGCCGCTTTCGGCCCAGGTCGGACCCAGGGGCAGTAGCGTCGTCGAGGTAGGACTCGCGCTGCGTCAGCTCGACGGCGTGAAGCGAGTTCTCATGATCGGAGCGCACCCGGATGACGAGGACTCCAGCCTTCTGGCCGCTCTCGCCCGGGGGATGGGCGTCGAGACGGCCTATCTCTCCCTGACCCGCGGAGACGGCGGGCAGAACATCATCGGGCCCGAGTTGGGCGAAGGTCTCGGCATCATTCGTACGGGGGAGCTCGAGGCGGCCCGTGCTCTGGACGGTGCAGATCAGTTCTTCACACGCGCTTTCGACTATGGCTTCTCCAAGAGCGCTGACGAGGCGTTCGCCCATTGGCCGAAGGAGCAGGTCCTGGCGGACATCGTCGCGGTGATCCGCACTTACCGCCCCCAGGTGATCATATCGGTTTGGGCGGGGACACCTCGCGACGGGCACGGGCAGCACCAGGCGAGCGGGATTCTGGCCAATGAGGCGTTCGAAGCAGCCGCTGATCCCGGGCGCTTTCGCGATCTACCAGGACTCGCCGCAGAGCCCTGGGGTGTGAGCAAGCTCTACCACTCGGCTCGGTTCCGTGGGCCGGGGTCCGGGGCGGACGGGCTCACCGTCCAGACAGGCATCTTCGATCCGCTCTTGGGGCGGTCATACTACCAACTCGCCATGGAGAGCCGGAGCCAACACCGCTCGCAGGAGATGGGAGCGGCACAGGAGCTTGGCGATCGCACGACTGGGCTTCAATTGGTACAGAGTCGTGTCGGCGGGATCAACTCCGACACGGGTATCTTCGCCGGCGTCGACACTACGTTGGCCGGCCTCGTGGAACGGCTTCCAAGGGACGCCGCTCCCGCGATTGGGCGCTCCATCGAGTCGTATCGACTGGCGGTCCAGGAAGCTGGTGCCTCTCTTGACGCCATCCAACCCAGCCGGGCCGCGGCCCCTCTGGGACGGGCCTACATGATCCTGGAGTACACCTTCGGGCAGATTCGGGGGCTCGGAGATTCCGCCGCGCCGCTCGCAGAGGCTCTCGCGGTCCGTGCCGGCCTGGTGCGGTCCGCGCTTCTCAACGCCGCGTCCGTGGTGATCGACTTAAGAGCCGGGGACGATCTGGTGGTTGCCGGCGAAGATGTGGGCCTCGACGTCCAGCTGTGGAATGGCGGGCCGTTCCGCATCGATGGGGCCGTGCTCCGGGAAGTGGGGGGCGGCCAGGACGTGGGTCTTCCCGCGGAGTTCGTCGGTGCCCAAGGCCAGACGGAAGCGCCTCGGACCCTGGAGCCCGGTGAGATGGCTCGATGGAGCTACCGCGTTCAGCTCCGGCAGGGTCTTGCCGCATCGCGTCTTTACTATCTGGGAGCCCCGCGCGATGGGGACCTGTATCGGTGGACCGGAGACCCGGAGTCGGAGGGGTTGCCGAGAAACGCCCGTCCACTGCTGCGAGCGGTTGGAGAATTCGACATCCACATTCCGGAGTTGGAGCTACCTGTTCACGTGGTCTGGGGTGACGACGCAGAGTACGTGGGCGTGGACCGAGCGCTCGGGGAATTCCGGGAGCCGGTTCTAGCGACACCGGCGGTCTCGGTCGCAATCGAGCCGGCTGGGATGGCTTGGCCCCAGGGGTCCCTCGACGCTCGTCCGGTGACGGTTCTTCTGCAGAACGAAGCGACTTCGGGCTCGTCGGGCGAACTCTCACTCGAGGTCCCCGAGGGGTGGGAGGTCACACCTTCGATGATTCCTTTCGCTTTGCAGGGCGAAGGCGCAAGCCGTGCACTCACCTTCGAGGTGCGACCGGTCGGCGCGGTGGATGCCGGTGAACACGTATTCCGGGCTGTGGCCACCCGCGACGACGGTGTGCGCTTCGATGAGCGCGTCGACGTCATAGACTACCCCCATGTGGAACGGACGCTGTATCTGGGTCCAGCCGAGGTGCGTGTCGCCGTGTTCCCGGTCGAGATGCGCGAGGGTATTCGGGTCGGCTACGTGATGGGATCCGGGGACGACGGCCTCGAGGCTCTGAGACAGCTGGGTGCATCGGTCGAGGAGGTGGGCCCTGATGGGATCCGCGAGGGAGACTTCTCCGGGTACGACGTGTTGGTGTTGGGTATCCGCGTCTACGAGACCCGACCGGACGTTGTGGCCGTGAACGACCGGATCCTCGCATTTGCCGAATCAGGTGGCACGGTGATCGTGCAATACAACAAGTACGAGTACCCGCAGGGTGGTTTCG
>PCCM01000004.1 GCA_002731735.1 Gemmatimonadota bacterium | reverse complement strand
CACTCCAGGCGGATCGAAGCCCTGAACCACCCGCAACATCACTTCGGCCTCGGGCAGATGGTAGGGTTTGAACAGCTCATCCAGCTCCGCCTTAGCTTCCTGCAGAGCCTCCCGTTGGGCTTCTAGCTGAGCTTCCCCGGATTCTGCGATCGTGTCGGCCTCTTTCTGGGCAGCTGGCCGCACGTCTTCCAACCACGCGTTGGCCCCGGTCACGACGTCCTCGAGCTCACAGGTCAACGTACCGACGTCGTTGACATTCCCTATGACCTCCTCTCCGAGGCGTAACTCGCGCTCGGTGAGGTCGAGCATCCTAAGTTGGTCGTGCAAATGATCCCGAAGATCGGTCGTCTCGACCGGCGCGCGTTGATATAGCTCCACCGGCTCGTACTGTTCTCGCCGCCCGCCCACGTCCATGTCATCGAGAAGGATCCCCTCCCAATCGATCTCGTCTTCCGGAGGATCGTCTTTGTCATCCTCCCCGAGTTCCGCATCGTCCTCGACATCTGCCTCGGTCATCTCGAGGAATGGGTTTTCCTCCAACTCTGCTTTTAGGTGCTGCTGAAGGTCGAGCAGGGGCAAATAGAGCAACTCCATCGCATGATACAGGCGAGGGTTGATCTTCATCTCCTGGCGGAGCTGCTGGCTCTGGAAGAGCTTGGTGCTGAACGCGCTCATGGTCTTCGGTTGCCCTGAATTCTCCTATCTGGTTCCCAACAACTCTATTCCGCCTCTCCACTTGAAGGCCTCTCGAACCGGCCCCTCATCCGTTCGGTCAGTGAGGGGCCCAAATAGATCTGCGCCACCTCGTCATCCCACACCAGCTCGGAAACGGTACCGCTGATGCGAATCTGACCCTCATACATAATGTATGCCCGATCGACAATCTCGAGGGTTTGTTCAACATTGTGGTCCGAAATGATGATCCCGATTCCACGTTCCTTGAGGGAGGCCACGATGTCCTGAATGTCGTGAACCGCGATCGGGTCGATGCCGGCGAACGGCTCGTCGAGGAGCATGAATTTAGGCCGCTGCACTAGAGCTCGCGTGATCTCGAGACGTCTACGCTCTCCCCCCGAAAGTGAATACGCCTTGTTCTTTCTTAGGTGCCCGAGTGACAGTTCGTCCAGCAATTCCTCGAGACGGGCCGCTTCCTCATTCTTGGACAGGCGCAAGGTCTCCAAAATCGCCTTCACATTCTGTTCAACAGTGAGCTTCCGAAAAACGGACGGCTCCTGAGCCAAATACCCGACACCCTTGCGAGCTCGCCGATACATCGGAACGTCGGTTAAGTCTTCTTCGTCCAGAAACACTCGGCCGCGGTCGGGCGGGATCAATCCCACGAGCATGTAAAAAGTGGTCGTTTTTCCCGCACCGTTCGGGCCCAACAGGCCGACGATTTCACCTTGCGTGACAGAGATGGCGATATCATCCACCACTCGCCGTTTCCGATAGACCTTCAGGAGGCCTTCTCCCCAGAGCTGGGCAGGTACGACCAGCTCCGTGCCGGATGCATCAAACGAGGAAAACCCCTCGGCACCCTCCCCCTCCCGGGGCCCCGGAACGACGGCACTCAGCGCACACCTCCATTCCCATTCCCACTTGTCGGGGGTGCGTCACCCACCCCAGGCGCCGCCGGTGTTCTCACACTAGAGTCTGGGGCGGCAGCCGGTAGACCCTGCGGACTCGTCGGTCGTAGGACGGCTCCAATAGGATTGACCACCTCCATCCGGTCGACTTCACCATCCCTCATGAGGAGACGTACCTCGTCGCCGATGACGTAGTGGAGATCGAGCGGAGGAGGTTCTGGCGCCCCCGGCGCCACCGAATCGGGGGCCGCCCGATAATACGCCTTCGCCCGACCGCCTTGACCGAGGGCGATGAGCAACTCGAGTTGCAGCTCGCTCGACTCCGTAACCTCCGCTCCGCCCACGCCCGGTTGGCCGGCATCAGCAGAAACCACCGCGTAACCGGAATCCGCTGAAACAGACTGGAACGTCGCGATGATCGTGTCCCCCGAGATCCAGTCGTCGCGGAGGAATTCTTCGGTGGCTGGTGTGTTCAGAGAATCTCTTGCCGAGGATACCCCGAGGGCGGTCCCCGCGGAGAATACGCGCTCCAACCCACCTTCTGGCAAGTACGCTTCGATGGAGTCTCCTGTGAGGTGAAACTCCTCGGCAAACGCCTCGGGCTGCGCCTGATCGGCAGACGAGACTACCTGCTCGGCGCTCCCGCTCGCGGGGGTAAGACCCTCCTCGACGGCCCGTCGGACGGCGAATACCCGCTCCAGCTCCTCTTCCACGAAGGCAAGGCGAATGACCGGCGCGCGCATCTCGATGTCGTTCCCCAACAGATGGGCACGACCCAGTGCTTCGATCTCATCTATTTGATTGTCGGGCAGATTCATCGTGATCGTGTCTCCTCGCACGTCCAAGGTGTCCCCCGACACCGTGTCCTGTGAAAGAATACGAGCGTTGTCGAAGAGGGTCAGAAAACCGATGTCCTGCTGAAATTCCAAAGAATCTCCGTAGGACTGCAAAGTTTCTTGCCGAACCTCCACTCCCCCCCGCGCCTGGAACAAACGGTCTCCCACCATATGGATCAGGTCCGCATCGACCTCGTAAGACGTGGTNGTTTCCGNAATCTCANGTGGGTNCTGCGTTGNGCTCGGGGCTTGAGAGAACCTCGGCGTGNTGTCCGTGGAGTCCGATGCCNTNTTAGAAACGATGTTCGCGCGGGGCCGGCCACCGCGCACCNTCACGTCGTCTTCGACACGAGCGTCGCCTTCCTGCAGAAGGAGGAGATCGTCACCAGTCACCCAGGACCCGTCGTCGAGGTTCTCGAGCCGGACAGAGCCCTGAGCTTGGAGTTGGCCCACACGTTCGAAGTACTGGGCCCGGTCGGCAACCAGTTCCCTACCCTCCTCCTGGAATACCACGCTGCCGAAGAGCTGGTAGAAGGACGTGGCCTCGAAGTAGACAGAACTGTCCGCTCGAATGCGGGTTCCGTCGTCACATTCGATTCGCGGAGCGGAGATATAGGTCGTGTATCCGTCATTCGTCTGGATCGATTCCAACCGACGTGAGCTCGTGAGGTCGCAGGTCCGCTGGCCGGCTAGCTCCGTCACCGCCAAAAGAAGGGCGAGGCCCACCAGAGACAGGCGAAGGGCCCGGCTGGACATCAGAAGTTGACCGATCCTCCTCGCGTCCGAGCGTTCTGAATGACAACCCGCTCAAAGTTGAGGTCCGAGGTGAAGCTCGTACCCTCTATAATGGCGTCTCCGTCGTACATCACGGCGGCGGAGTCGCTTCGGATCCGGTTGTCATCAGGGACGTAGCGTAGCTCGTAGCTCTCGATCCTGCGGCCATCGGCTTGGATGAGCAGGATAGCATTACCTTCGGCCAACAATTCGTTCGTGCTCGATTCCAACCGGCCTCGGTCGGAAGTCACAACCGCCTTTTCCGTACCGAGTTCCTCGTTGTACGCCGTCAACTTTACGTTCCCACGAAGAAGGACGACCGTGGAGTCCGAAAAAACAAGAGCCGTGTCGGCCTCCACGATAGCCTCCCGTATCCCAAAGCGGGTCAGGTAGTCGGTGAGCCCGAAGATGATGTAGTCGGCCTCAATAGCCTCCAATTCGGGGTCGACGACCATCCTGGGGGCGCTGTCCGTACACGCCGCCAGGAAGATCCCGGCGGCAAGCACCGACGCAACCAATGTCCGGCTGGTACCCACTATAGAGCCCTCGACTTCATAAATTTAGGCGCATGTACGGCCGAGTCTGTAATATCGCTCCGTAACCCTCATCTGTTCTACCCGAAAAGTGAGTTTTCGTCACAGCCTGGCTGTCCCTTTCCCGTCCGCGCACTCCGTCACTCCTTCGAACGGGCGTCACAATATTCACGGACCAACCCGTCCCACTCTCCTCGCGCGGTGAGAAGTGCGCGTGCGAATTCCCTGACGGCACCTCGCCCTCCGGGGACTCCCGTGGTCCAGGAAGACACCGCGTGGACTTCCGGGACCGCGTTCGCCACGGCGACCGGGAGTGCGACACGCTCCAGGATCGGAAGATCCGCGAGGTCATCCCCTACCATCGCCGTTGCGTCCCATCCCAGGCCTCGGTCGTCCAGCATTTTCTGCACGATCGGTAGCTTCTTGGCACCCGGGTCTTGATGACACTCGTCGACCCCCAATTCCTTGGCCCGCAGAGCGGTGGCCTCGGAGACACGTCCTGAAACAATGGCGACCTCGATGCCTGCCCACCGGAGCATCTTGACCCCCAAGCCATCTTGGATGTCAAAACGCTTGAACTCGAGGGCCGCGTCCCCCGGGCGGGCGCCAACGTAAACACCTCCGTCGGTCAACACACCGTCCACGTCCAGTACGACCAGTCGTATAGAACCGGCTACTTTGGGGTCGATGTCCCTCGACGGATCGGGCATGAAGAAAGGCCTTCTCGTCAGCCAGTGGAGACAGAAGGTTCGAGATCCACTTCGGCCAGGGCAGCTCGGATCGCGACAACCCGCTCCAGAAGAGGTTTCAACTCGTCCAGCGGAAGCATGGAGGAGCCATCCGACGGAGCACTTCTCGGATCGGGATGGACCTCGAGGAAGAGACCGTCACAGCCAGCCGCAACGGCGGCACGCACCAGGGCAGGTACGAATTCGGGAGTCCCCCCACTGGATCCCGAGATCAGGCCCGGCCGCTGGAGGGAGTGTGTGCCGTCAAAGATGACAGGCACGCGACACGCCTCACGTATTCTTTGGAACGAACGCATGTCGACGATCAGGTCTCCATACCCGAAGAAGGTTCCCCGCTCGGTCACCGCCACGCTAGGCGCCCCGGCTTCCCGCGTTTTCTCCACGGCGCCGAGCATCTCTTCTGGGGTCATCCACTGGCCCTTCTTGATGTTGACGACCTTCCCCGTTGCCCCCGCCGCGCGGAGCAGGTCGGTCTGACGGCAAAGAAACGCAGGAATCTGAAGGATGTCGGCGACTCGGGCCGCTTCAGCCGCTTGATCAACCTCGTGGACGTCCGTCAGGATCGGAAGGCCGGTCTCCTCCCTCACATGCCGGAGCTGCTCGAGCCCGCCATCCAGGCCCGGGCCGCGAGGTGAGTCGCCTCTCGACCGATTCGCCTTGTCAAACGAGCCTTTGAACACGACCGATATCCCTAGAGCGGACGAAAGCGAAGCCAACTGTCGGCCGATCTCCACATTGAGGCCGTCGTGCTCGAGAAGGCAGGGACCGGCGATCAATGTAAAGCGCTGGAGCATTACTCTCGAGCGCCGACGGCCGCTCGGGTTTGAGAACCTGCAGCATGGGCCGCAGCCGCCTTGATGAACGAGGCGAAAAGAGGATGCGGCCGGTTCGGTCGGCTCTTGAGTTCGGGGTGGAACTGGCAGGCAATGAACCACGGATGGTCAGGAAGTTCGATCACCTCCACCAAGCCCTGGTCCGAAGACGTACCCGACATGATCAATCCGCTCCTCTCGAAGAGTTCGCGGTACTCGTTATTGACCTCATAACGATGTCGATGCCGCTCCTTGATCTCCTGATCGGCATACACCTCCTCCACGCGAGATCCTTCTTGAAGTGAAGCGGCATACTCCCCCAACCGCATGGTCCCGCCTTTTGTCGTGACTTGCTGCTGCGAGTCCATGAGGCAGATAACCGGGTGCTCCGTGTCCGCGTCGAACTCAACGGAGTTTGCCCCGGTTCGACCGCTCACATTACGGGCGTACTCGATTATGGCGCACTGCAGACCGAGGCAGATCCCGAAGAACGGGAGGCCGTTTTCCCGAGCCCACTCGATCGCCATCAACATTCCTTCGATGCCACGATCTCCGAAGCCTCCGGGGATCAACAAGCCATCGAAACCCTCGAAGTGGCGCTCCAAGGCCCCGCCTTCATACCGCTCGGAGGACACCCACTCGATCTTCACCTTCACGTCGTTTGCGATACCCCCGTGAATCAGACCTTGCTGCACCGACTTATACGCATCGACCAACTCGGTGTACTTACCTACGACGGCAATACGCACCGTCCCGGAAGAAGGATTTTTCACACGTTCGACCATCCGGACCCACTCGGCGAGGTCGGTCTGGGGTGCCTCGATCTGGAGCAAGTCGAGCACAACATCGTCGAGGCGCTGGCGGCGTAGCTCGAGGGGCACTTCGTAAATCGTATCCACATCACGAGCCTCGATCACACCATCGATGGGCACATTGGTGAACAGCGCGATCTTCTTCCGAGTGCCTTCGTCCAGCGCTTGCTCAGCACGGCAGATCAGCACATCGGGCTGGATTCCGATTTCCATAAGTTCCCGTACCGAATGCTGGGTCGGCTTGGTCTTTAGTTCACCCACGGCAGCGATGTAAGGAACGAGCGTCAGGTGAATGAAAATCGCGTTCTCGCGACCTTCGTCCTGCCGGATTTGGCGGATAGCCTCCAGGAACGGCAGGCTTTCGATGTCGCCGACCGTTCCTCCGATCTCGGTGATGACGACGTCGTTCCCGGGTGCCAGTTTCCGGAGGCGGTGCTTGATTTCATCCGTGATGTGGGGAATGATCTGAACCGTCGCCCCCAGATAGTCCCCCCGTCGCTCCTTCGTGATCACGTCCTGATAGATGCGCCCTGCGCTGACGCTGTTGCCTTGAGAGAGCGATTCGTTGGTAAAACGTTCGTAGTGTCCGAGGTCCAAATCAGTCTCGGCACCGTCGTCGGTCACGTAGACTTCACCGTGTTGAAACGGTGACATCGTACCCGGATCGACATTGATATAGGGGTCGAATTTCTGGAGCGTCACTTTCAGGCCGCGTTCCTTGAGGATCCGCCCCAAAGAGGCTACCGTGATCCCCTTGCCCAGCCCGGATACCACGCCGCCGGTCACGAAGATGTATTTCGTCTGTTTCACTTCAGAATCCATCCGTCGGTGTACTTCTTCAACAGCCCTCTAAACATTAAAGGTTTCCATTTTGGCCAGCGCATCCTCCATGCGCACGGCATCGGCCGGGG
>PCCM01000003.1 GCA_002731735.1 Gemmatimonadota bacterium | reverse complement strand
GCGGTCGACCACCGCGACCGCACCGGGCGTGGGCAATACATCGATTTTTCGCAGATCGAGTCCTCAATCCACATGCTTGCTCCACTGGTATTGGATGACGAAATCAACGGGCGTATCGCTGGGCGTAGCGGGAATCGGGATCCCCACATGGCGCCACACGTCGTTGTGCAGTGTGGGGACCCAGGGCAGGATCGCTGGCTCGCGGTGGCGTGTGAAACTGATGAACAGTGGGCCACTCTCGCTGTGATCATCGGAGCGGACACGTTCGCTTCGCTGACACTGAGTCAACGCCTTGAACGGGTCGAATTGCTCGAAGACCGAGTAGCCGCGTGGGCTGGCGGGAAAGACCCGGAGAAGTTACAAGAGCAACTACAAACAGCAGGAGTGCCCGCTCACCAGGTGCAGAACTCAGCCGAATTGGTGGCTGATCCACAAGTGCAATTGCGTGGGCACTACCGACAAGTACCTCACCAGATGTACGGCGACAGTTGGGTGGAAGGCCCGGCGTATGCACTGTCTCGGACGCCGGGCGGACCAAGTTGGGCGGGGCCAACACTGGGGGAGCACAGCCATCAGGTAGTTACAGAGTTCCTCGGCTACGACGATGACCAGTTCACTCAGTTAGTTATGTGCGGCGCTTTGAGCTGAGGAGTCTCCTGAAATGTAAGGAGCACCCGCGCCGCCGGGTTCAACGGCGACATGCGACCCTGAATGCCACGTGGTTCAGTGGGTGTGGGTTGGTGTTTGGTTCAGGATTTAATCGCCGTGCGGGACGGAACACTCACCATCAGCTCAGAACCAGGAAACGGAATCCGCGTCCCCTTCAAATTCCCGCTGTTATAGATTTTTGTTATGAGTTGGGAACAAGAAGTTGTAGAACTAGAGCGAAGACTTGAGCTCATCCGACAAATGGGCGGCACCGACAGCGTCGAATTTCATCACGGGCGAGGAAAGCTCACTGTCCGCGAACGAATCAACGCCCTGCAAGATCCCGGAACGTTCCGCGAAGTTGGGGCACTTGCTGGGACTCCCGTGTTTGATGAAAATGGTGATTTGGAAAGCCTCACACCTGCCAATTATGTGATCGGCACAGCTGAACTCGATGGTCGACGAGTTGTCCTGTGCGGAGGAGACTTCACCATTCGTGGAGGCGCCGCCGACGGCAACATCGGGCAAAAGTACATCGTTGCCGAGACACTGGCCCGCGATCACCGAATGCCACTGATACGCCTACTGGACGCAACAGGCGGAAGTGTCAAAACATTTGAAAAACTCGGCCACACATATTTGCCCGACACCGAATCCCCAGATATTTCAACAGAACTTTTGAGTCAAGTGCCGGTCGTGTCCGCAGTCCTGGGATCGGTAGCAGGACTCCCAGCAGTGCAGGCCTGTCTGGCGCACTTCAGCATCATGGTGAAGGACACGAGCCAAGTATTTGTTGCTGGACCCGCGGTAGTAAAAGAAGGCGTAGGGATCGATATCACTAAAGAAGACCTGGGTGATGAGCGAGTTCAGATCCCTAACGGCGTCATCGACAACCTGGCCGAAAATGAACAGGATGCCTTTGAACAAACCCGCAAATTTCTCTCCTACCTACCCTCAAACGTTTGGGAGATGGCACCCCGAGCTGAACCCAAAGATCCGGTAGATCGCAGAGAAGAGATGCTGCTAGAAGCAATACCTCGCATCAAAAGAAGAATTTATCACCCCCACAAAATCCTTGACGCTGTCCTCGACATCGACTCGTTCTTCGAGATAGCTCCCCTGTCAGGTCGGGCTCACATCACAGGATTGGGTCGAGTAGATGGTTTCCCCGTCGGGGTAATGATCAACAATCCGCTGTATTACGGCGGTGCGATGGGTCCACTTGAAGCTGAAAAAGCAATGCGACTCGTTCAGCTATGCGACACCTTTCACCTTCCACTCGTCTGGTTGTGTGACGAGCCGGGCTTCCACGTTGGACCTGAAAACGAAGTCCAAGGAATACTGCGTGGCGGAGCGCGAGCCGTAACGGTCTTCTCAGCTTCGAAAATGCCGTACATCTCATTCCTTATGCGTCAGTGCTACGGGGTGGCAGGTGGCCTTCACGTCCGCCACAGCGGCATGTACCAGCGCTACGCCTGGCCATCAGCACACACAGGCTCTATGCACATCGAAGGCGGCACGATGGTTGCGTACAAGCGAGAAATTCAAAACGCTGATGACCCCAAAGCGAAACGACAAGAAATAGAAGCGCGTTTGGAAGCGATCGCTTCTCCCTTCAGAAACGCTCACGCCATGGACATCGAGAATCTGATTGACCCACGAGACACGCGACCCTTGCTGTGTGAATTTGTGCAACAAGCTCAAAGCGTTCTACAAACACAGCTCGGACCCACAGCGGGAGCCTCTTTCAGGCCATAGATCAGTCACTCCGATCCCTATCTGAACCAAACACGAACCCGCACCGATAACAAACAGGCTCTGCGACGCTAATGGTTGGTGATGAGAGATTCGATCAAACTCCAATTGAGGAGATGATCAACAAAGGTGTTGATGTAGTCCACGCGCCGATTCTGATGGTCGAGATAGTAAGCGTGCTCCCACACGTCGATAGTCAAAATCGATCGCACTGAGTGCATTAAAGGCAAATCGGCGTTGCTGGTTTTCATGATTGTTAGATCGTCACCATCATCAACAAGCCAAGCCCAACCGGACCCAAACTGACTTAATGCGGTTTCGGAGAATAGCTTCTTGAACCCTGGTACAGATCCGAACGCACTTGATAGGGCCTCCTCAACCGGTTCAGGTGGGGCTCCCCCGCCTTGGGGAGACATGGAGTGCCAGAAACAATCATGGTTCCAGATTTGAGCTGAATTGTTAAATACCAGGCCGCTTGAGGAACGAATAACAGACTCTAAATCGTCATCGACGTCACCAATAAGTTTGTTCAAATTGGTTACGTAACCAGCATGATGTTTTTGGTAATGAAATTCCAGCGTTTTCTGGCTCATATACGGCTTCAGATCAGATAACGCGTATGGCAATTCCATAAGATTAAATGCCNTCGAAGCACCTNTTTGCATCGTTAGTTCGGTCCACGAGTCGCAAGTAAGTGGTCGGGTATCCAAACTNTTCTAGCGAGCCTGTGAGNNTTAAGNAGCGAAGGCAACCGGAGCCACTNGGGCTACAACAGTTGCGCGAAGAAGAACAACAACAGCCGGAGCACGAGTCTGAGATGTCGTTGCTTTGACCACTGGCAGGCGGTTGACNCNGTGCCAGTCGAGTTAAAACGGGCACAGTATTTCCGTGACAATCTGGTAGGTGTGTTGTTGGAAATTTAGGTATGCCTTTGNAACAACACTCCGGATAGGTCGAGTCGAAAGGACAGGCGTTGGTCAGTACCGAGACGAAGCCCCTTTTTCGAGGAGTGTCNCATCGGGTGGCTTTTATTGCTTCGGCCACGCTTGCCCCGATAGTGGTGGTCTCAGCACCAGGGCTCTGGCCTCGGCTTGTTACGGGGCTTTANAGCATCGCGATAACTGCATTATTCGGAGTGTCNGCGCTGTATCACCGCGTGAATTGGGGGCCGGTAGGGCGNCGGAGGCTGCAGAAATTCGATCACGTCACCATATTCTTCGCCATAGCTGCGACTTATACCCCAGTCGCTGTGTTTGCCTTGTCCGCTTGGGCCGCAAAGTTGGTGTTGATCCTGGTCTGGGGCGGTGCTTTTGTAGGCGCATTACTACGCGTCTGCTTTACTCAGGCTCCCAAATGGGTTGTAGCGGGCCCTTATCTGCTTGTCGGTTGGTGTCTTTTGGCTGTAGTCGGAGACGCTTGGCATCAACTCGGAGTGCTGGGCTTCNTTCTNTTGCTGGCTGGTGGTTTGCTTTACACCGCTGGGGCCGTTGTATTCGCNGCTCAAAGACCTGATCCGTGGCCNAGCATGTTNGGGTTTCACGAGATATTTCACTCTCTCACTATCGCTGCCGCATCACTTCACTACATAGCTTTCGTGTTCGTNGTGCTACCGAAAGCTCAATAGGGGGCCTCCGGAGGCAGTTNNACCNCGCTGNGGACANACGCGATATTTGCGNAATTATNTNGTTTGGCTATGGTTCAGTTTCCGTGCTTAGTGGTCTCAAGTGGGNCATGCTTAGGCGCAATATAATTATTTGGGTTGGGNAAAGGANACATCAATGACGTTGCCGATTGCTGGTGGCACATATCAGATCGATACGACCCACTCNCAGCTAGGATTTTCTGTGACACATCTAGATATCTCATTAGTCCGAGGGACCTTCGACATCTTCACGGGGTCATTGATAGTGGGCGACACCGTGGCCGATACAGGCGTAACGATCGAGGCCGAAATGTCGTCGGTCAACACAGGTAATGCATCACGAGATGAGCATTTATTGGGCGACAACTTCTTCGATGTGACCAACCACGCTCAGATGGGATTCCAATCAACAGCGGTCTCTGAGGCCGGCGATGGCTACGAACTTAAAGGTGAACTCACTATCAAGGGGATCACTAACACGGTGACTTTGACAGGTACCTACAACGGATCAGGGGTGTTCCCCATGGATGGTTCGACCCACCATGGATTTAGCCTGTCGGGCACGATCAGTCGTAGCGCGTTCGGTGTGAGCTACGGGGTACCCATGGTCACCGACGAGGTGGAACTGCTGCTCGAAGCACAGTTCATCGATCCAATTCCCGAGTAGGTACGACTGTGGCGGGGGTGTGAGACGTCACGCTTTATTAGCCCATTAAACAAACGTCAGCGCTACCTAGATCATTCCTCCAAAATCACTCCGGCCCCGCGAAGTTCGACGCGAGCGGCGGCCGCTGTGTCGTTCGCCACCGAGGCAGTGAGCCCAACAAGGATCTTCGTTGTAAACCCTTCTTTGGCGGCATCAAGGGCGGTGGCTCGCACACAATGGTCGAAGGCCAAACCAACAACGTCAACATTCGCGATTTCGGCATCGCGGAGAAGCGTCAACAGTGAAATCCCATCTTCCGTTGTGCCTTCGAAACCCGAATATGCAACGGCGTACTGACCTTTCCGAACTCCCCTGTCGATGTGTTGGGTGGCGTTGGACAACGCGGGGTGTAAGGCAGCGTCGGGGCTGTCTGCAACGCCGTGCGGAGGCCAAGAATCTATGAAGTCAGGATCGTTAGAGAAATGATTGCCGGGCTCTATGTGCCAGTCCTGAGTTGTTATCACTAGGGCGTATTTGTGGTCGCTGTTTACTAACGCGGCGATGTCCGCTGCAACTTGATTGCCGCCTTCGACAGGGAGGGCACCTTCCTCACAAAATGTTGGTTGAACGTCAACGATGACGAGAGCTTGGAGGAGGCTTAAGGATTCCATGTGACTCCGATCGCGAGCTAGAGCGCATATATGCACCGTATGTTATTTCCTGTCGCATTTTTCCAGTGCCGATCTCGCTGCGGGGATGGGGCGCCTAGTGCGTGGAGCTTCGCCGGTTTAGCGGGCGGTTGCCTGTTGTCTGGGAAAAGATATGCTGCTGCCGCGTCCAGGCACAGGGCTGCTGGAGGATGAAGTGAACGATATTGGTAGGTGCGGCTCAGCTTGCTGTGGTCGGTGAATCATGAGCGACGACTACGTACCCGTGATCGACATTGGTCCCTTCTTAGCCGGTGATGAGTTCGCGAAGCGAGCGGTCGCTCACCAAGTCGATGAAGCTTTGCAGACCGTGGGCTTTTTTACTTTGGTTGGGCATGGCGTCCCAGAAGACTTAATCCAACATGCGCGCGGAACAGCCCTTGAATTCTTTACGCAAGACTTCGACGAGAAGATGAAAGTCGCCAATCCGCTCGAACACATGAGCAGGGGCTACAACTGGGTTGGCAATCGCTCATTGGCCTACACACTTGGGGAGGACACCCCACCAGACCTTCAGGAGGGCTTCGCGTTTGGGCCTTTCGATTTCGGCGATGATTCCTACTACGCCGCTCCAACTGCGACGAGCTTTGTCGCTCCGAACATTTGGCCCGAATGGCCGCCGACGTTCCGGGCGGTCTTTGAGGATTACTATCGCCGTTTTTCCTTACTGGCGGAGAGGGTCATGGCCCTCTTCGCTGTTGCCCTCGATCTGCCGGACTCCTACTTCACCGACAAGATCGACAGACATACGAGCGTCATACGAGTGGTGCATTATCCGGCGCAATCTAAGCCGCCCATGCCTGGTCAGCTTCGAGCGGGGGCACACACGGACTACGGGGCACTCACAATCCTCTATGGCGATGACACGCCCGGTGGCCTCCAAGTGAAGCGTCGCAATGGCGGCTGGCACGATGTGCATCTAGCCCCTGGAGCATTGGTATGCAATGTTGGGGACCTCATGTCTCGTTGGACGAACGATCGTTGGGTTTCCAATCTTCATCGTGTTGTGAACCCACCGCCCGAACATGCGGGTATCAATCGGATCGCTATCCCGTTCTTTTACAACACCAATCACGATGCTCTGATTCAATGCATTCCGTCGTGCCTTGGTGACGACGGTGAAGCTAAATATCCGCCGGTACTTTTCAGTGAGCATTACTTGGATAAACAGACCAGGGCGGAACGCAAACCGGACCTCGCCGATAGAAAGGCTCATGATTGATGCGTTATGCCCATGGGGGATTGGAAAGTCCGGAGTATTACGTTCCTGGATTGCCCGCCAACTATGTAGCTGAGCGCTATGGCATTCCCCTTGCTGACATTGCCAAGCTCGGCTCGGCCGAAAACCCGCACGGAGCTTCGCCGCTGGCAGCTGAAGCGGTGGGTCAGCATCTCGGTGCATTACACCTCTACCCGTCATGGACTGCTGATGCGCTCAGGGAAAAAATCGCCGATACCTATGGGTTTGATGTTTCAGAGGTGATCTGTGGGGCGGGTGAGACGGAGATTTTGTCATTGATCACCCGGGCTTTCTGCGCGCCCGGCGACAAGATCCAGATGCCCGGGCCGTGTTTTCCGATTTATCACCTTTTCGCTGAGGCCGAAGGTCGAATCCCGGTGCTTGTCCATTCTGCGACGAATCGTCACTCAATGGCTCTCGATGTAGATGCCTACGTTGAGGCGGTTGAACCCAATACCAGAATCGTGTACATCACCAACCCCCACAGCCCCTCTGGGACTTGGTTGGAGGAAGCCGAAGTGCGGCGAATTATCGACGCCTCGGCCGATGCGCTAGTGGTGCTCGATGAGGCTTATGTGCACTATTCGGAGACCTCCGGATACATCCATCTCGTGCACGAATACGAGAATCTTGCTGTGTTGCGCACTTTCTCGAAAGCGTTTGGTCTCGCTGGATTGCGGGTTGGTTTTGGTGTCGCTTCGCAACCAATCATTGACACTTTGATGGCTGTCAAACCGACCTGGAACATGGGCCAGCTACAAATTGTGGGTGGTGTGGCCGCGCTCGACGATCAGGAGCATGTGGCACGAACGGTGCGGACCATTGTGAAGAACCGCGACTATGTCCAAGGCCGATTTGAAGAGCTCGACCGTTTTCGAATGGTGCTGGGTAGCCGGTCCAACTTTTTCCTCGTCGAAATCCTTGACCTTGATACCAACTCCACCAAGGTTTTTGAAGGCCTTCTGGAACGGGGTGTCATAGTGAAGGATGGCTCCGTTTCGTTCCGAGGCCTTGATGATCGTTTTCTTCGCTGTGATGTCAATCTTCAGTTGCATATGGATCGGTTAGTTGATGCCCTCAGCGACCTCCCCTAACTCCCCAAGCCTTAGTGCCGACCTTGCTCGGTTCCTTTCGGGCCTTTCTGGGGCTGTTGACGCGCGCTTGCTGGACGTGGCTACGGATCGTCTCACCGACACNGTTGCTTCGATGGTGTTCGGTGCTGAACAGCCCTGGTCGCGCATGGTGATTGATCATGCGACGTCCTCAGGCGCTGTTGGACGATCCACTATTATTGGGGGGCGAGATACTGGCACTACACCAGTCATGGCCGCTTTGGCCAATGGAGCGTCTGCCCACGCGTTTGAGCTCGACGATGTTCACGAAGAGGCCATCAATCATCCTGGAGCGGTAGTTGTGCCAGCTGCACTTGCTTTAGCAGAACACCTGGACTGCGCTGGTCGCGATCTGCTCGAGGCTATTGTCATCGGGTACGAAGCGATGGGTCGGGCAGGTATCGCTGTTGGGCCCNCAGCCCACATGCTGGCGGGTTTTCATCCCACGTCGATGTCGGGTGTCTTTGGGTCAGCTGCGGCGGCTGGTCGCCTGTTGAACTTTGACGCGGTGAAGTTAAACCACGCATTCGGGATAGCGTCTTCACTCGCGTCAGGCACGATGGAGTTTGCGGCTTCGGGGGGTATGGCGAAGCGCATACACGCGGGGCGGGCTGCTGAGGGAGGCTTGACAGCAGCATTGCTCGCCGATCGGGGTTTTGAGGGCGCGACTGACGGTCTCGCTGGACGGTATGGGTTCTGTCGGGTTTTTAGTGATTCCCCGCGGGTCGAATTGCTTACCGACAGACTTGGTGACCGGTGGATGCTCGACGAGATCACTGTGAAACCGTACGCCGCATGTAGCGACGTACATCCGATGATCCAGGCAGCGATTGAGCTGCGACGCGAATATGACCTGGAATTGTGTGACATTGACCGTATCGAGTTGGACGCGCCTACTAAGGCCGCTACGCAAAACGACATGGACGGCACGGTGTCAGTGATGGCCGCGCAATACTCAGCTCAGTTCAACGTGGCTGCTGCGCTCATCGCTGATCCGAGCGACCCAGCGACTTATCGACCTGAACGCATCTCCGACCCGGCGATCGCCGCGCTCCAGGCCAAAGTGGTTTCGATTCAGGCTGCTGAGGAGTTTGACGCCACCTATGCATGGAAGATGGGAGGCCGTGTGCGTATTCACCTCGAAGGTGGGGAGACGCTCAGTCAAACGGTTCACGGACAGAAGGGTTCGATGCACGATCCGCTTGATTCTCGTGAGTTAGCTGCGAAGTTCGATGGTCTCACTGTGGGGCGATGCGATTCGGCGCTGGGGAGCTTGCTGTCCAGCATCATTGATGCTGAGACCCTCAACGATCTCACGGGAGTGCTGCGCGGCGTTGACTTCGCCTGAGTCAGATTTCCAAACGAAACCACATGAATGTCGGCTCTTCCTGCTACGAGGGGATGACTATGTCCGGCCAGGTCGAGTATCTCCTGCGTGATATGTGCGCGAACTTGCGGTGAGGCAAGGTGGCGTCATCTGCCGCTAGGAACCATTTCGAGAGGCCTCCCATGGGCGAGAACCCCATTGTTGAAGACTGCTCGGATGTCAGCTGCGGTGGCTCGATTCACGAGAGCGGCAATTGGGTCGGCAACCGGGGCCAGGTTGACTGTCGTAGCGTCAATCAGCACAAGATCTGCTCGTTTTCCGATCTCGATCGAACCGCGCTCGTGATCGACTCCAAGGATTTTGGCTGGATTAATTGTGATCATCTTGAGCATGTCGGTTGCTGTCGGAAACGAAGCGTCCTCTCGGAGAGCTCGTATAACCCGTGATGCGAATTGGATTTCCGCAAGCGGGTCGGGCGAGGCCAGGATCACGTTGTCAGTAGCGATTGCCACGGTCATTCCGGCTTCCAGCATCAAATCAAAACGTGGTATTCCTAGGCCAATGACGGCGTGATTACGGGGGCAGCAGACAGCGGGTATGCCAGCCTCGGCCAGGAGGTCCATCTCTTCAGGAGTAGCGAATGTTAAATGCACGGCGAAGTCCGGGCTTAAGTGGTCAACGACTCTGTGGACATCACTTTGGCCTGTTCGTTCGATTGAGATTTCGCGATAGGGCGGTGACTCTGCAACATGAAGAGCCAAGAGTCCGCCAAGAGAGCGAACGTGGGCCGCTACTTGGGCCAGTCCTTGGTCCGTGAGATCGTTGGCGCTCACAAGTGCGAAACCAGCACCCTCCTCAACGAGGCCAGAGATTTCGTCGAGGGCCTCAATGCCTAGCGCGCCTTCGTTGGCGGCCAGATCGTCCGGTGGCTGTGGTGGGTATGCAGCAAAGCGTCCGAGAGTTAATGGTTGAATTAATCGGTGCGCAGCTAATCGTTCGAGCAATTTTACGCCAGGAAGACCGCCTTCTCGAAAGTCGACGAACAACGATGTGCCACAGGCGATCATCTGATCAAGGGTCCGACCGAGTTGTTCTGTTACTACTTCAGTAGGAGTTACCGAGAGAGCGTGATGGCGCAGGCCGTCGGGAGGCATAAAGACATCCCAGAACGGTAACCCGAAGCCGATTTCTTTTAAGAAGCCGTCAATGACGTGCGTATGAGCGTTGAGAAACGCGGGGCAGATGATCATGCCCGACGCGTCGAATTGGGTGATAGTGGAATCTTCCAACGGACCGGGGCCAAGCGCTGAGACACGGCCACCTTTGTCTACCTTTACCCAGTAATCGTGGCTGGCTACGAGGTCTGATCCGCGTAGGACCGTCGCGCCGGTCAAGACAAATTCAGTCGTCACCAGCAATCCGTTTCAATGATGCTGTGGGCGGTTGAGATCATCGCTCTTTGACTCAATTCTTTTGACGGGTATGCGCGCTAGACGTCTTTATCCTTAGCGTCTAGTTCTGCGCGGATTTCGTTACCATGTTGGTCGAGCCGGGGTACACCGCGGTAAATACCGGCTGGGTCATCGCTGAATTTGATAGGGGTGTTCAACACAACGGTCGGGCGGTGGTGTTCGTGAT
>PCCM01000002.1 GCA_002731735.1 Gemmatimonadota bacterium | reverse complement strand
TCGGCGGTGCGGCGATCCTGCCAAACGATGGCGCGATGGACTGGTTCAAGCGTCTCACGATCCCAAAGAACGACGGTCTCGCGTTGATTCGTGATCCCGACGCCCCTGACATCTGCGTCCGTGGCCGAGGCGAGGGCCTCACGGGCAACCGTCTGTGTCACGTTCCAGATTTCCAGCGCGTCGTGCTCAACCCACCCAGGCTGGGGGAAGTACTGTGTGAACTCCGAGTAAGCCCGGCCGAGGACCCGGCCGTCCTCAGAGAGCACCAAGCAGGTGGTCCCGGTCGTACCCTCGTCGATGGCAAGAATCGATGGCGTGCCGCTCATGTCCCGTGGCTCATTCCATGCGGCTCATGGCGTGCGACTCATCTCGTGCTCGTACGGTTCATAACCTGTCCCGCAATGGGAACGTGTACCCCCTCCCACTCTCCTCGAAGAGCGTCAAGAGGAGGGTGATAGGGAGGCCGACGACCGTATGATAGTCTCCCCGGATTTCGGTCACCAGCGCGGCACCAAGCCCCTGGATGCCATACGCCCCGGCTTTATCGAGCGGCTCACCGGTCGCTACGTAGGCGTTTGCGACCTCCCTTGAAAACTGTTGGAACGTGACCTCGGTGGTCGAAACCCCGCTACGTACGTCGCCCGACGGAAGGGCGAGCGCGAGGCCACTCGCCACATGGTGAGTCCGCCCTGCTAATCGCAACAGCATGGCCTCCGCATCCTCTGGCCCGGACGGCTTCCCCAGGATTTCGTCGTCGAGCGTCACCACCGTGTCGCCCCCGAGCACGACTGCGTCAGGATATACAGACGCGACCGCAGTGGCCTTGTCGCGGGCGAGCCTCTCGACGTGAGTCTCGGCCGACTCTTCATGTTGGACGGTCTCCGCAACATCGGCGGGATGGACAGTGAAATTCAAACCGAGCATGCGGAGGCACTCGACACGGCGAGGGGAGGCCGATGCGAGCACGAGGGGCGGGGGCCCACTCACCGGTCGATGACGAGTGTCACGGGTCCATCGTTGGTCAACGAGACATCCATCATCGCACCGAATTCCCCTGTCGCCACCTTGCCGGGGTGGCGGGCCTCCAGCAGCTCTACGAAACGCTCGTACAAGCGTATCGCGGTCTCGGGTGTCGCGGCATCGATGAAGCTTGGGCGGCGGCCCTTGCGGACATCTCCGTACAGAGTGAATTGGCTCACCACCAGAATCGAGCCATCCACGTCGGCCAAGGTACGATTCATCTTGCCGGCATCATCTTGGAAGACCCGGAGGCCGACCACCTTGTCGGCCATCCACTCGACCTGATCGGTCGTGTCACTTTGCTTGAATCCTACAAGCAGGAACTGCCCGAGACCGATCTCGCCAACCACCTTTCCCTCTATTGTGACGTGCGCTTCGCTTACGCGCTGAAGCACGACTCGCACGCGCTCGTCACTCCACCGTTACGGAGTTGGTCAAAATTCGTATTGGGGGATTCTCTAATAAATCTTGAGGTCCTGAAAGCCGATCCACTGTTGTGAATTACTCCACAGTTACGGAGTGTTTTACTACAGTAAATTACTCCTCCTTGTAATCCTGATCCAGAATTCCTTTTTCTTTTAGAGTTCTTGTTAGTTTCTCCAGCCGAACAAGCGCCACAACCCCTACCATTCCGAAAACAAATCCCATTACTGCCAGTCCTTCCATAATTGCCTCTCTTTAATTTACTCTTGTGAACTACTCCACAGTGACCGACTTGGCCAGGTTGCGTGGCTGGTCCACGTCCCGATTCCTGTGGATGGCCGCGTGGTAGGCCAACAGTTGCAACGGAATCGAAGTGAGCACCGGCAACAGAGCCGGAACGGTATGAGGCACCTCAATGAGGTGATCCACCTTGCCAATCAACTCAGGCGCGTCCCCGCTCACCACGGCCAGGATGCGGCCGCTCCGCGCTTTCACTTCCTCGATGTTGGAAACGACTTTTGCGTAGACGGAGTCGCGGGGAGCGAGCGCGACCACAGGCATGTCGTCGTCGATGAGGGCGATAGGGCCGTGTTTCATCTCGGCCGCCGGGTATCCCTCGGCGTGGATGTAACTCACTTCCTTAAGTTTGAGCGCCCCCTCGAGCGCCACCGGAAACTGGTATCCACGCCCCAAGTAAAGGAAGTTCTGAGCATCTCCATACACCACCGCGAGTTCCTTCGTAAGGGGCCCCAACGCCAACGTCTGCGCTACCTGATCCGGTAGCGCCCGCAACGCCGCCACCAGCTCCCTTCCCTGAAGAATCGAAAGGTGCCTGCGGCGTCCCAGGTAGAGGGTAAACAGAGCCAAGGCCACAATCTGGCTCGTAAAAGCTTTGGTCGAGGCAACCCCGATCTCGGGACCCGCATGCAGGTAGATGCCGAAGTCCGTCTTTCTGGCGATTGACGACCCAACGGTGTTGACGATCCCCATGGTCGACGCGCCTCGTGCGCGAGCCTCCTCGAGTGCCGCGAGCGTGTCGGCCGTCTCACCGGACTGGCTGATCGCCAGGACGAGCGTCCCGTCTTCGAGGACCGGACTCCGATAACGGAACTCGGACGCGTATTCGACCTCAACGGGTATACCCGTGAGCTCTTCGAGCATGTATTCGCCGATGAGGGCCGCATGCCAACTCGTCCCACACGCCGTGATCACGATCCGGCGGATCCCCGCCAACTCTTCGTCCGAAAGCGTGATCCCACCCAAACGTACATCGCCAGTCTCCTCCAACAACCGTCCACGCATGACGTTGCGTATGCTCTCGGGCTGTTCGCAGATCTCCTTCAGCATGAAATGTTCGTAGCCACCTTTCTCAGCGGCCTCGAGATCCCATTCGATTTGATGGACGGAGCGCTGTACGTTGCCCTCTTCGATGTGGAAGACGCGGTAGCCCTCAGCCGTCAGGACAGCGCAATCGCCATCATCGAGGTATACGACCTCTTTCGTGTGCTGAATCACCGCGGATGCGTCCGAGCCCACCAAATTCTCACCATTCTTGCCGATCCCGATGAGGAGCGGGCTCCCCTTTCGGGCAACCACGATCTTGCCCGGATCGCGGCTGCTCACGACCGCGAGTCCGTACGCACCCTCGACCTGTCGGAGTGCTGTGAGAACGGCATCCTCCAGGGTGGAATTCTCCTGGAAGGCCTCGTCGATCAAATGGACGACGGCCTCCGTATCGGTCTGGGTCTCGAAGATGTATCCGAGATCAGAGAGCTTGGACCGAATGACTTCGGCGTTCTCGATAATACCGTTGTGAACCAGCGCGATGTCTCTCCCCTGGCTCCAGTGTGGATGAGCGTTCAGTCGGTTCGGGGCTCCGTGAGTCGCCCAGCGGGTGTGGGCGATCCCGCAGGTACCCGGCGGCATACCCTCATCGAGGATACCCTCCAACTGGGCGATCTTACCCGCTTCCTTCACCGTACCTAGGCGCCCCTCGGGACTGATCACGGCCAAGCCAGCCGAATCGTATCCTCGATACTCGAGGCGCCGCAGACCCTCGATGAGGATCGGGCCCGCCTCTTTGGCTCCTACGTATCCGACGATTCCACACATGTAGCAGTCCTCTTGTTCTCGCTCTTAATTCTCGTTCTGAGATTCTGAATCACATTATATGTGTCTTGCAATTACCTACTGCACAACCATTGCTAAGATTTCCTCGGACCGCTCGATCAGCTCTTCCGCCTCGCTCCGTTCGGGCGCCTCCGCAATCAAACGCACCACTGGCTCCGTACCTGAGGGCCGGACGTGCAGCCAAGTCCGTCGCGCTTCCCAACAAAACCGAGCACCGTCGGCCGAGTCGACACCGTCGCTCTCGAGCTGTCGCTCCAACTCCGCGTACCCCTCCGAAAGGGCTTCCCTCGGAAAGCTGATTTTCTTTTTTACGATCGTGTACGCCGGCCACTTATCCACTGCCGCCGAGAGGCTCGTTTCCTCGTCCACCAGGTGTTGCAAAACGAGTGCCGCCGCGACCGGAGCATCCCTCGTGTGGTGGAGATTCGGGAGGATCACACCGCCGTTTCCCTCTCCCCCCACAACCGCACCCTCCAGTTGCATACGGCGCGCAACGTTGATCTCCCCAACCGGTGATCGGACGAGCTCGCCTGCATGAGCACGCGCTACATCTTCGACGATGGCACTGGTTGAAAGGTTTGTCACGACAATCCCAGGGGTCCGCCGAAGCACCACCGCCGAGGCGAGCGCGAGCGTCAGATCCTCTCCGATGGGAGCGCCGTTTTCGTTGACGAGCGACAACCGGTCCACATCTGGATCGACTGCCAGCCCGATGTCCGCCCCCTCGCGGCGCACGAAGTCGGCGAGCTCGGTGAGGTTTTCGGCCGTCGGTTCAGGGTCACGCGGAAAAAGTCCGTCCATTTCCATGTTGATCCCCACGACCTCACATCCGAGCGCTTCGAGGAGCTGGGGCATGATCGTGGCCCCTGCACCACGCACGCAGTCGAGGGCGACCTTGAACGCCCGGGCCCTCAACGCCGGAAGGTTCAACTGTGGCAGCTCGAGGACAGCTTCGAGATGACGGGCGGAGGCTCCATCGTCGGTGGTCACGCCACCCAGTTCGTCCGATGGAGTACGGGGGGGATCCTCACTTAGAGCGAATTCCAGGAACTTCGACATCGTCTCGGCATCGAGGAATGTGCCCTCCGGGGCTGCCAGCTTGAGCGCGTTCCATTCGGCGGGATTGTGGCTGGCAGTGACGGCGATGCCGCCGAGGGCGTCCGAGTTTTCGACGGCGAGCATAAGGGTTGGGGTCGAGACGATGCCGAGATTCACCACGTTGCAACCGACCGATACTAGACCCGCCGACACCGCTCGTGAGAGCACAGGTCCCGACGTTCGGGTGTCTCGTCCGAGCAGGATGTCGACGGGCAGGTCATTCGAAGGATCTCTCGAGCGTTTTACGAAGGCTCCGAAGGCGGTCGCCAGCAAGCACACCAATTCGGGGGTCAGCGGGTCTCCGACCCTCCCCCGAAAGCCCGACACACTCACCACGAGCCCTTCTGGAATTACTAGAGGCATTTCTTCAGGAGCCTGTCGAGGCCATGTCGAGGTCCGTATCGGGTCATGGGCCACCCGGCTCGAGCGGCCCCACGAACACTACTCAGGGTCCCGGAGAACCGTCAACGACTTTGTGAGGCGTCTCGGAAGTCGGGCTCATGCCCACGGGTGGCACAGGCGGGAGAGTCCCGCGTATATTCCAGGCGATCGCCGCCTCCCGCCCCGCCTGCACACCCGCTCGTTGTGATGCGTCTTCCGGACGTCGAACAAGGCGCCCACGACAATAGTACTCGAATGGACGGAATACGAGGAGTTGAATGAAGAATCCATCACCGGACACCCCCCGCTTCGGCACCCTAGCCGTCCACGCCGGCCAAGACCCCGAACCCACCACCGGCGCGATCATTCCCCCCATCTTCCAGACCTCCACATACGTCCAGCCGGACGTCGCCGAGCCGAAACAAGGGTACGACTACGCACGCGTAAAGAATCCGACGACGGTGGGGCTCGAACAAAAGATGGCCGCGCTCGAAGGCGGCGCCCACGGAATCGCATTCGCCAGCGGGCTGTCGGCTATCGAAGCTGTGGTCAAGTGCCTCTCCGCCGGCGACCACATCGTGTGCGAGGAGAATACGTACGGGGGTGTGATTCGTATGTACACGGGCGTCCTGGCGAAGCTCGGACTGGAATTCTCCTTCGTGGACACGAGGGACCCGGACCAGATCCGGAACGCGATGTGCCCCAACACCCGGCTGGTCCACGTCGAGACGCCCACGAATCCTTTGATCAGGATCTGCGACATCCGTGCAGCGGCCGACATCGCCCACGAGGGCGACGCCCTCCTGATGGTGGACAGCACTTTTGCGTCCCCGTTCAACCAACAGCCGCTGGCCCTCGGCGCGGACGTGAGTATGCACTCCTCCACGAAATACCTGAACGGCCACTCCGACATCATCGGCGGTGTGCTCGTGCTCAACGATGACCAACTCGCCGAGGACATCCACTTCGTCCGGAAGTCCTCGGGAGCCGTCCCGGGGCCGATGGACGCCTGGCTTTGTCTGCGAGGCATCAGAACGCTCCACGTGCGCATGCCGCACCACAATGAGAACGCACTGGCGGTGGCCCGGTTCCTGGAGGGGCACAGCGCCGTCGAACGTGTCGTCTACCCGGGGCTGGAATCCCACCCCCAGCACGAGTTGGCAGCGCAACAGATGTCTGGCTACAGTGGAATGCTGTCAGTGGACCTCGGTGACGCGGCACGAGCCCGGGCCCTGGCCACCGATACTCGGGTGTTCCAGCTTGCGGAGAGCTTGGGTGGCGTTCAATCTCTCATCAGCGTACCAGCGCTCCAGACCCACGCATCGGTGCCGCAGGAGGTACGTGAGGCGCTGGGCATAACGGAGGGACTGGTAAGACTTTCGGTTGGCATCGAGGACGTGAAAGATTTAATCCAGGACTTGGGCCAAGCGCTGCCCTGAGCGCGGGCCGCCCCGCCGACACGTCCTGAAATTTCCCCGACGAGGGGAGCGTAGAGCCGGATAGCGCGGAGGGCTCGTCCTTTCGCGCGGACCAAAGGAGATGGACAGCCATGACTGAGAACGACCAAGAAAACGGGAACAACCAGGACAACGGGAACGGCGAAGACGGGCAGGACGCGAGGGCCACGCGCATCCTGACGGACATCGCCCCCCGCGCTTGGGAGCACCCGGCGGACCGGGCCGCATTGGCGGCGCTCAGAAAGATTCCGGTCTTCGACGACGTGCTGCGGGCGCTCTTCGGGTTCTTCGGCGAGAAGCCGATTCGCCTGGCCTTCCTCGCGAATTCCGTTCGGGTCTCAGAGCGGCAGTTCCCCCGTGTTTCGCGCATTTACCAAGACGTTCTCAAGACACTCGACGCGCCGAAAGATTACCCGCTTTTCGTTTCCCAGACGCCCATGGTCAACGCCGGGGCCTACGGGATGGCCGAGCCGTTCATCATCCTGAACTCGGGCACCGTGAACCTTCTGGACGACGATCAACTCTCCTACGTCATCGGTCATGAACTCGGCCACATCATGAGTGACCACGTCCTCTACCGGACGATGACGGAACTTCTGATTCAACTCGCCGGCATGGGATTTCCGATCGTGGGGCTCGCCGCTCGAGCCGTGCTCGTGGGACTTCTCGAGTGGGGGAGGAAGAGCGAGTTGTCGAGCGACCGGGCGGGGCTATTGGCCGTGCAGAACCCCCAAGGGGTCATGTCCACGATGCTGAAGATGGCCGGTGGTGGGGACGACGCCGAGATGAACTTGGACGAATTCATCATTCAGGCGGAAGAGTACCGAGAGACGGGCGATGTCGCGGACCAGGTGTTCAAGGTCCTCAACCTGATGGGCCAGAGCCATCCGTTCTACGTGCTTCGCTTGGCTGAAATTCGCTCATGGATCGAGGAGGGCGAATACGACCGGATCCTCCGTGGTGAATACGTGCACAAAGGAGACCCGGACCCGTCGTACAACGCGGACCTGTCGGACGCCGCCAAAGCCTACGCAGACGGCGCAAAGGATCTCTTTGGACAGGTCACGGGCGCAGCCAAGCGCATGGCCGACGACCTCATGGGAAGTGTCAAGCGGTAGCTCTTCAGAGAAATCTCGCGGGCCTCAACGAACGGGCGACCAATGACCTGGTCGCCCGTTCTCTTTTCGAGCTCGGGGCCGTAGACTGTGGGCCATGCGAATCCTCATTGTCGGAAACGGTGGCCGAGAGCACACACTGGCTTGGAAGCTCCAGAAAGATGCGCCCGAAGCCAAGCTGTTTGTTACGCAACCGAACGGCGGGATGGACTCGGAAATCGAGCCGGTGGCCATCGCGCCCGGGGATGTCGTGGCACTTGCCGGCTGGGCAAACGCGCAAGACATGGACCTGGTGGTAGTGGGACCGGAGGCCCCACTCGCAGCCGGTCTGGTGGATCGCCTCTACCGTAGCGGCGTCCCCGCGTTCGGACCGACGAAAGCGGCCGCATCAATCGAATCCAGCAAGAGTTATGCGGAGGAATTGATGCGACGGGCCAGCGTCCCCGCGGCGACCTCCGCATCGTTCGTCGACCACGGCGAAGCCTCCGCCTACGTGCAGGAACACGGGGCGCCCATCGTCGTGAAGGCTTCCGGATTGGCCGCCGGAAAGGGTGTGATCGTGTGCGAGACGGTCGAGGAGGCACTCCTAGCACTTGAGCAGATCATGGAGGACCGGGCGTTCGGGGAGGCAGGCAGAGAGGTCGTTATCCAGGAGTTCATGCAGGGAGAGGAAATATCGGTATTCGCCCTTTCGGACGGCCGCGATGGCGTGCTGATGCTCCCCTCCCAGGACTATAAACGCGTGGGTGAGGGGGATGCTGGGCCGAACACCGGAGGTATGGGAGCATACGCACCTGTCTCACTCTCCTCTGAGGCACTTCTCGTACAAATCCATGACAAGATCATCCATCCGACGCTGGCCGCGCTGCGCGACGACAATTGCGAATTCAGTGGCGTCCTGTATGCAGGGATCATGCTCACCGAGAGTGGACCTCGAATCTTCGAGTTCAATTGCCGCTTCGGAGATCCCGAAGCTCAAGTGGTGCTTCCGTTGCTGGAGTCATCCCTTCTAGACCCCATGCTGGAGGTCGCTCGCGGGGGCCGGCTCGGCGGCACGAGCCTGCAGTGGAGTGCGGGGGCCGCACTCACGACGGTGCTCGCCTCGGAGGGATATCCNGGCCCCTACCCCAAGGGCCGTGCGATNCACATTCCGGAGTCGGTCCGNGACGACCCGGACGTACTTCTCTTTCATGCNGGTACGACTTCTNGCGCCGATGGGCTCGAAACCTCCGGAGGACGCGTAATGGCCGTCACCGGATTGGGGACGACGCTGAGTGGGGCGGCCACGAAGAGCCGAGAGGCGGCTGATGCCATCGAGTTCTCCGGAAAACAATTTCGGAACGATATCGGATGGCGAGAGTTCGCCCGGGCCGAGCGGGAGTCGGCCGAAGCCGAGCGAGAGTCTCCCGGAACCGAGCCGGGGCCCGGCTAGCCCTCGCCTGATCAACCGCACGCCATGCCCGAACTACCAGAGGTCGAAACCATTGTCCGGGGACTTCGCCCCACGCTTCCCGGTAAGACGATCGAACGCCTCCGGATCCTTCACGCGGACGTCCTTCGCCAACCACGCCGGGAATTCTCCGCCCGTCTGAAGGGACGGACATTCGAATCCGTCGACAGACGGGGCAAAAACATCGTTGCGCATCTCACCGAAGGGGTGGTCCTGGTCGTAAACCTGGGCATGACCGGCCGCCTCGTATGGGCCCGAGACGAAACACCGACGACCCATCCCGCGGTGCGTTTTACCGTGAATGCCGGTCCCGCGCTCGTCTACGACGATGTGCGCCGCTTTGGACGGCTGGAGGCCATGAATGAGACCGAATGGGCCCTGCGCGATCGAGATCTCGGTCCGGAACCGCTGTCGTCGACGTTCACCGCCCAACGGCTGCACGAGGACCTCTCCCGATCCGTCTCACCCATCCGGTCTTGGCTGCTGGACCAGCGCCGGGTAGCGGGGGTAGGCAACATCTACGCGAACGAGGCGCTTCATCTGGCTGGCATTCATCCACAACGGTCGTGCAAGTCCATGACTGAGGGCGAGGCCCGCAAGCTCCATAGGGCGCTCCGCCGCACCCTAAGCAGCGCGGTGGAGAACAGGGGAACGACGCTCAAGGATTACCGGGACGCCTCCGGGAATCCTGGTGACAACGCCTCGCGGTTAAGAGTCTACGGGAGAGGCGAGGAGCCCTGCCTCCGCTGCTCTACGAGGGTATGTCGATTGGTATTCGGAAATCGCTCGGCGTTCTATTGTCCCAGTTGCCAGCCCTTCGGATCGGGTGTAACCGCGTGACGCGGCGGAACCAAATAAGGGGCGGGCACATCGCCGCGCGACCCGCCTTGTTGTGGTTCCTGGTGCTGAACTCGGTAGCCGGATGTGCGTGGCTGTCGGCTGGCTACGGGAGCTCTAAGGTTCTCACCGGAGCGCAACTCCCCGTCGTCGAGCACCAACTCGCCAACGGCATGCGCTGGCTGGTACTACCTCGGCCTGGTGCACCCACGGTTTCTTTCGTCGTCCAGTTCCGGGTCGGCGCCGTCAACGACGTGCAGGGACAGACGGGCATCGCCCACTTGCTCGAGCACCTGCTGTTCAAGGGTACGGAGACATTGGGGACCCGAGACTCCAGCGCCGAACGCGCTCTGTTCCTTCGTATGGACGCGCTTCAGGATTCGATCCTGACGCTGGAGGCCCGAGGGGATACCACGGCAGTACCCCTTCTCAGAGATGGGATCGACGCGTTGGAGACCGAGGCACGGGCGTACGTACTGCCCAACGAGTTCGAGAGGATTCTCTCGGCGAACGGTGGCCGGGGCCTCAACGCCAGCACGGACTGGGAGTCCACGACCTACTTCGTGGAAATGCCGGCGAACCGCGCGGAGCTTTGGTTTCTCCTGGAATCAGACCGCATGGCCAACCCTGTGTTCCGGGAGTTCTACACCGAGAGGGATATCGTCGCCGAAGAACGTCGACAACGTGTGGACACCAACCCCGTAGGCCTTCTGTTCGAGGCTCACATGGCTGCGGCCTTCACCGTTCATCCGTACGGACGGCCGGTCGTAGGATACATGTCCGACATCCAACGACTTCGCCGACCGGACGTGGAAGCATATTTCCGCAGTTATTACGGGCCTCGCAACGCCGTCGTCACCGTCGTCGGGGACATCGACCCCGACCAGATTCTTGCCTGGGCCGATGAGTACTTCGAAGATCTTCCCGCGGGTGAAATTCCAGAGCCGGTCCTGTTGAGGGAGCCCGGCCAGAGCGAAGAGCGGAGAGTAGAAATAGCTTTAGAGGTTAGTCCTCAAGTGCGGATGGG
>PCCM01000001.1 GCA_002731735.1 Gemmatimonadota bacterium | reverse complement strand
GGTCGGCCAAGGGATCTACGCGTATGCAGCCCTCGCATTTTTTCGCCAGCTTCCGGCCGGCGTACCAGGAGCGCATCGGCTGTTCGCCAATCTCGTGTCGCTGACGGCGGAAGACTGGAACGCCTATCGGGCGAGCCGGTGAGCCTACCAGGCGAGCCGCCGAGGGATGCGTGAGCGGGATCGACCTCGAGGGCCGGTGCTAAGGCTCGCCAGCGTCCATAGAAGGCTCTTGAAGGAGGGACGCAGGATCAACCGCACAACCGCCATGTGCCCTCCACCATTTGGGGCATGACCCCATACGTTGATGGGTTACGGTGGCACGACGCCATCTCCGTTGTTGGAGCTTCTAGACATAGCGAATGCTATGGCGTCGTCGCTCCGCCTAGGAGCTGGGGGGCCGGTGGCATCCGCAACGCGGCCCACTGTACTCCTTCAAGAGCCTTCTAGGTCGCCTCCGATGAATCGGCTGAGCGGCACACCGACGAGCAACACCACCACAGCGCCGATGACGTTCTGCCAGAGGTACTCGATGCTCGTGCCGAAGGCGACAAAACCCACGGTGCCCATCCCGATGATCAGTCCGTAGTACGCCCCGGGCGCCTTGGCTCCGGGCACCATCGCGAGAAGGAAGACACCCAAGATCGAGCCGTAGAAGAATGACCCGAAGCGGTTCACGACCTCGATCAGCGAGCCCAGCGTCGCGGCATAAGTGGCCACCACACACGCGAACAATCCCCAGAAAGCCGTCGCACCCTTCGACACGGCGAGGTAGTGCGCGTCGTCGGCGTCGGGCTTCATCCACCGCCTGTAGAAGTCGATAACGGATGCGGTCGAGAGCGCGTTGAGCTCTGCGGCGATACTCGACATGGCTGCCGCGAAGACCCCCGCGATGAAGATGCCCGCGAGCCCGATGGGAAGCTCGGACAGCACGAAGCGTGGGAAGATGTAGTTGGTGTCCCCCGAGGCCTCGCCGGTGACGTCTTCGACCATGGCGAGCGCCTCACCGCGGATCGTTTGGATGTCGGCCTCCCGTGCGACGAACACGTCCATCGCCGCGGTTGCAGCGTCGCCGGATGCATCCGCGACCGCCTGCGCAGCCTCCTGCCGAAGTGTGAAGGCCTCGGCGTAATCGTTTTGTAGCGCGTCGTAGGTGGGGCCGCGCTCGGCCACCACCGCGGCCTCCTGCGCCGGGTTGTAGAGGAGGGGTGGACGCACGAACTGGTAGTAGACGAATACCCCAACTCCCACCATGAGCACGAGCGCCTGTAGTGGGATCTTCCAGTACGCGCTCATGAGCAGCGAACTCTTCGCCTGACCGACGGATTTAGCGGCGAGATAGCGCTGCACCTGGCTCTGGTCGGTCCCGAAGTACGACAGCATCAGGAACGTCCCGCCGATCACGCCCGACCAGAACGTGTACCGCTCGCTCAGGTCGAACGAGAAATCGAACACCTCGAGCCGGCCTGTGGCCCCGGCGATCCTGAGCGCTTCGTCGGGATTCACGGGCATCTTCACGATGAGCACGATCATGATCGCGACGAGCGCGATGACGATCAGGACCATCTGTTTCACGTCGGCCCACGCGACGGCCTGAACCCCGCCGATCATCGTGTAGATCACTGTGGGGATGCCGATGAGCGCCACCGCCCACACGAGGGGAATCCCGAAGACCGCGCTGAAGACCACCCCCGGAGCCGCCATGATGGCCCCGGCCGAGAGCCCCCGAGAGATCAGGAAGAGGAACGAGGTTAGCGAGCGCGTCCTGGAGTCGAAGCGGCGCTCTAAGTACTCGTACGCGGTGTAGACGCCCGCCCCGTGTAGTAGCGGGACGATTGTCACGCCGAGGATCACCATCGCGAGTGGGAGCCCTAGGTACAGCTGGATGAAGCGCATGCCGTCCGTGGCGCCCTGGCCTGGCGTGCCGATCATCGTGACCGCGGAGAGCTGAGTCGCCATCACCGAGAGACCTACGACCCACCACGACAGGCTTTTGTTGGCTAGGAAGTAGCCCGAGACCGTGTCGGTGTCCTTCGACTTCCGGATGCCGTCCACGACAACCCAGGCCACGTAGGCGCCAACGATCAGCCAGTTGATCCAGTGCATTAGCGGACGGGGGCACCGGTCATGGTTGGTAGCGGAGCTGTAGCAATAGGAGCAGGCCGAGCGCGACGACCTGCACGATGATCACTCGGATGAGCGTGGTGCGAAATCGGGAGTTGTCGGAGCCATCGTTGGGGATCTCTTCCGGCATCACATCGTGGGATTCAGGGGCAGGAAAGGGCGGAGGCTCTTGGACGGTCCGGGGTAACGTGAGGCACCCGGCCAGAGCGGTCAACACGAGGCCTCACGCGAGCGTCCCGCTCCGCTTCCCCTTGACGAGGTGATCCCCTGCGCTGCGCATGGCCTTGAGTTGGCCCTTAGCCGTATCGCTACCGTCAGGTGGGCGCCGGGATTGACATGGGACGGGGGGCACGGCACCGTGACCGGCCATCACTTGATTCTGGCCCGAGCGTGAAACACAGACCTGGCAGGACATGACAGCCACAGAAATCCTTCCGGCTCCTTTGGGCGGGAACGCGAGGTCTTAAGCTGCCCTACTTAGACGGCCGGCATCGGGAGCCCGAGCTCATGGACGCGGAGGATCTCGATCCAACGCGACACGTCACGGCTCTCAGGGCGCTGGCGCGCGTGAACCGGGTCTCGCTGGTGGCCGCAAGAGTATGGCGGGAGGTCCTCCATATGAGCCGAATCAGCCACGACCGGGGAGTGGGTCTGCCGCTGCGGCTTCTGGACGTCGCTTGTGGAGGAGGAGACGTGATGGTCGATGTGGCCAGCCGGGCGCATCGGGCGGGTGTTACGCTGGCGGTCCACGGGTGCGACTCGAGCCCCGTAGCGTTGGAGCATGCCCGCCGCGAGGCCGAACGGCGGGGCGTTGAAGCGGACTTCTTTGACCGAGACGTTTTGGCCGAAGGCCTTCCAGGTGGCTACGACCTGGTGTGCTCGTCTCTGTTCCATCACCACCTTGCGCGTGAGGATGCCGTCGGCCTTCTGAGGGCCATGTCCGAGGCGGGCCACCGAGTGTTGGTGCAGGACCTGTTGCGGGGAACACTCGGATACGTGCTGGCGTGGTCTGGACTCCGACTCCTGTCCAGGTCCGATGTTGCCCGCGTGGACGGTCCCCGTTCCGTTCGCGCCGCCTTCACATTATCTGAGGTACGGACCATGGCCGCCGAGGCCGGTTACGTGGGCGCTGTCGTCCAGCGAGGTTGGCCGGAGCGGTTCATTCTCAGATGGAGGAGGCCGTGACCGGCGCCGCGGGGGTCCCGACCGACCTGGGCGAACGCCCTTGGGATGTGGTGGTGGTGGGTGCCGGGCTTGCCGGTGCGATGGTAGCGTTGGAGCTTGGCCGCAGGGGTTGTGACGTTCTCCTCGTGGAACGCCAGACCTTCCCGCGATGGAAGGTCTGTGGCGCCTGCCTGAATGAGGCGGCGCAGGGGGCGTTGGCCCACGCGGGCCTGGACGGGCTGGTGGCGCGTGCGTGCGCGCCACGGCTGAGCGAGCTCCGGATGACGGGATGGGGGAGGACCGCTCATGTGGCCCTGCGCGAGTCGGTCGCACTGTCCCGAGAGGCCCTAGACCAAGCACTGGTACGGGCAGCAGTGGATAGGGGCGTCGTATTCGTACAGGGAGCTTCCGCGGAGTTGGGGCCGGTGCGCAACGGAGAGCGGACCCTCACGGTCCGGGGCGGTGGTGGGGCGCAGAACGTCCGGGCCCGTGTGGTGGTGTCCGCAGCGGGCCTGCACGGCCTGCGCTCCCCGACCCTGGCGGGCCCTGTACCCCTCGCTATGGTTCGGGCGGGGTCCCGCGTGGGGGTGGGCGCGGTGTTGGAAGGCAGCGCCGCCGGGTACGGGCCTGGCGCCGTGCACATGGTGGTGGGGCGTGCGGGATACGTGGGGCTGGTGCGCCAAGAGGACGAACGTCTCAACGCCGCCGCCGCCTTGGACTCCGAATTTGTGCGGCGGTACGGATCGCCGGATCGTGCAGTGCGAGCGCACCTGGAGGGGGCCGGTATGCCGCCGCTCCCTGAGAGGATCCACCGCGGGTGGAAGGGCACACCGCCCCTCACGCGACGACTCTCCTCGCTCGGGGAGGAGCGCCTGTTCCTAGTGGGTGATGCCGCAGGGTATGTTGAGCCCTTCACGGGTGAGGGTATGGGATGGGCGCTGTGGGGGGCGCTAGCGCTGGCGCCCCTGGTGCACGACGGCGTGCGACGTTGGGATGATGCGCTGGTACACCGGTGGGCCCAGGTGCACCGCCGCCGGATTCGGCGCGGTCAGCGTGTCTGCCGGATGGTGGCATGGGGCCTACGGCGCCCCTGGATGGCACGTACGGTTGTACGCGTCCTCGGCACCGCGCCAGCCTTAGCCCGTCCCCTGGTGATGCACACTTCGGTAACCACACACCTTCGAAGAGGAAGGGCCTAGTGAACCTCCACTTGTCGGGCCTCGGCACCGCCGTTCCACCCGGCGTCCTGGAGCAGAGCGATGCTGCAGAGTTGAGCCCGGCTTTCTGCGCGGCCGACGCCAGGCAGGCGCGCGCTCTCCGAAGGCTCTATGGCCGCTCCGGTGTGGAGACCCGCAACACCGTGGTGCTGCGAGCTGACCAGGGAGTACTCGAGGAGCGGGTGCCATTCTATCCAGTCGCCAGCGGCCCGGACGATCGCGGGCCCACCACGGGCGAGCGCATGGCCTGGTACGAAGCCGAAGCCCCGCCTCTTGCCGAGTTGGCGGCGCGACGGGCTCTGAAGGACGCATCCACCCCCGTGGAGGCCATCACCCATCTGGTCACCGTGTCGTGTACAGGCTTCTTCTCGCCGGGTATCGACGCCGTTCTCATCGACGCTCTGGGGCTCCAGCGCACGGTGCATCGCACCCACGTCGGATTCATGGGGTGCCACGGGGCCCTCAACGGGTTGCGAGTGGCCGCGTCGCAGGCTCAAGAGGCGGAGGCACGGGTTCTCCTCTGCGCCGTCGAGCTATGCAGCCTTCACTTCGCATATGGTTGGAATTCGGAGATGGTTGTCGCCAACACTCTGTTCGCGGATGGCGCGGCGGCGGTGGTGGGCACCCCCGCGCAGAATGGAGAGACCCCCGGATGGTGCGTGCAGGCTCAGGGCACCTTCCTCATGCCCATGTCGGCCGACGCCATGTCCTGGCGCATCGGGGACCACGGCTTCCGCATGACACTCTCCGCTGAGGTTCCCGTGCTGATCCGGACCAACCTCGGTGGGTGGCTCGAAAGCTGGTTGCAGGATCAGGGGCTTCGTATGGAAGACGTGGGGAGTTGGGCCGTACATCCCGGCGGCCCGCGGATTCTAGGGGCCGTGCAGGATGCCCTCGCTCTCGAGAACGGTCACTTGGATGTATCCCGGGAGGTGCTCCGGAGCCACGGAAACATGTCGTCACCCACGGTGCTCTTCATCTTGGAGCGGCTCCGGAAGGCGGGCGCCGCGCTCCCTTGCGTGGCCCTCGCCTTTGGCCCGGGCTTGGTGGTAGAGGCCATGCTGGTGGCTTGAAGCTCGACAGAGCGCCTCTCTAGGTCCCTTACAGTTCCCTGCCGACGGAACGGGCTCGACGGCGTGGCGCTCACACTGGGGCTCGGACTCGCCACATTCGCGACGGAGTCCGGATTCAGGGAGGTCGTGCATCTCCAGGGACTCATCAGGGAGGAGGAGGTGGTGGCTTTTTCTTCTAAGGATTCCCGGGCTGCGCGCGGCTGTTCTCACTTCGGTTCCCTGAACTCGTTGTAGATGATGGGGGAATAGAAAAACCCCGGAGACATCGAGTCCCCCGGGGCTTTTCTGGGGATCCACCGAAGGGGATCCGACTGAGACGTTACGGCAGCGCCATCGCCGCCAGACCGTCATTCAACTGGATGATGATGTACTGCTTACCTTCGTGCGACCAACTGGACATTCCGTATCTGGTGGAGCCTGGGATGTCCACGGTTCCCACCCGTTCGCCGGTCTGCTTGTCGATGGCGAAGAGTTTCCAGGCGCCGTCGGCCGTCTGGCCAGTAGCGAACAGCAACGTGGGTGACGCTACCATAGTGGAGTGCGACCCACGTCCGCGGTTCACCTCCACACCTTCGACGCCTTGAAGGAGCGGGTGATTGCGGATTCTATCCTGCTCCTGCTGTGAAGCGTCACCGTTCGGGATCATCCAAAGATGTTCGCCGGTGTTCATGTCGATGGCGGTGATCCGCCCGGCTGGACCTTTCCAGAGCGGCAGACCGTCGAGGACAGCCCTGCCTCCCCCAGGAACCGTGGTGGCCACGGCCACCCAGTCGGAGTGCGTCCTACCCGACTGTGCCGGACTATCCATCCGCGAAGTGACGCCGGGCTCNACTTGTAGCCGGAAGCAGTTNCCCGTCGANGTGATGAACATGACTCCCTCGACCGGGTCGGCCACAGGAGGCCCNGTGATGTTGACACCGCCNCCNCCACCNGGGCAGTTCCAGGCGGGTCCGAGCGGATCGTCGATGGTCCTGGGCGGGTCGAACAAGGAGTTGAAGAAGTTGCCGTCNTGCGCGATCTGGAGCGCCTGCGCATAGATCTCGGGCGTGTAGTCGATCAGGTTTTCTGCGCTCCGACCCTGAAGATCGTACGGAGCCGGCCTCGTCGGGAAAGGCTGCATGGGAGACAGTTGCTCACCCGGCACGGTCGACGCGGGTACCGCGCGCTCCTCGATCGGCCAGATCGGTACACCCGTCTCACGATCCAGAGCATACAGGAAGTTCTGCTTCGTCGCCTGGAAGAGTCCCTTGACCTCCCGACCGTCCACGGTCACGTCCATCAGGATCGGAGCCGTGGGTGTGTCGTAGTTCCAGATGTCGTGGTGCACCATCTGGTAATGCCAGGCCCGCTCGCCCGTCTCCGAGTCCAGCGCGATGATGCTCGTGCTGTACAGGTTGTCACCCGGATGGTGGCCGCCATAGTAGTCGATCGTCACGCCGTTCGTCACGACGTAGACCAGCCCGAGCTCGGGATCCGCCGCCATAGGCGCCCACGATGACACGTCGCCCGTCCACTGCCAAGCATCATTGTCCCAGGTGTCGTGTCCGAACTCGCCGGGCCGCGGGATGATGTGAAACTTCCACTTCAAGGCGCCTGTATCGGCGTCGTATGCCAGGATGTCGCCCGGGATGTTCTCGATGCGCGTCTGCAGATAACCCTGCTCGGCCGAGTTTCCGACGATCACGGTTCCGTTGACCACGATCGGCGGCGAGGACGACGTGATATATCCGAGTTCCAGCGGGATTCCGGCGTCCGGGTCGAACGGCCGACCCGCGTTCTCCCATGGGCCCCAGCCGTCGATGATGTCGGCCAGCATATCCTGACTACCCGTGGGAGGGAACCCATCGATGGGAACGGCTTCTCCCCAGTTCGAGAGGGGCTCGCCGGTTACAACGTCCAGGGCGTGAAGGAAGAAACCCGGAGTCGAGATGTAGGCGACTCCTCGCCCGTTACGCTCGCCGTACGCGATGCCTTTGCCGTAGGAATACCTCATGGAGTACTCGTGCCGGCCGGTGTTCGGCTCGGTAAAGCTCCAGAGCAGCTCGCCCGTCGCCGGGTCGAGCCCAATCATGGCGCGACGCTCCCCTGTGACCGTGATCAGCTTTCCGTCCACATAGGATGGGGTCGCCCGAGGTGTGCTCGGCCCAAAGCTGGCCGCGTTGAACGTCCATGCAACTTCGAGATCCTCGAAGTTCGATGCGTTGATTTGGTCGGCCGTCGTGTAACGCGTGTGCCACGCGTCACCACCGAGATAGGTCCACTGACCGTCCTCCGTCCCGGGTCCCTGAGCCCCGCTCGCCGCTGGCAGCGCAAGTACGGCGCCGAATGCAAGAGCGAGCCATGACAGGGGGGAAGGGTGACGAGATCGCGGGGAGTTGTCGCGTTCCATTCGTGCTCTCCTTTGGTACGTAGGTCGAGTGGTACGTAGGTCGAGGTATCCGATCAGAGGCTGAGCGACTACGTCGAGAATCAGCGTTAACCGCCAACGGTACCCGCACAGGTCACCGGGGGCAACCCACAGACGTTCGTCACCGAGAAGCGGGATCGGGCCGCGCATTTACGACCCGATCCCCATGCAACCGAAAGCGTCTCGATTCTAGTCGATCGGGTATTCCCGCAGAATCTGGCCGACGATCTTGGACGTGTCGACGCCCGGGATCGGCACGAACTTCTGCACGCGTCCGGCGAAACAGTCGGCCACGAACAGATTGCCGTCCTGATCTGTCGTGATCCCGTGCGAGCACGCCAGCCGTCCGGCCTGGATTCCCGGTGCGCCCCAGCTGTAGAGGAAGTTCCCCTCGAGATCGAACTTCAGGAGCCTGCTCGTCGGTGCGTCCCCCACCCAGATGTACCCGTCCGTCGTAACGAGGTGATTAGCCATCAGGGTGCCCTGGTTGCCCCAGTGCGGTGAAGTGAGCGGCCACATGTCGAGGAACGTGCCGTCCTCGTCGAAGACCTGCATCCGTGCGTTTCCGCGGTCCAGAACAAAAATGCGGCGGTCCTCACTGATTGCGATGCTGTGAACCGTCTGAAACTCGTTCGGCTGCGGGTCCGCCCGATCGGCGACTGGCTCCCCCCAGTCCATGAGGAAATTGTCGTCCGCGTCGAACTTAGCCACTCGGGTCCCGCCGTAGCCGTCGCTGATGAAGTATGTGCCGTCCGGCAACCAAGCGATGTCGGTGGGCCGGTCGAACAGCCGTGCCGCGTCTCGTCCTCGCTCGCCCAAGGTGCCGTGCGTAAGCACGAGCTCACCGTCGTAGGTGAACTTGTAGATCACGTGGAGTTGGTCGTCGATGATCCACACGTGTTTTTCCGGGTCGTAGGGGCTCATCTTGATCTGGTGCGGCCCCCGGCCACACGGAAGCTGCGAAAAAAGTTCGTCGGCGTACGGCCACTCGTCGACCAAATTGCCGTCCCCGTCCAACACGATGATGCTGTGCTCGAAGCGCCGCTCCCAGCCCCGGCGGTTCTGGCTGACGTTGCACGTGGCGCCGATGCCGTCGCCGTTACCCGTGGCATTCCCCACGAGGTTGGTGGCGCCGTACGCCGTCCAGGGCGCGGCGCCCTCAGGGAGCGGTAGCTCGCCGCGCATGGCCACCCAGATTCGGTCCGGGGACTCGGCATACACTCCGCCCATGGAGCCCCAGGTCCATCCATCGTGCGAATGACGGTCGTCCGGCAGCGGCTTGGGCCAGTCCAGCGCCACCTGGTAGGGGCCGGTCGGCCAGTCTTGGTAACTCCAGCGTTCCATTCCGGCTGCTTGAGTTTCGCCAACTCCGGGATTCCCGGCTTGATCACAACTCGCCACGCCCCCAACCATCAGTAGGAGCGCAAACGCCGTCAGCTTTTCCGATCGACCCTGTCTAGCCATGGGAGACCTCCTCACGTGGAATTTCGGGCACCTATTTTGCCCCGCCACCGTGATGGGCGTGCTCTGTCGGGGCCCGAACCAAACAGATTAGAGTGGCGTGGAACCGCAGGCAAGGAACGAGAGCCCGCTCCTCCTTCCCACGACTCACGACGTGCCTTGGATCCGATTCTGCGCGCCGCGGGCAAGCATTGGCCTGGGATAATGTCCCGCTGGGTGGATCGCGTGGAGGCTGATGTAGTCACCGAAGCCCCGGAGGAAACCATCCCCCGGGGCTTCAGCCGGATCCGCGTATAATGGGATCCGTGAAGGCAGTTGAAGCTACGGTTACGGCAGCGCCATCGCCGCTATGCCGTCATTCAGCTGGATGATGATGTACTGCTTGCCTTCATGCGTCCAGCTGGACATTCCGTATCTCGTGGATCCAGGAAGATCCACGGTTCCCACCCGTTCGCCGGTCTCCTTGTCGATGGCAAAGAGGCTCCAGGTGCCGTCGGCAGTCTGGCCCGAAGCGAACAACAGCGTGGGCGTCGCTACCATGGCCGACTGGCCTTGCCGACCGCGATTGGCCATCACGTTGTCGACGCCCTGAAGTAGCGGGTGATTCCGGATGGCATCCTGCTGCTCCTGTGGCGCGTCACCGTGCGGGATCATCCAGAGGTGCTCGCCGGTGTTCATGTCGATCGCCGTGATTCGGCCGACGGGACCCTTCCAGATCGAAAGACCATCGATGGTCTCAGGGGCCCGGCGCTCACCTCGCGCACCGCGGATCCAGTCGGACAGCGTCTTGCCGGTCATTTGGTCGTTGTCCATCGGCGAGTCTATGCCCGCCTCGAGGAACTCGTACGAGCAACCGCTCATCGAGGTGGTGAAGAGAATCCCGTTGACGGGATCCGCCACAGTCGGGCCCGTAATGTTGGTCCCTCCCCCTCCGCCCGGGCAGATCCTTGCGGGTCCGTCGCCCTGTGGGTTGCCCACATTCGTCGGGGGGTTGAAGAGTGGTGCGAAGTGATTTCCCGCCACCGCGACGTCGTACGCCATCTGGCGAATTTCCGGCGTGTAGTCGATCAGATGGTCCTCCGTGCGGCCCTGAAGATCGTACGCCAAAGGCCTCGTCGGGAACGGCTGGGTGGGTGACAGTTGCTCGCCCGGGACGTTCGAGGCCGGGACGGGCCGCTCCTCGATGGGCCAGATCGGCTCGCCCGTCTCCCTGTTCAGGGCGTAGACGAAGGACTGTTTCCCGGTCTGGAAGACGCCCTTGATCAGTTCGCCATCGACCATGACGTCCATGAGGATCGGAGCCGTCGAAGTGTCATAGTTCCAGATGTCGTGATGGACCATCTGGTAGTGCCACACCCTTTCGCCGGTCTCGACGTCCAGGGCGATCAAACTCGTGCTGAAGAGATTGTCACCGGGGCGGAATCCGCCGTAGAAATCCTGCGTAGCGCCGTTGGTCGGGATGTAGACGATTCCCAACTCGGGATCGGCCGCCATCGGGGCCCAGGACGAGATGTCGCCCGTCCACTCCCACGCATCGTTCTCCCAGGTATCGTGCCCGAACTCACCCGGACGCGGGAGCACGTTGAACTTCCACTTGAGCTGGCCGTTGTCCGCATCGTAAGCGAGGATATCACCCGGGATCATTTCGATACGCGTCTGGTGATAACCCTGCTCCGCCGAGTTTCCAACGACCACAACGCCGTTGACCACGATCGGCGGCGAGGAACTCGTGATATAGCCGAGTTCCAGCGGGATCCCCTGGTACGCATCGAACGGCTGATTCCATCTCTCCCAGGGACCCCAGCCGTCGATCAAGTCGGCGAGGAGGTCCACGCTGCCGGTGGGCGGGAATCCATCGACCGGAACCGCCTCACCCCAGTTCGCGAGGGGCTCGCCGGTGACCACATCAAGGGCGTGGAGGAAGAAACCCGGTGTCGAGATGAAGGCAACTCCCCGACCATCACGCTCACCGTATGCGATGCCCTTGCCGTAGCCGGCCCGCATGGAGTACTCCCACCGGGCCGTGTTCGGTTCGGTGAAACTCCAGAGCAACTCGCCATTGGAGGGATCGAGGGCGACCATGCTGCGGCGGTCTGAGGTGACCGTGATCAGCTGGCCGTTGACGTAGGTCGGGGTCGCACGAGGGGTGCTTGGACCAAAGCTGGCCGCGTTCCACTGCCATGCAACCTCGAGATCCTCGAAGTTCGACGCGTTGATCTGATCGGAGGGCGTGTATCGAGTGTGCCACGCATCACCACCGAGGTAGGTCCACTGACCGTTCTCGGTCCCGGGGCCTTGCGCCATGCCCACCATCGGTACGGAAAGCACCATGGCTGATGCGAGCAGGAGGCCCAGTGGGATGCCCAGGAAGGCTGAAAGGTGCCGGGACTGCCGGGAGTTGTCGCTTCCCATCGTGTTCTCCTTTGCTGATGGAGGCACCCTTCCTGTTAAGGGGATGCCAAGAGCCTACCTTAACGTCCGAGAGTATGCATGCGGACGCCTCCGGGCAACCAATTCGGCCTAGCTCGTCCCTTAGTTCTGCCCGATGCGCCGCCGCCAATCCGCGACGGTCCGGCCGATCATTTCTCCACGTGATATTTGGACG